>JBBRZF010000022.1:0-31030 GCA_038236965.1 Terriglobales bacterium | reverse complement strand
CACAGAGGACTTGGCGATGTACTCGATATAGTTGTTTTCTTTTGCCGCTTCGTAGCGCAACTGCGTGCGTTCTTCCAACTGCCAATGGAAGCGCGAAGAAAAGCGCGTGGCGCGGATAAGGCGCGACGGCTCTTCCAGGAACGCGTAATTGTGAAGGATGCGTATGACCTTGGATTCGATATCGGCCACGCCATTGAAGGGGTCGAGCAACAGTCCGCGCGAGCCCGGATTCAACGACAAGGCCATCGCGTTGATGGTGAAATCGCGACGGCGAAGGTCTTCATTGATCGTGGCTTGCGAGATCTGTGGTCCCTTGCCGGGCTTGTCGTAGGTTTCCTGACGCGCCATGCTGATCTCGGCGCGAACATTCCCTGGCAATAGAGCGAAAAGGACGCGGAGATCCTCGTCTGTTCCCTGAATAACGACGCCAGCGCGTTCCAAGTCCTTGCGGAGTTTGAGGGCGTTGCCCTGAACGCTGAAATCGAGATCGCGAATCGGGAATCCGCTGACGATGTCGCGGATTGCGCCTCCCGTCAGGTATACGTTCATGCCCTGAGCGCGGGCGAGGTCTTGAACCAGCGAGACACCCTTCATCTGGTTGGGCGTCAACCTTGTTTCCATTGTGTAGATATAGTCGGCCACGTCTGGCTACGTCCCTTGCCTCTCTAAGTTCTTAATAAGAAGGAGCTTACGCACTAATGTCGGGTCGGGACCCCACAGCCAATCTCCCGCACTAGCACACGCTACGGTGCAAACCCGTCACAAACTGTTGATACTAATCCGTTTCACGGATAAATGGAAGAGAGTAGATAGGCATTTATCGATTTTTGCTTAAAACAGTCGCTCTGGCGAGGCGGCAAGCACAACAAAGGGCGCCAGCGATGGCGCCCTTTGAATTTCTGCTGGGATGCTGCTACTTCACCACGGCTCCAAACATCTCGGACTTGAGCAGTGACTGGAATTTATTGTCGTCGGTACGGAAGTTGATGATCAGCTTGCCGCTGTCAGAATCGACATTCATGCCATCGAGTGCGGTCTTCTCCACCGGGGTAGCGTTCATTTTTTTGTAGAGCATCCCGGCCTTGATGAGCGAAGAAAGAGTCGCGGCCGTCATGGTGTCGCTGGTCAGAACATTGAGGTTGAAGTTGACGCCGCGCGCGAAGTCGATGGTGTAGCGCGAACCGAGCAGGCGCTTCTTGATGACCTCATAGTCGCCGAGCTGCGCGGCTTCGCCGAGGGCGGAGCGCATCATGTTCTGCGTGCCAAGCTGGTCGAGGACGCTCCAGACGCTTCCGCTTTCGACGCCGGACATCATGTCCGTCATCTGCGAATTGGCGTTGAGGCCTTCCGCCTCGCCATCGCGCGCGTCGAGACCTTCACGAACCGAAGCAAGTTCGCCGAACAACATGGTGTTGTCGTCGAGGAAGGTCATCACCATTCCGGTACCGGTAGGCCACAGCGTAGCCAGACGATATTTATCGCCCTTGATTTTGCGCTGCTTCATCTTGAGATTGAATTGCTTGATGGCAAAAGTCCCCTGCGCGAGTCCGATTGCATGCACTCCCGCCTTGGAGCGGAAAGAAGCGAAGGTCAACTGGTCCACATCGTTCTCGGCAATTCCCATGCTGCGGAGCGCCGTCTCGAACTGCTTCAGGTTTTCCGGAAGCACGCGCGCTTTCAGCGCCATGGCCGTTTCCGAGTTCCGCATCGCGCGATAATCCACGGAAATGATCTGCTGCACGGCGTTTGGAATGGCGGCGCGTGCGTTGGTTCCGAGCGACGCGGCTACGGCGGGCAGACATATGCTGGCTGAAAGTGTGAGGACGAGAAGAGACCGTTTCATAGACATGATTTTAGCTGATTGTGCTCTGGATTCAGCTCCATTTGACCACTTAGAAGCCTGCTAAGCAAATGACCTAGTGTAAAGAATTGTTGAGCAAGCGCCTCGGCGGCCGTCTCTCCGCAAGATGAAATAGCCGGAACCTTATCGCTTCCCTCCGCTCTTACACGGAAGGTTGTGACCTGCGCGGATTCATTCGAATTTGCGCCATTCTTCAGCTACAATCCTCCCGCTTGCACCCCGACGTTTCATTGAGGCACTCATGCAGATCTCCGCTGAACCGCTTCATTTTCAGGTCAATCCACAGTTAGGCGAATTGTTCGGAATCCTCGTCCGTGAAGACGTTCTGTTCACCAACCAGAAGGGCGAGGAAAACAGGGGCGCGCGCAAACACGTTGAAAGGCTCATGAACACAATGCAAGAACCAATACGCCGGGTTCTGCAGAAGGATGAGCGCGTCTTCTATATCGCACAGGCACAGGTTCCGCTGAGCGCGCTGGAACAACTGACGATGAGCTGGGTCATGCACGGATTGTTTCAATGCGTCCTGGTCTTCACCGACCGGCGCATCCTGCATTTCAACGTGAAGCGGGATGGAAGCTGGTCCGACTCGGTCAAGCAGGTGCACTGGGCCGATCTCCGGGAGATCAAGATCGCCGGCAGTTTTCTGGGACGACAACTGAAGATCACGCATGCGGATGGGAAGAAGGATGTCTACTCGCGCCTGAAGTTCGCTGCGGGTAAGAAATTGAAAGCGATCCTTCCCTGGCTGAAGGAACACGCAGAGCAAAGAACGAACGCAGTTCAGGGCTATGAGCATCTTTGCCCCGAATGTGTGACTCCGCTGATGAAGGGCGTTTATTTCTGCTCGCGCTGCGGAACGACGTTCAAGAATGAAGCTACCTTGCTGAAGCGCGCACTCATCATTCCCGGTGGAGGATATTTCTACTGCGGCTTGAGAATGTTAGGCATTCTGACGGGCCTGGTAGAGGCGGTTCTGCTTCTGGATGTCCTCGTCTCGGCGGGCGCAAGCCGGGAGACCAAGGGAGGCTCGCTGGATTTCTTTGTGGGATTGGCCTTTATCCTTTTCCTGATAGTGGTGGAAAAAGGGGTGGGATACATGCATTGCCGCAACTTGATTCGCGAGTTCATTGTCGACGACCGAAAGCAGTTCGCATTGTCTGCGAGCATGTAGTTTTGGATTGAAAACAAAAGCCCGGCAATCGCGCCGGGCTTTTGTTTTTCCTACAGAGAAGCTACTTCTGGATGACGGCGACGGCCTTGCGAGTTTCCGCGATGAACCCGGCATCGTCAAAGCCTTCCATGTTGATCTCCACATTCGCGAGCGCGCCTTCGATGGCCGCGCGCGACAGCGAGACCGCGACCGTAAGGTCGGAGGCCATCTTCGGATTCGTGATGGCACGAAGCGACTCGGCGATGCGCTTTACTTCGGCTGACTTCTGCGCGACGGAAAGCGGTACGTTGATGGCTCCGCGGGTGGCGACCGTGATGGCTCCTGCGCCATCAGGATTGTCCTTCGCGGCCTTGAAGGCAGATACAAGCGCGCGATAGGCGTCGGCATCAAGGTCGATAGCGGCCTTGAGTTCTTCGCGCAACGCGGAGAGACGCGCGATGGCTTCGCTCAACGGCGCTTCGTGCTGCAGGTAGGCTTTCTTCCCGCGTGACATTCCCGCGACCATCGCGGCAAGTCCGGCGGCCATAGCTCCTGCCGCGGCCGAGGCGCTGCCTCCGCCGGGAACGGCCGTGGGTGCGGCAAGCTGTTCGACGAAAGGCTCGACTCCGGCGCGCAATCCGCCAATCGCCATCTTGCCACCCATGACGGCTGCGAGACGGTTTTCGAGGATCATCGACGAGTCAAAGTTCTCGACCTGTAGGTACCATTCCGCTGCGTCTTCGAGCGACTTCTTGGGGATGAGTCCGACGATCTCGCTCGAGAGCGGCAACACGCCGTAGCGCGCCGCTTCCCTTTTTACGAATTCGTGGACGCGGGCAATAGGCGTCTGGTCGGTGTCGGTGAGGTTCATGGAAACCTGCGCGAGTCCGCGCACGGGGATTCCCATTCCCTTCACATATCGCAATCCACCGTTAGAAAAGCGCACGGCCTTGCCGACTTTCTTGGCGACACTGACATCGGTAGTGTTGAGGTACACGTTGTAGGCAACGAGGAATTTGCGCGCGCCTACGACAGTGGCTCCTGCGGTGGGATGTATGCGAGCCTCGCCAAAGTCGGGCATACGCTCGGGCTTGGTGGCGATCTCATCGCGAATGCCTTCAAACTGTCCGCGACGGATGTTCTCGAGGTTGGTGCGCTCGGGACGCTGCGCGGCGGATTCGTACAGGTAGACGGGAATCTGGAAGCGCTTAAATATCTCGCTGCCGACGTACTTCGCCATCTGCACGCAATCTTCGATGGTGACGCCTTCGATGGGAATGAACGGAACGACGTCGGTGGCACCCATGCGGGGATGCGCGCCCGAGTGCCTGGTGAGGTCGATGACTTCAGAGGCCTTGCCAACGCCGCGGAGCACGGCTTCCATGATGGGTTCACGCTCGCCGACGAGGGTTATCACACAACGGTTGTGGTCGGAGTCCATCTCGCGGTCGAGAAGATAGACGCCGTCCATTTTCATGGCTTCGATGATGGCATCAATTTTGGCCTTGTCGCGGCCTTCAGAAAAATTAGGAACGCATTCAACTAACGTAGGCATATATGGAGAGAATAAACGCTGCGGTTGGGGCGGGGCAATGGAAGAAGTTACTGTCGAATCAGGTACTGCGTTTGTGCTACCTTGCTAACGCAATCCTGAATATTTCGAGGTGATATGAAGATTCGTGGCGCGGTGTGTGTACTTATTGTACTTTGTCTGGCTGCGCCGCTGCTTGCGCAGGATGCTTCGGCGCTGAAGTCTCCGGCGTGGAACGTGGGATTATTTGCTGGAGGCGGAGGCAGCGTCGCGGTCACACCCGGCGTGGGGATCTTTACCGCAGGTGGCAGCGTGGGACGCGTTCTCACCCACGAACACGGCGGCGGCATTCTGCGCGGCACCTTCGAGCTGGGCATGGAAGCTTATCCGGCCTACATGTTCTTTTCGCAGTCGCACAGCTTCTACGGCGCGGCCATCACTCCAGTGCTGTTCAAGTGGAACTTCACCTCGGGCAAGAAGGTAGTCCCCTTCTTCGAGGCGGCAGGCACGGCGATCTTCACCAGCGACAACTTCCCGGCCGGAGATACGGCGACGACGAATTTCGCGTCCGGCGCGGGAATCGGAATGCACATCTTCACGCGTCCGAAGCAGGCAGTGAAATTCGATCTGCGCGCGGTGCATATTTCGAACGCCAGCATCGGGAACCACAATCCCGGAGTGAACGCGGCCGTTGTATTCAACCTCGGGTACACGTGGTTCAAGTAGGTATCAGCTGTCTGTTAAACCTAAAGCCAAAGGCAAACCTGGAAGCACAGGCACAACAAAGACCGCCCCGGGAGGCGGCCTTAATGTTGAGCTGACGGCTAATAGCTGAAAGTTCATCTGACGGCTTGACAGCTTATCTTGTGACCTCTTCCAAAGTCTTCTGGTCGATGTCGAAGTTCGAGTAGACGTTCTGTGTGTCGTCGAAATCTTCCAGCGCTTCCAGCAGTCGCAACATGGTTCCGGCCTGGTGTCCTTCGAGCTTGATGTAATTTTGCGGGATCCAGCTAAGTTCAGCGTTCTCCGGAGTGATGCCAGAGGCTTTGACGGCTTCGAGAACGGCTTCAAAGGCGCCGGGATCGGTGAGTATCTCCCAGTTTTCGCCGTCGTCCTTCAGGTCCTCGGCGCCGGTTTCCAGCACGAGGTTCATGAGGTCGTCTTCCTTGGCCGCGGTCTTGGAAATGACGATGTCGCCTTTCTTTGCGAACATCCAACCGACGGAGCCAGCTTCGCCCATCGTCCCGCCGTTCTTGCCGAAGGCGTGACGTATTTCGCTAACGGTTCGGTTGCGATTATCGGTGGTCACGTCGACGATGATGGCGACGCCGCCGGGGCCGTAACCTTCGTACCTGATCTCTTCGTAGTTAACGCCGGGGAGTTCGCCGGTGCCGCGCTGAATGGCGCGCTTGATATTTTCCGCAGGCATGTTCTCGGCTTTTGCGGCGGCTACGGCCGTGCGAAGTCGAGGATTCATATCAGAATCGCCGCCAGCTTTTGCGGCCATGCTGATTTCCTTGATGAGACGGGTGAAAATCTTGCCGCGCTTCGCATCCAGCGCGCCCTTTTTATGCTTGATTGTTGCCCACTTTGAATGGCCGGACATGGGAACCTCTTTAAGTAGAGAAGATTGCGAAACTTAGGGCGGGAGCCCTAAGCAACATGGGCAATGACCGCAAACAACACGAAATTATAACACGGGGATTATGCGCCAGAGTTGCCGCATCAGGGCAGACGGCGCTCCGGCGGGAGAACGATTCCTTCACCTGAGCGAACAGGTTCGGGCTGCTGATTGCGAGCTTTGTAGGCGTAAACGATGGCAAGCAGCGGGGGAGCCAGCAGCACTCCCCAGAACGGTATGAGGAAGCCGAGCACGATAGGCGCTAGGATAGATGCCCAGAACGGCACGCGATTCTGCCGCTTCATCAGGTAGGGCTGAAGGATCAAGCCATCGATGAAGGCGATGATGGCGAAGACCGCCAGCAGTCCGACGAAGCGTTCCCAACTCGCCCCGACGGCGAGCAGCGCCATCGCCGGACCAATCAACGTGAGGACGGGGCCGAAGTTGGGGATGAATTGCAGCGCGCCGCCCAGCAATGCCCACAGCGGAGCCCAGGGCGTGCGCAGAATGAACAGGCCGACAAGCCACATCAGAGCCACGACAGCAGAGTCATAGCACTGAGCTATGAACCATCGCTTGATGGCTCCGAAGGTAGTGTGAAAATGTCCACGTGCGTCCACGAGTTATTCGATGCCTCGACTGTGTCGAAGAAGCGCATTAAAGAAGCGAGCCTTTCAGGATGACCTGCGCGATAGTGAAGTAGATGATGAGTCCGGTGACATCGACCAGTGTAGCCACAAACGGCGTCGAACTGGTCGCCGGGTCGAATCCGAGGCGTCGCATCACGAACGGCAACATGCTTCCCGCGATCGTTCCAAACATGACAACACCGATAAGACTGAAGGCGACCGTCAACGCAATGAGTTGGTAATGAACACCGTAGTTCGTCAGATGCATGCGTTGCCACAGCATGACGCGGATGAAGCCGATGCTGCCGAGCAAACTGCCGAGTAACAATCCGGCAGCGATCTCGCGACGAATCACGCGGAACCAATCGCGCAATCGCAATTCCTGCAAGGCCAATGCGCGGATGATGAGCGAAGCGGCCTGCGAGCCTGAGTTGCCGCCGCTGGAAATAATGAGGGGAATGAAGAGTGCGAGCACAACGGCGCGTGCGATCTCGTGCTCAAAGAATGCCATGGCGGTAGCCGTCAGCATTTCTCCGAGAAAGAGCGCGGCCAGCCATCCTCCGCGCTTGCGTACCATGGAGAAGAGTCCGACCTGGATATAAGGTGCGTCGAGGGCTTCCATGCCGCCCATGCGCTGAATGTCTTCCGTAGCCTCTTCTTCGGCGACGTCGAGGACGTCGTCCACCGTGATGATGCCGAGCAGCGTCCCTCCGCTATCGACGACGGGGAGAACGTTGAGATCGTAATGTTCGACCATGCGAACGGCTTCTTCGCGATGGGCGGTGGCGGCGATGATCTCGACCTTGGAGTCCATAAGGACTTCGATCAGCGTCTGCGGAGCGGCCAGTACGAGCCTGCGCAATTCGAGGGTGCCGATCAGCAGACCGTGCCTCTGCGTCACGTAGAGGACGTTGATGGTTTCGCGATCGCTGCCGAAGCGGCGCAGATGCTCGATAGCCTCGGTTGCCGTCCACTCCGGACGAATGGCAACGTAATCGGGTGTCATCAGGCGTCCAACGCTGTCTTCGGGATAGCCGAGCAGGTTGCGCGCCTCAATGAGATCTTCCGGGCTCAGCAGGTTCAACAGATGTCGAGTGACTTGCGCGGGCAGTTCTTCCAGTAATTCGGTACGATCATCCGGGGTGAGACTTGAGAGCAGGTGCCGCGTTTCTTCGTCGGTAAGTTCCTTGAGGAGAACGTCGCGGCTCTCGGCATCCATGTAGGCGAAGGTTTCAGAGGCGAGGTCGCGGCGCAGGGAGCGAAACAGCAGCACACGACTGGGCTTGTCCACTTCGCGCAGCACGTCGGCAACTTCGGGAGCGGGCCATTCGCTGACCAGGTTGCGCAGGCGCACCCAATCGTGGTCGTCGATCAACTGTCGTACTTCGGCGGTTCTTTCTTCTTTAACGTCCATAGTCGCCGTCTCACAAGGGCAGTGCAGCGGGAGGCCCTGCATCTTTCCTAACACAAAAATGTAGTCAGGATGTAAACCGCGGACTATAAAACTCGTCCATAGCAGTGTGACGGGAGAGACGACAGCGAATGCGATCGCCGGAGCGGCCTTGGCAACGCGAATGACGCGGGGCATCACAGAGGCGGAGTTCGACGGAGTGGTGCGCGAGAACCAACAGCGCATCTACCGGGTATTGCTGGCCTTGTTGCGCGATCGCGACGCGGCGGCAAGTCTCACGCAGGATTGCTTCGTGAGAGCCTTTGAGGCAAGAGAGAGTTTTCGCGGCGAAGCCCAAGTCTCAACCTGGCTGGTTCGAATCGCCGTGAACCTGGCTCGCGACTACCAGCGCAGCAAGCGGCAGGGCTTTTGGCGACGATTGTTTCATTCTCCTGCGGATGAAGGCGAAGGACTGGACCGGATGGCACGGGCCGTGGACCCGCAACCATCGGCAGAGCACGTACTCCTGATGCGGGAACGCGCGGAGGCCGTTTGGGTCGCCGTGGAGAAACTCTCTCCGCAACAGCGCGAAGTCTTTGTCCTGCGCTTTGCCGACGAAATGCCGCTGGAGCAGATAGCGCAGGCATTGAAGTTGCAGGTGGGAACAGTGAAGGCGCACCTTTCTCGCGCATTGAATTCCGTAAGACAGCAGATACAGGAGAACGAACGTGGGTAGCGAATTCGATTCCAAATTCGATGGCGGACAGGACGAGGGTTTGCGCGAGCATCTACAGGCGTTCCGCGCAGACGCAGCGCAGAAGGCCGGGCGTCCGGAATGGTTCTGGACAGCGCAGAGAGCGTCCATCCGCGAGCGCGCGGCTCTACCTCGTCAGGCACGTTCGTTGCAGTGGGCTCTGGGTTCGACGTTGGCTCTATTCGCCATAGGAGCGTCGTTGCTGATGATGGGCCCGGTCGTTCCGAACGTGGCGACGCCGACGACAGTACCGAATGTGCAAGCCAATACGGACGACGACGAGCTAATGCGCTACGTCGTGGAGGCGACCTCGGACACTGTGCCCGATGCGCTGGCCCCGGCGACCCTGCTGGCAATTGAAGTGGATCGCGGATTGAAATCGAGTGTGAAAGTAAAAGGAGAGTCGAGATGACAAGGAAATTTTGGATGGCTTCGATGCTGCTGGCTACGATAGCCGTCTCAGCCTTTGCCCAGGATAGAGCGCCGCGGGCCGCTCAGCCTCGGGCGCCGAGAGAACCGTTCGATGTCGGAGCGCCACCTCCGCCACCCCATCCGCCGGGCCTGCCGCGCATTCCCATGGCATGGTGGAAGGATTCGCAACTCGCACAGGAGCTGAATCTGACGGACGCGCAAAAAGCAAAATTGGAACAGACATTCACCGATTACCGCATCCGGTTGATCGACCTTCGGGCGACCTTGGACAAGGAAGAAGCACGGTTGCAGCCGATGGTAGAGGCCGACCGCCTCGATGAAAATCAGGTAAGCGCGCAATTGGATAAAGTCGTCGCCGCGCGTGGACAACTGGAAAAAGTTTCGGCAATGATGTCCATTGCAATGCGCAAGGACCTTACCCGCGAGCAGTGGAAGAAACTGGAAGGCGGGCAGGGGCGCATGAGAATGCGCGGCGGTCCAGAGGAAGGCATGGGACCGACGCCACACCCGAGCGCACCAGGACGACCGCCGAAAGCGCCTGCACCGCCGGACGGTCCGAACAACACCGACGGCAAAGGGCGCCCAACCACAGAACAGCCGCGTTAGTTGTGCCCAAACTTCACCGAAAGCCCGCCGGAGACGGCGGGTTTTTTAGTGCGACAGGCGAACGGACTGTAAATCGGCAGGGCTGAATTCACGTGCTAAACTTTAAGCATCTTCCCATCAGGATAAGCGCATGAAATTTGGCGTCATCATCTTCCCCGGCTCCAATTGCGACCACGACGCGTACTGGGCGTTCAAGGAGGTCTTCGGACAACCGGCGACCTTCCTATGGCATGACTCGGCGGATCTGCAGAATTGCGATGTGGTGATCGTGCCCGGCGGATTCGCTTATGGAGACTATCTGCGCACAGGCGCCCTTGCCAAGTTCTCGCCCGTCATGGGAAGCGTGCGCAAGTTTGCCGATGGCGGAGGCCTGGTGATGGGCATCTGCAACGGCTTCCAGATCCTCTGCGAAAGTGGCCTCCTGCCCGGCGCACTGATGCGCAACGCAGGATTGAAATACATCTGCAAGCCGGTGAACATCCGCGTGGAGAGCGAGCAGACTCCTTTTACGCATGGCTGCAAAAAGGGCGAAGTGCTGCAAGTCCCCATCGGACACATGGAAGGCAATTACTTCTCCGATGAGGACGTGCTGAAAACGCTGCAACGGCAGGACCGCATATTGTTCCGCTACTGCACGCCGGAAGGCGATACAACTGCGGAGGCGAATCCCAATGGCTCGCTCGACAACATCGCCGGCATCTGTAACGAAGGCCGCAATGTGCTGGGGATGATGCCACATCCAGAGCGCGCCAGCGAAGCGGCGCTGGGCATGACCGACGGCGTCAGGATACTGCAATCGCTGGTGACGTCCGGCGCGATGAAATAGTCACGTCCCGTTAAATAATTGAGCTCTGCTGAATCCTGAGTTATGTTTTAGGCGATAATGTTCGCACAATGTGTGGACGTTATCGCCTTTCTCGCGCCGATAAAGAAGTTCGCGAACACTTTGACGTATCCATCGTCGACGGCAACTTTGTCGATGAAGCTGCCTGGACGGCGCGCTACAACATCGCTCCTTCGCAGTCGATTCCCTTGCTTCGCCAGCACGCGGAGCAGCCTCGGCGGACGCTGACGCTTGCGCGCTGGGGACTGATTCCCTTCTGGGCGAAAGACCCCTCTATCGGCTTCAAGATGATCAATGCGCGCTCGGAGACCATCACGGAAAAACCAGCGTATCGCAACAGCTTCAAGTCGCGCCGCTGCCTCATCCCGGCCAACGGGTTTTACGAATGGCGCAAGGACAAGTCATCGAAACAGCCTTTTCACTTCGGAATGATCGATGACGGGCTGTTTGCATTCGCAGGGGTATGGGACCACTGGAAGTCTGCCGAGGGTAAGACGGTGGAGAGCTGCAGCATCCTGACGACTGCGCCGAACGCGTTGCTGGCCGATATGCACGACCGTATGCCGGTGATACTGCGCCCCGACGATTTCGAACTGTGGCTCGATCCGGGATTCAACAAGACGGACGCGTTGAGCGAGTTGCTGAAGCCGTTTGACGCCAAGCGGATGCGCCGCTACCCGGTTAGCACCTTAGTGAACCAGGTCAAGAACGACCTGCCGGAGTGCGCGTTGGAATCGCTGGCTGCCGGAGCTTATGCTCTCGTCTCTGGCGAAGGCATTTGATAGACTTCGGCGCATGCAGTGTGTGGAGCTGGAAGATCCGAGGGCGGTAGCCATTCGAATTAAGGGCAAGATTGCCGCGCATCGAGCCAAGCGCAAAGGAGCGCGCGTGCTGGATCGTCGCGAGTTCCTGTGCGGTGCCGGCGACATGGAGACTTTCCTGACAAGGAAACTGCTGAAAGCCTCCGCACGCGAAAGCCACATCGAATTCCACAAATGCCAAGGTTGAATTCTCCTCACATGCCTAAAGTCATCATCCGTTCCTCCGCTATCCACGCTGCCGGCTGTTTCGCGTTGGAACCTATCTCGCCCAAAAAACGGGTATTGGAATACACGGGCGACCGCATGCCCCACGAAGAGGCGGACAAGCTTTACGAAGGGCGTCCCTACACGTATCTGTTCGGTGCGGGTGCGGCGGGCACGGTCATCGATGGCTACGGAATGGCGATGTACGTGAACCACTCCTGCACGCCCAATTGCGAGACGGAAGAGGATGACGACGGCCGTGTCTGGATATGCAGCATGCGCCGCATCGAACTCGGCGAGGAACTTACCTATGACTATTTCCTCTATGACGGCGAGGGCGAAGCGCGCTGTACCTGCGGCACAGTGAACTGCCGCGGCACCATGTATTCTCCGGCAGAGATCAGGCGTCAGAAACGCGTGGCTGCTCAAGAAGCGGCAAAGAAAAGCACGAAAAAGCGAGCCTGAGGCTCGCTCTTCGCTAAGGATTACTTATCGAATGACTACGCGCCGGCAGACTTGCTGAAAGACTTGACCGCTTCTTCCACGGTCTCATGCACTTCGAAGACGGTCAGCAGCTTGGTTACCTGGAGCAGTTGTCCCACGCGTTGCGTAAGGTGTGCGAGTTTCACATCGCCCTTGGCGCTGTGAGCTGAGGTATATAGACCGACCAGCATGCCGAGGCCGCCGCTGTCGATGTAACTCACATCTTTGAGGTTGAGCACGACGCGCGGGTTGGCGGGAATCATTTCCTTGACCATTTCGCGCAACGCTGCCGCTTCTTCGCCGAAGACGATGCGGCCGTTGCAATCCACGATTGCAATGCCGTCCGACTGGCGGGTACTGAGCTTAAGATTCATATATTGCCTCCCACTAAGACCATGTCTGCAGTCGCGCCAAGCCTATCGTGACCGCGCGCGAGTTGCAAGTCGGCGGCTTTGGCGGGTGTTTCCATGCTTCAGGGCAAAGGGTCAGGGCGCCTGATATTCTTTCCCGTGAAGAAGCCGGAACCTGAAAGCTTCCCTCGATTTATAATCAATAATTCCCATGAGCTATACGGTCCTGGCACGTAAATATCGTCCGCAACTCTTCTCTGATGTGATCGGTCAGGAACACGTTACGCGTACCCTGAAGAATGCGCTGGAACAGCAGCGCATCGCGCATGGCTACATTTTCAGCGGACATCGCGGCATCGGCAAAACTACCATCGCGCGCATCCTCGCCATGGCACTGAACTGCAAGTCTTCGGACCGTCCGGTTGCGGAGCCGTGTGGCGTTTGCGATTCCTGCCGCGAGATACGCGACGGTTCCGTAGGCGCAATGGATGTCATCGAGATCGATGCCGCCACCAACCGTGGTATCGAAGAAGTGCGCGGGCTGATTGCCACGGCCACGGCCGAACCGGCCCGCGACCGCTATCGCATCTTCATTCTCGACGAAGCGCACCAGGTCACGGACGCCGCCTTCAACGCTCTGCTGAAGACCCTGGAAGAGCCGCCACCGTGGGTCGTCTTCATGATGGCCACAACGCAGCCGGAAGACATTCCGCAGACGATTCGTTCGCGTTGCCAGCACTTCAGCTTCCATGCGGTGAAGTTCGATGAGATCGCCGAACATTTGCGCTCGCTGACGGTGAAGGAAGGTCTGACGGTCGATGATGACGCGTTGGCCATGCTGGCCGAGGCAGGCGACGGCTCCATGCGCGACGCGCTCAGCATCATGGACCAGGCCATCTCCTGCTGTGGAACCACGCTGACCGCCGACGTCGTGCGCGGTTTGATCGGCACGGTTTCCAGCGATGTGCTGGAGAACGTGTTGCTAGCGGTACACCATAATTCCAGCGAAGCCGTGATTCGCAGCGTGGACAAATTGCTGGTGGAAGGCCACAGCCCGGTCCACTTCGCGCGGCAACTGGTGCGATTCCTGCGCAACGCCATCATGGCAAAAGTCGCTGGCGGAGATTCTTCGCTTCTGCAGATATCTTCTGACGAACGCGCTCGCGTAGTGCGCATCGCGGATCTCTTCACGGAAGAAGACCTTACGCGATTCCTGCAGATCATGCTGCGCACGCACGGCGACGTAAGCTACAAGCAGGAGCAACGATTCCACCTGGAACTTGGGCTGCTGAAGATGGTGCATGCGCAACGCCTGTTGCCTCTGGAACAGTTGTTGAGCGAAGCCGCGAGCGGGATGTCGAATGCGACACCAACTCCGAGACCTTCCGCGCCCGCTATTCGAAGCGCTTCGGCAGGCCCGGGAAATGCCGCGAGCCCTGCGCGTCCGTCGGCAGCGCCCGCGCGTCCCCCTGCGGATTCGGCCTCGCCCTTTGGAGAGACACGCCCTTCGCGTCCGTCGCCCTTCGAACAGGACCGTGCGAGAAAATCGACGACGCCGAAGTCGGAGATGTCGGTCGCAGAACCGATGCCGCCGAAGTCGCACTTCCCTGTTTCGGAATCAAGCGTACGTTCGAGCACGACTCGCGGAGGCGCTGCCGTAGCCATCGCGCCCGAACCTGTCATCATCGAAGTCGCGATGCCGGTCATCGCGAAGGAGACGCCGAAGTTCGAACTTGCGACTCCAGTCATCGTGGAAGTAGCCGAGCCTGTCGTTGAAATTGCGCCCATAAGAGTTGCGCCCACAGCAGTTGCGCTGAAAGCTGTCGCCGTCGAAGAAATAGCTGCTTCGCAAGACGAAGTTCCACCGCATCCGGCAGACAGTGGTCTGGAACCCGCCGTCGGCGAGGAGTCGGAAGCAGGAGAGACATCGACCTACAAGATACGCGACGCCGTGCTCAATGTGCTGGAAGCGGGCGGCCAGCGCATGTTGGGGCATTCGCTGGAAGAAGGCGAATGGAAGGTGGAAGGAAACGAAGTTGTGGTGAGCGTAGCGATGTCCCAGAAATTGGTGGACATGGCCCTGGGCATCGAACAGAAGAAGGCCCTGAACCATGCTGCGACCACCGTAGGCGGACGCTTCCTGAAAGTTCGCATCGAGGGCGGCGCAAAGGTCGTGGCCGCATCCAAACCGGCACGGACAGGAGGAGCAGGCGCGGCGCGAGGAAAAGCCGCGGAAGAGCCCGTTGTTAAGCGAATGATGGAAAAGTTTGGCGCCGAAGTGCGCTCCGTGATCGATAAAACCAAATAGGGTGAACGCATGAATCCGAAACAGTTGCAGGAAATGATGTCGCAGGCGCAGGAGATGCAGCGCAAGTTGCAGGAGAAGATGGCGCAGACCGTGGTGGAAGCTTCGGCTGGCGGCGGCAGCGTGACCGTCAAGATGAATGGACAGAAGAGTGTTCTGAGAGTGACCATCTCGCCAGAGATCGTGCAGTCCGGCGATGTGGAAATGCTGCAGGACTTGGTGATGGCTGCCGTGAACGAGGCTGCGCGCAAGGCAGATGAAGCGACGCAGGCTGACGTAGGCGGAATGCTGGGTGGGATGGGACTTCCTCCCGGCTTGTTCTAAAACCTGTTGCTGGCTGACGCCGCGCGATCGGCGTCTGGAGATTGCATTGTCAAAGTTTGCCGAGCCCATGGCTCGATTGATCGATGAACTGAAGAAACTGCCCGGCGTCGGCTCGAAGAGCGCGCAGCGATTTGCATTCCATATCCTGCGCTCGAACGACGACGATGCGGAAGCATTGGCCGTAGCCATCCGCCACGTTAAGGCATCGCTTCGGCTGTGCTCTACCTGCAACAACATCACCGACGTTGATCCGTGCCTGTACTGCATCAGTGAGTCGCGCAACCAGCGGGTGATCTGCGTGGTGGAAGAACCGACCAACGTGGCCGCCATAGAAAAGACGCGCAACTACAACGGCGCCTACCATGTGCTGCACGGCGCCCTCTCTCCCATACACGGCGTAGCCCCGGAGCAATTGCGCATCGGCAACCTGCTTCGCCGGGTGGAGAACGACGCGGCCGATGAAGTGATCCTCGCGACGAATCCCACCGTAGAAGGCGAGGCGACCGCGATGTACCTCTCGCGCCTGCTGAAGAGTTCTGGGGTGAAGGTGACGCGCATCGCCACGGGAATCCCTGCTGGCAGTGACATCGAATATGCCGATGAAGTGACCATGTCCAAGGCAATGGAAGGTCGGAGAGAGATTTGAAGAGCAGTTGGTAAATCCGTAATTGGTAATTGGGTAATTCAGGTTCAAAAGCAAAGGCCAGGGCGTTATGCCTGGCCTTTGATTCTGGAGTAAATCACCAATTTATCCGCTAACCAACTTATCGGATCTGCCTTCCCTACTCTCTCAGCTTCGCCAGCAGGTCCTGCGGGTGGACGGGCTTGGCAAGGATTTCGAATTCGTGGCCCCTGGCTCGGGCGCTTTCCAGCAGGTCGGCGGTGGCGGCCTGTCCGGAGAAAAGCAATATCTTGCAAGCGGGAAGAAATCCGCGAATGCGGATCGCGGCTTCGATGCCATTCATGTCCGGCATGATGACGTCACTGATAATGAGGTCGGGGCGCACTTCGCGTGCCGTATCTACGGCACCCGTTCCGGTGTAGACGGCCGAGGCCTCGAATCCGGCCTGGTTGAGGATGATGGCGAGCGTGTCGGCAATCACCCGTTCGTCGTCAACTACCAATACTCGCGGTTTCTTCTGCTGCGTTGCGCTCATTCAATCTCCAGGCGATTGGATGCTACCTCGGCATCCAGCGATTCTGCTTTCGGTATCATAACACCGCGACCCTCATTAAGAGGCCTCGCCAGGCACGGCAGCCAACCTTGATTCTGCAACTTTGGTTCTAACCATGGGTTCCATGTAAATGGAGGAGTTATGCGCCCGACTGCCCTTTTAGCTGTTATATCCTTGTTGTCATCGTCAATGTCAGTGGCTCAGACGCAGAGTGCGGCATCGCAAACACCGCAACAGCAATCGGCTCCGTCCACGTCGCCAATCGGCACAATTCCGCCGGCGCCAGCTCCAGACAGCCAGCAACAAGGCGGGGAACAGAATCAATATCCGCAGAATTCGACGCCGTCGCAACCCGCGACGCAGCCGGCACAGAATCCGACGCAGCAAATCGCGCCGCAAGAATCTCCTGCCAACGTCAATCCGCAAACGAATGCAGGCCGCGACACGTTGCCTCCAGCAACGACTCCGCAGAACCAGGGAAATGCGCCGTTGGGTTCGCGTCCCGGCCCTGTAACGCATATTCCCATGGCGCGCACGATTCCCGTCGGCGCGGAAGTGAATGCCACGCTGGATACGCCGCTCAGCAGTAAGACTTCGCAGATTGACCAGCCCTTTACAGCGACTCTGACGCAGGCTTTGCGCAACGGCAATGGTGAGGTGCTGGTGCCAATAGGGACCAAGGTGCGCGGAAAAGTCGGCAGCGTTCAGGCCGGCAAGACTCTGCCGTCGGTCCGTGGCAAGGGCCAGCTGACCTTGCGCTTCACCGACATCGAGTTATCGAATGGGACGACGGTTCCCATTCAGGCTTCCCTACTCGGCGTGAGCGACGCGAAGGGTGGCAAGCAATCGGCCAATACCAATGAAGAAGGCCAGGTAACAGGAAAAAATACGGGAACGAATACCGCGAAAGATGTGGGAATTGGCGCCGGTATCGGCACGGTTGCAGGACTCATCTTCGGAGGCGCACTGAAAGGACTCGCCATCGGCGCTATCGCCGGCGGCGGTTACGTTCTGGCCAACGGCGGCAAGGATGTTGAACTGCCTGCGAATACCGGACTGCGTCTGCGCCTAGATCAAATGGTCACGCTGCCCGCTTCCGGAAATTCGCGTTAACTTCGCTACACGAAATCTAACGCCGCCTTAGAGGGCGGCGTTATTCTTTTCGAGCGAAAACGAGATCTAGTCCAAGCTTCCCTGCTCTACCACCACGTTTTCGCGAATGATGAGGCGATGCGGGGCCATTTCCTTTAATCTGGGCAACACCCGCGCAACGTGTTCATCCGCATCTACAAAGGTCAACACCAGCGGGAGTTTGCCTCCGGCCTCGACGAGCGACGCGGTCTTCACGCGCATGCGTCCGGTGAATCCTGCGACGGAGTGGAAGACGGTGGCTCCGGCGACATTTTCTTCGCGCAGGTAATTGAGCAACGCGATATAGAGCGGGCGTCGGTTGTATTCATCGGATTCGTTCAGGTACATCGTGATCTGTAAGGCCATCGGTGCCTCGTCCTCGGGATTCTACATTGCACGCGCGAGCGCCGCACCCGCCAAAATAGCAACCATGCAGAGCACGTTGTTGGTGAGCACATTCCCTGCGAAGAGCAGGTAATGTCCCTGCTCGAAGTAGGCGAAGCTTTCGAAGGCGTAGCTGCTGAAGGTGGTGTAGGAACCGCAGAAGCCGATGGCCAATGCGAGTCGCCAGCGCGGGTCGGGCATGGCGCGCTCGGTGCTCCATATCATGAACCAGCCAAGCAGCAGACTGCCGCTGACATTGATGAACAAGGTGCCGTAAGGAAAGTCTGGAGAAAGTATTTTGGCGGCGAAGCGACTTAACATGTAACGGGCGCACGCGCCTATGACAGCACCGAGTGAGACCCAGAGGTAAGCCAGCATGGTGAGTTCCTCCAACATTGATTGGTAGGAGTCATCAGCCGGAACGAAGTCCAGCGGTTATGGCGAACTCCATCGCCGAGTCGAGGTGTCAGTAAGAAACTAGCACCTCGACTGCGCGATTTTCAATTACAAGTTCTTCTTCAAAAAGGCGGTGATCCTCCCCCAGGCGTCCTTTGCGTCGGCGGCGTTGTAGCCGTCCTTGTTATTGGGATTCTGGAAGCCGTGGCCTGCGTCGTCATAGATGTGTATCTCGACGGGTTTGCCGAGCGCCTTGAGCTGCTTTTCAAACTGTCGAACGGAGTCGGGAGGAATGCCGCGGTCCTTGCCGCCGAAGATTCCGAGCACGTTGGCATTGATCTTTTTCAGCGTGGCGTCGTCCGAGGCGAGGTGTCCGTAGTTGATGACGACTGTCTTCAGGCGTGGCTCGCTGATGGCCAGATTCAGCGCGTATCCGCCGCCCATGCACCAACCGATACCGCCCAGGCGTTTCGGGTCCACACCTTTTTGCGCAGACAAAAAATCGAAGGCCGAGGTCAGGTCGCGGGAGGCGCGATCTTCAGGAACGCCGCGCATCAACTCGTGCGCCTCGTCGCCCGTGGTGGCGACGTGACCGCGATAGAGATCGATGGCCAGCGTCTCATAACCTTGGTCCGCAAGTTTGGAGGCTTGCTCCTTCACCCAGTCGTTGAGTCCGTACCACTCGTGGATGACGACCAGAGCCGGGAATGGGCCTTTGCCGGCGGGTGTGTACAACATGCCGGAAACGGTTTCATTGCCGCTCTTGTAGGTGACCTGCTTGCCGTCAGCGGCGAAACTGGAGAGGGCGAACAGCAGGACGAAAAGGAATAGCGCTGCTTTCTTCATGGGGGATGAGATGCGTACGCTTTTTCACGAGGTGCAGAAAAACGTTTGTGAGCTGAACATCCTGGATCGCTTCCACGTACAATTCAACACCATGCGAATTCGAAAGATGTCGCTCACGACCCTGCTGCTCTGTTCCCTCCTCACCGTCGCGGCTGGCGCGCCCAGAAAGCCCGCGACGAAATCGCCAGGCACACGCTTGCGCTTCAACGTGACGCTCTCGCCTGAGCTGAGCAAGACTCCTGTCTCGGGGCGGCTGCTAATTCTTGTTTCGAAAACAGCGGGAAAGAAGGATGCGCTGCGTCCGTCTGATGAAGATCCGAACGAAGTCTCCATCGTGGCAAAAGAGATAACGAACCTTGCGCCGGGCACCAGCGTGGAAGTTGATCCCGACGATATGGCGTTCCCTGCGCCGGTCTCAAAACTGCCAGCGAGAAAATATTTTGTGATGGCACTGCTGGATGTGGACCACAACGCTGCCTATCAGCTTTACACCGCGGGCGACCTGAAAAGTTCAGTGAACGAACTGAAGGCGTTAACGCCTGCGAATACAGCTCCGGTCGCGCTGGAACTGACCGCGCGTGTACCAGAGCAGAAAATAGAGTTACAACCGGGCGCGGAGTTTATTGACTTCGTCAGTCCTTCGCTCTCCAAGTTCTGGGGACGCCCCATCGCCATGCGCGGCGTAGTCGTCTTGCCGCCCAACTATGCGACCACCGCAGGCAAATATCCGACGGTTTATATGACACCCGGATTTGGCGCGGACCTGGGGACGCTTGCCGGTCCTTACGGAATGAGTTATGCGGAGGGCATGAAGAGCGGCAATCTGCCTCCGATGATTTACGTGCTGCTGGACGAAAGCTGTCCGGGCGGGACGCACGAGTTTGCCGACTCGGTGAACAATGGACCCTGGGGCCACGCGCTGACATTGGAGCTGATTCCCTTCCTCGAACAGAAGTACCGCATGGACGCGCGCACCAATGCACGCTTCCTCACCGGACACTCCTCCGGAGGATGGGCGACCTTGTGGCTGCAAGTTGCGTATCCAAAAGTCTTCGGCGGCACGTGGTCAACATCGCCCGACCCAAGCGACTTCCGCGATTTCACGGGGCCGGATCTGCTGAAAGGCAAGAACATTTATCGCAAGCCGGATGGCTCGCCCTACATGCTGGTGCGCATGGGTGATAAGGAAGTGATTTCGTTGGAAACCTACGCGAAACAGGAACGCGTGCTGGGCGCGTACGGAGGGCAGTTCTCTTCCTTCGATTGGGTCTTCAGTCCGCGCGGCAAGGATGGACGCCCCATGCCGATGTTCGACCGCGACAGCGGCGAGATCGATCCCGCAGTGGTGAAGTATTGGGAGGAGAACTACGACATTGCACATCTGCTGCGCACGCATTGGAACGAGATCGGGCCGGACCTGAAGGGCAAGATACATCTCATCGTGGGTACGGCCGACACCTTCCATCTCGACGGCCCCGCTCATCTGCTGGACAAGACGCTGCAAGAGTTAGGCGGCGAAGCGAAGTTCACCTACCTCGAAGGACGCAGCCATTTCGACCTGTACAAGGGTGGGCTGGAAGAAAACATCGCCAAGGAAATGGCAGAGGTCGCCGCGAGAAAACAGTAACGAGCGGAAGTTACGCCGTTGGCGCAAGCAGTTGTTTCAGGTCTTTGGAAAAGCGATTCAGCGATTCCAGGCGTTCCGGAGTTGCTTCTATGAATTCCTGCTTGGCCTGAAATACCTGCTTGCCATCTCGCTCCACGAGTACGCCCAGCAGTTCGCCCATGCGCCAACCGGGAAAGCCCACCATCTGCAATCCGCTGGGCTGCGCCTGCATCAGGGCGATGCATCCGTCTCGTATCACGGCGATTGCTTGCGGGTAGCGGTCGAAGGTTTGTAACTCGAATCCCGCTAAGTAGATTTTCTGCAGTTGTTCGGCTGCGTCCATTGTTAGATCACATTTTGTAACGGCCGAGGTCGTCATCGTTCAGACCTTCCAGCCATTTGCGCAAATCATCGGAATTCAAGCGGTCGCTCATCGCGGAAGCCAGCTTGGAGTTGCGCAATACTTCGTCGTCCACGTAGATGGGGCAATCCACTCGCAAGGCCAGCGCGAGCGCGTCGCTGGGGCGCGAATCGATGCTCACGATGTGGCCCTCGTGCTCGGTGAAGATGACAGCAAAAAAAGTGTCGTCCTTCAACTCGGTCACGACTACTTTGTGTACCTGCGCGTTGAGCCCGGTCAACATATTCTTGATGAGATCGTGGGTCATGGGACGAGGCGTCATCACTTTTTCGATCTCGAGCGCGATGGCGTTGGCCTCGTAGATGCCGACCCAGATCGGCAACACGGATTCGCCTTCCACGTCTTTAAGAATAACGATGGGCATATTCGTGACCGGGTCCATCATAAGCCCGCGAATCTTCATTTCGACTTCGGCCATGGCGACCTCCCACTGAAACTAGAAATCAGGATACTCCGTTGGATGCTTCTGCGGAAACGGAGGAGCGCTCTCTTACCGGTGGACTTCCTGGTTCAGCCGGGAACGTTCAGGCGATAACCATTTCGCCAACGAGGCTGTTGGGCAGCGTCTTCGTCACCTTCGCTGAGAGGTACGAACCCAAAGCGGGGCGGGAGAAATCGGCAGGAACGCTGAAATTCAGCGTCTTGTTCTGCGAGGTGCGACCAATCACCTGCCCACGGATCTCGTTGTAGCCTTCGACCATCACTTCAATGATCTCCCCCAGGTGCCTGGCGTAATTGGCGCGTTGAATCTCGCGCTGACGCTCGTTCAGTATTCCGAGGCGACGCGTCTTCTCTTCTTCCGAGATGCTGTCGATGTATTTGAGCGCCGGTGTATTGGGGCGCGGCGAGTACTTGAAGGAAAAGATGGCGTCGAACTGAACTTCCTCCATCAACGCGAGTGACTCTTCGAATTCGGCTTCGGTCTCGCCGGGAAAGCCGACGATGATATCCGTGGTGAGCGAGATATTGCGATTGCGGGTGGACTTCAGCCACGCGATGCGTTCCAGGTATTGCTCGCGAGTGTATTCGCGAAACATCGCGGAGAGCACGCGAGAACTCCCGCTCTGCACTGGAAGATGAACGTGGTCGCAAAGTGTGGGCAGGGCATCAATGGCGTCCACGATGTCCCGGGTGAAATCGCGCGGATGCGAAGTGGTGAAACGCACTCGACGGATTCCAGTGACTTCACCGACCGCGGTCAGCAGTTCGGCAAAGGTCTTCTTTCCCGTGGGGTCGTGGAAGGAATTCACGTTTTGCCCAAGCAGTTGGATATCGGTATACCCGGCGTCGGCCATCTTGCGCGCTTCGGCCAGCACAGACTCTGACGTCCGGCTACGTTCTTTGCCGCGCGTATAGGGCACAACGCAATAGGCGCAGAACTTGTCGCAGCCTTCGATGATGGTGATGTATCCGCGATGCTGATTGGTGCGCGCAGTGAACTCGGTTTCGAAGGTGAGATCGGTCTGGCGATCGTCAAGGCCTGTAGCGCGTTGGCCGGATTCGATCTGCACCAACATCTTGTCCAGATTGCTGTAGCTGGCAGAGCCTGCGACCAGTGAGACGTAAGGTGCGCGCTCGAAGATCTTTTCGCCTTCCTGTTGCGCCACACATCCGATGACGGCGAACTTCTTTCCCTGCTTCACCAGCTTTTTGTAATCGTTCAGACGATTGAAGACCTTCTGCTCGGCTTTGTCGCGGATCGAGCAGGTGTTATAGAAGATGAGGTCTGCCTCTTGCTCCGACTGCACCTGCCGATAGCCTTCCGAGATGAGCGTTCCCACGACTTTTTCCGAGTCATGGAAGTTCATCTGACAGCCAAAGGTTTCGATATAAAACGTCTTGTTCTCTGAACTCACTGGAAAACTGATCCTTGAAGGGGAATGCGTTGGGTCAGTATAGCGGATTTCGGCTCTGCTCCGCCTATTTCACCAGTTTCAGAAACTCGGCATGAACGCGCGTATCCTCCGATAGTTCGGGGTGGAAGGTGGCGGCCATCTTATTCCCCTGGCGAACCAGCACGGGATAACCCTCACGCTCGGCCAATACCTCTACGCCAGTCCCTACCTGCTCGATGCGCGGCGCGCGGATGTACACCTGTTCCAGTTCTCCGCCCGCTAGCTTGGTGAGCGACGTGAGAATGGTGGATTCTAGCTGACGTCCGTAAGCGTTGCGGCGCACAGTGATGTCGAGTGCGCCAAGCCCGTGCTGATCGGGATTTTGCACTTCGCGCGCGAGCAGGATCGCACCCGCACAGGTGCCGAACGTCGGCTTGCTGCGAACGAACTCCGCCAGCTTCTGGAAGCCGGCTTCGCCGAGCAGTTTCAAGAATGTTGAGGATTCTCCGCCGGGGATGACGAGTCCTTCTACCTGGTCGAACTGCTCGGGCTTGCGCACGAGTACCACCTCGGCACCGAGTTCTTCCAGACGACGGCGATGGGCGTCGAAATCGCCCTGCAATGCGAGTACACCGATCTTCATGAGCGTGTGAACTTCCTACTTGATCTCACTTTATTATGTCACGCTCGATTGTTTGGTCGGCTATCGCGAGGAGCTATTGCGCGGTTCCTGTGGAAGTCCGGCACAGGTTCTTTGAAAACGGGATGCGACCATTTCGTCGAATTGAGGGAGTAGTCGTTCGAATTCTTCATCGGGGCCACTGAGAGAGAGTTCCATTATGACGCCATCTTCGCGCTGAACGAGAATGTGCTTTGCCGACCACGGGGCGCTGCCACGCAGATAGCTTTGCCGCGTGACCAGCGCCGGACTCCCCTGGATTTTGCTATCCGTGTTCGTCGCGCGCAACTGACTCACCATCTGGTCGCGGAGATCGTCCTGGGCATCGTCCGCCAACTCTTCGAGCGATTTATAGTGACCTTCGTAATTCTTTCCTTCGTATCCCCCGAGCGTTATCACCGGGTCGTTGTCATGTCCGACGTGGGGCTTCGCGCGGAACAGAATCCCGTCGAAGAGTTCTTCCGGATGCCATCCCGAGGGGAACGCCGCGCAAAACATCCAGCGCTCGCTGTGATAGTCAGTCCAAGGTGTCTTCTTCTCTTGCGCGTTCGCAGGCAACAGCCACAGCAAGCACAAGAACGCGAATACCAGTGTTCTCCGCGGTGCGCTTGGTTTCAGCCCTGGGCTCATTTCAGCAACCCGAAGACGGCGACCTGCCCCTTCAATACGACGTAGACGTGTCCGTTGGCCACCAGCGGAGGCACGAATTTCACGGCCGTCACCAGCGAGTCGCGCGCGCTGACCTGGTTGCTGTCGTAGAGTTCGGTAGCGAGATTGACCGCATCATAAGCGCGCAACACTGCCCCTCCGGTCGAAGGTTTATCGATCGCCCACAAAATGCCATCGGAATTTCCATTCGCGCTGATGACCGGATTCGGCCCGGGGAAATCGAAATTGTTCGTTGTCTTTGAGGTTGGCATCGTGGAGAGCAACCCGCCCGAGAGATTCCACGCAGACATCGGTCCGGTCTCAGTGCTGAAATAAACAGTTCCATTCCAAACCACTGGTTGTTCGTGGCAATGGCTGGTCAGGGCGTTCGGAAGATACTGCACGATCTGGTTATTGCTCGCGCTGTTGAAGTGGCCCATGTTGTCGCGATCGACCAGGTAGATGGAGGCTGTTTTTCCTGCGCCGACCACGAGATGTGGATGCGTGCCCGACTGGTCTGGTAAGACGGTCGGCGCACCCACTCCGAGGTCCAGGTCATGCATATTCATGTTCGCCTGGTCGAACGGCGTGAAGTAATCGGTCACGGCTCCGCTGGCATTCAGCTTGATCATGCTGTCGCCATATTCTTTACCGCCAGTGTTCGCCGTGAAGGTTCCGTTGCCGGACATATAGAACAGCCCGCCAGAAACTTCATCCACCGCCAGACCGCCACCGCTCATCCAGATGCCGCCGCGACGCCCATTCGGCGAATTGTTGTGGACGGCGACCTGCGCCAGCGTGGTCGCGTCGTAACCGATGACCCAGCCGTGATAAGGACCGTTGTCTCCATGCGACGCCCATGCGATGTACACCACGCCGTTGTAGAGCGTGAGCGCCGGACGTTGCAGTTGAATCTTCGGCTGGAAGGCTACGTTGCCGCTACCGTCGGTTCCGTCGCCAGTTCCCTTCACCGTTGCCTTGATATCGACGGGACTGCCTGACTTCTCGTTGCCGGTGGTGATGTCGAGCGCATGCAATCGCTGGAAGTAAGCGCCGCTCTCCTTGGTATTTGCCACTACGTAGATGGTGTTACTCGCCGGGTCGATGACGGGCGTGCCCGTGATGCCTATCTCCGGGAAGATTGTGCTGCTCACGTCAGCCTGAGGAATGGTGGTGGCCGTGGCGCTGAGGAAACTCTTCTTCCAGAGTGGACTCGTGGTGGAACCGTCGGCGTCGAATGCGTACACCGTATCGTGTTCTGTGGCGATGTACACCACGTTGCGCGTCGTTCCCCCGACGTTTACACCCGGCACATAGAGCGGCATCGCGTAAACATAGCCGTCGACCGTGTATGCCCACTTCTTGCCAAAGTTGCTGGAGTTCACGTTGCTCGGAGTGAGCGCGGTTTCCGCCATGTTCGCGCCTTGACGGGCGTTATCGTACTTGTAGGTGAACATGCCCTTGAAGGCAGGCACAGGCGGCGTTCCCACCGTGACGGTAGCACTGCCGGATTTCGAGGTATCCGCCTGGCTGGTCGCCATGATGGTGTGAACACTGTCCGTCGCAGGCGCCGTATAGGTAGCCAGATTCGCCGACGCATCGATGGTGCCGACCGTGGCATTGCCGCCTGCCACTCCATCCACGGACCACGCTATCGCCGTGTTTGAAGTATTGATCACCGTCGCAGTGAACTGCTGGGTCGCGCTCTTGGCGATACTTGGCGACGACGGCGAAACCGAGACATTGACTTCTGGAGCAGAGCTGACGGTGATGTTCTCCGTGGACTTGAAGTAGGTGCCGTTGTAGGCCTGTACGGTGAGCCGATGCGTGCCGCCGGAGATTGCAAGACTGGTATTGATGTTGGTCGTGTTGTTCTGCTGATACTGCTTCACTCCGTCCACATAGATTTGCATGAACTGGACAGCCGCCGCAGACGTTGCTACCGCGCTTATAGCCACAGGCGAAGTTACGGTGGCATCAGTCGCTGGCGCACAAATAGTCACCGTAGAATCAGCCGTGTTGGGCGTGCAGATACCGCCTCCTGTGCCGCCTGAGATGGTGACCGTCGCGGTTGCGGATTTAGTGTTATCAAAGTTGCTTATAGCTTTCACCGCGTGCGATCCGTTCGCCGCCGGAGCAAGATAGGTCGCCGGATTCGCGCTCACATCAATGCTCCCGACTGGAGCGTTCCCTCCCTGGATTCCGTCGACGAACCAGGTGACGCTCGTGTCCGAAGCGTTAGCGACCGTCGCCGTGAATTGCTGAGTAGCGTTGACCGCGACGGATGCCGAGGCCGGACTGACAGTGACAGAAACGGACGGAGTGCCGCTGGTGACGGTGATGGTTTCAGATGTCTTGAAGAGGACACCGTTATATCCCTGCACCGTCAACTTGTGGGAACCAGCGGCCATGACGAGATTGGTATTCAGGGTCGAGCCGCTCGTCTGGTAAATCTTGGTTCCGTCCAGATAGACCTGCAAATAACTTACGGCCTTGCTCGAATTAGCCGCTGCAACTACGTTGACCGGCGAGGCCACGCTGCTTCCGCTGGCAGGTGAGCAGATGGTTACCGAGGGATCGACCGCCGTACCAGGAACGCAACTTCCGCCGCCGCCTGCAACTCCTGAGACAGTGATGTTCACGGTCTTCTTGAAGACCACTCCGTTATAGGCCTGGACCGTGACTCGGTGTGTCCCATTCCCCATCGCTAAATCGATGTCCAGATAATCGTCGTTCAGGTGGTACTGTTTCACTCCGTCGACCCAAACTTCGATATAGGTGACCGTCGCCGTGGAAGTGGTTCCGGCCAATATGTGGACAGGCGACGTCACGGTGGCACCATCGAGGGGCGCACAAAGACTTACCGAGGGATCTGGATCTGTGGCGGTAGGACAAGGATTATGAGCGGCGACCGGAGTGGCATAGACGAGCACCAGGGAAACAAAGCAAAAAAGCGGAAGCAGACGGAAGCGAAGCACACCAGCAAACGACATTTTGAGTCCCCAGGCCTAACTCGCAGACGTTGAGAGAGATGCTCAAAGAGCAGCTTGGGTGGGCTATTTAGCTGCAGATTTTCGGCATCCGACCGTTTCTTGGAAGTTGGCCCTGAACAGGCTTTCGCTTCGGCAAAAGTCGAACATACCAACCTTCGTACTCACTACCAGCGAGCAGACGAATGCAGGGGTATCGCCCAAAGGCATTTCCAGAAGGCTCGATATCCCGGAGTCATGGTCGACTATCTGGCCGATTGGCTGGAGCGGGCCTCGCGAGAAAAATCTTCTCGAAGCTGAGTCAATCTGTTGCGCCGCGCATCCATTTTCTAACGTAGCTGTAAGGAGCGCGCTTTGAAGATAGCGAATGACGTCACCGAATTGATCGGCAACACTCCCCTTGTATATCTGAACCGCATCACGCAAGGCTGCGTGGCGCGCGTCGCTGCGAAGCTGGAAAGCTTCAACCCGGCAAACTCGATCAAGGACCGTATCGGCGTTAGCATGATCCTGGAAGCCGAGCGCGAGGGAACGATCACCCCAGGCAAGACCGTCCTCATTGAACCGACCAGCGGGAACACGGGCATAGGATTGGCTTTTGTGGCTGCAGTTCGCGGATACAGATTGATCCTGGTGATGCCGGATTCGATGAGCCTGGAACGCCGCGTCATTCTTAGAGCCTACGGATGCGAACTCCGACTCACCCCCGGTCCCAAGGGCATGAAGGGCGCCATCAAACGCGCCAACGAGATCCTTGCCGAAACCCCGAACGGATACATCCTGCAACAGTTCGACAACCCTTCCAATCCGAAGATACATTTCGAAACCACTGGTCCCGAACTATGGAATGACACGGATGGAAAAATCGACATTCTTGTAGCGGGAGCAGGAACCGGCGGCACCATCACCGGCGTGGGACGCTACATCAAACCGAAGAAGCCCGACTTCAGGATAGTCGCCGTTGAGCCTGCCGATAGCGCCGTATTGAGTGGCGGCAAACCGTCGCCCCATAAAATCCAAGGCATAGGAACCGGCTTCATCCCAAAGAACCTGGACACGACACTTATCGACGAGATCGTGACCGTGACCAACGAAGAGGCCGTCGATTGGGCGCGACGACTCGCGAAAGAGGAAGGCCTCCTTTCCGGAATCTCCTGCGGCGCGGCCGCCTACGCAGCCGTGCAGGTTGCGAAAAAGCCCGAGAATGCCGGTAAGCTCGTCGTCGTCGTGTTGCCTGATTTCGGCGAACGCTATCTCAGCAGCATCCTCTTCCAGCAACTGCGCGATGAAGCCATGCAGCTTCCGACACAGGATGTGGAACTGTAACCCGGCGATTTGCGCAAAAGAAAACCGCGCCCTACGGATAGAACGGTCCCCTAAACGCGAAAACGCGCGCTACGGTTCAGAAACCGTAGCGCGCGTTCTGCTGTCGGGGGATGGACTCGTTTCTACTGCAAACGCAAAGACTCCAACTTTTCCTTCGCCGGCGCGTAGCCCTTCTGCGCCGCTAGCATATACCAGTTGCGTGCATCGTTCTTGCGTGGAGGCTGCAGGCTTTCCAGTGCCATTCCTACGATGTACTGAGCAGCCGCATTTCCGCGTTGCGCCTCTTCCAGCACGGCGTTCGCCTCTGACGGATCAAAGGGATCAAGCTCCGGGATGATAATGCCGCGGACCAACTCGGCCATTTCGCTGTCCATCGCAACCACCGTCGAGTCGTTCGTAATATCTTCCATGGCATCACTCCTTGCACTGATATAGGACCGATGAGTTTCAGGCGTTCGAATCTGCCGCAACACCATCGTGCAAGAACCAGAGCCGCACTGTCACGGCATTAATCGCCTCCACGACTGATGACATGCCGATTCGGGAACTCTGGTTTCTTCTCCCAAAATGGACAACGGCGGAGGTGACTACTGGGGCACTACCCGCGCTCCGGCGACCACGATCTGAGCCGACGCCGGGGCCCGCAGACGCCACACCTCTGGCCGGAAATTCGCCGCCGCTTGCGTCCATCGCTTCGTCAGTTCGGGCGCAACCTCCAGAACGAACTTCGAGGTGGAAGCCTCCCTCGCCGTCATGCAAAATAAATGAAGTTCCACTGCGGAGATAATGTCGCGGCGAGCCTTTTCAAAATTGCCGGCCGAGCACTCGGCATCCACTTCCAGAGCGCGAGCCACGAATTGCTTGCTCTCCTCGCGGCTTTCGTCCTTTTCGATCAGCACTCGTATGTTCAACAATGGTCGCGAAAGAGGGCTCATAGGTCCTTCAATTGTGCCGCGAACCACTAATATGCTTGGCTACTTCGCGGCTTGCGGATGGGAACGCCGTGGGATTCGCTCGTGGCGTCAATTCGATGTAGGGAACCTTGTACTGTGAGTAGAGGGCGCGCTTACGTTCTGAGATGAACGGCGGAGCGTGGTCGCCTACGATGATGAAGCGGGTCAGAGGAAGATCCGGGTCGGCGGCCAGTCTGGCAATGGCCGCGTTGGTCCAGTGCAACACACGCGACAAGTTGCACACGTCCGCATATTCCTTTGCCGATGGTATTGACGAGCAAGCGAATGTATCCTTATCGGCGGCGCTTGTCTCCACCGGTAAATGCGAGTTCAGAGTGAGCCAGTAAATGAAGCGCGGCGCCGAGGATGGCGTCCGCAACTGTTGCCCGATGTGGCTGGCAATCTGGTCATCGCAAACACCTTCGAACGCGAAGCCGCAATGAGCGAGCGTGGTGCCTAGCTGCTCGGCGGCAAGAAAGCTATCAAACCCGAGCTTCGGATACCAAAGGTCACGGCGAAACATGCGCGACGTGAATCCGTGGATCGCTTCCACCTGGTATCCGGCTTTGCGCAATCTGCCCGGCAAGCATCCCGACAGCGCGCCTGCGCCGGCTTCTCGGGAGCGCACTCCCAACCCCGCGCCGCACAATTCGCGAAACTCGGCCGCCACGGTCGAGCCGTGAAACGGCACTGAGCCCATCGTTACTTTGTATCGTTCGCTGATTGCCCGCTCGCCGAAGGGCGCCAGAACAGCTTCCGTAAGTTGTGGATCCGTCGAGAGTCCCAGCGATTCTTCGAGGATGAGCACAATATTCTCGCGGGGGCCTGCAATCTCGCTGGAGTCGAACCGTGAGCGCAGCAATGGCGCTGTCGCGGACGGAACGTTTTCCACTTTTTGAGGATGACGCCGTTCCTGGGCGAATCCGTATATCTGGGCCGAGGAGATCAACACCGTCGATCCCGCGATGTTGACGGGCAAAATGACCGTTTGCCGACGACTGAGCACGCTGCTGCCGTTACCGATATCGGCGAAGACCAAGAGCAAGAGTAATGCGGCGAGTTGAAACGCGGATGCCTGGTTGCGCCGAGCCTTGCCGAAAGCAGTTATGCCTAAAGACAACAGGCACACAGCACCCAGACAGGCGGCCCCGACCAGGATGGAATACCACGGCGAGAGGTGCGTCACATCCGCGAGCGAACTGACGGCGTCGGCAAAATCCAGATAGTAGATGCTGCAGAAGGACAACACCAGGTCGGTGAGCATGAGGCCGATGCACCCGGCAAGCGCCACAGGCAACGGCAACCAAACGGACGCAATGCCCCAAACCAGGT
>JBBRZF010000021.1:0-31222 GCA_038236965.1 Terriglobales bacterium | reverse complement strand
GTTCGGACGGAGGCTTCGTCGAGTCCTGCGCCTTTGCAGTTTGCACAAAGCTTTTCGAGGTCGGCGATGAGTTGCGCGCCCTCGAAGGGAGCGGGCATGTCGGCAGTGGCCTTATGGAATTTGCGGAGCCATTCTCCGGTGTGCCGGGCGGCGGCGTGCAGGGTTCCGTGATCGGCGTATCCGGGAAGAAGCGCGGCTTTCATAATGACGGACTGGAGTGGAACTCCGGCGAGCTTTTCTGCGACGACGGCTCCGAGTTCGGAGAAATCTCCGATGGGACGCGGCACGCCGTTGAGCTTCTTTTTGGAAAAGATGGAGTGAACCTCGCGAAGATTTCCGTATTCCTGCTGCGCCATTTCCCGGGCGGCTTCGAGATTACTTTTGCCGGGACGATAAACCTTTGCGGCGATGCGTTCGCTGCCGTCGGTGAAATCGACGACGATGTCGTAGATGTAGTGATCGGGCTTGGGAGTGTGTCCCACGACGCGAACGTTGCGAAGTTCGGCGCGCTGCGGGTAGAGAGCTGCGCCGGTGGAGCGCAACTCAGTGACTATCTGATCCATTACATTTTCCGGCATTTAGAACTCCAGGGGTCTTGGCGCGTTGCGTAAAAGCTACGACTGTTAATGGGATAGCAGTTGGCGTACCAACGCGGGAGGCGCATTCGCCTTGTAAGTCATTGAAAGCTAGTGTGCAGGAAAGGGCAGGGCCAAAGTATTCCAGCGGTGGGGTAGCTGATTAGGAACCGAAGTTCACAGGTTGAGCAGCGCAGGGGTGCGAGCAACCAGATGGACAGAAGTTGCATCGGGGAAGTGTTTTTCGCGGAGGCGGGTAGAAGTTACGAGAGAAACCGGAGAACAGGAGAGCCCGCGAACCGGAGAGCAGGGTTAACGGTGAAATTAAAAAGTTGGTGCGTTCCCAGGCACCCGAGCGAAACCCAACAGCAAGAGCAAAAGCAACGCCAATTCAAACCAACATCAACCCCAACAGCAACACAAAGGGTCTCTCCGCTCCGCTTCGCTACGGTTGAGATAACGGGGAGGGAGGTAAACGCTGCGGTCGGGATGACGGGGAGGGAGTTAGTAGAAGAGATATTTTCTCCACTTGGCGTCGGAGCGGCCCATCATGCGCATGATGTGGCGGCTGGTGTGGAGGGTGAAGGGTCGGGGTTCGCGCATGAGCTTCATTCCGGCGTCGTTTGCGAGCTGGTTTCCCTTCTTGCGATTGCATTCGTGGCAGCAGGCTACGAGGTTTTCCCACGTGGAGAGGCCTCCGCGAGAGCGCGGGTGAACGTGGTCGAGGGTGAGTTCGCCGGGAGCCAGTACGAGTCCGCAGTATTGGCAGGTATTGCGATCGCGCATGAGAATATTTTTGCGCGAGAGGGCGCGCGTCTGGTGCGGAATGCGGCGGTATTCGAGCAGGCGGATGACGGAGGGGACACGGATGGCGAGGCGGGCGGCGTGGAGGAAGTGTCCATTGATCTCCTCGGTTGCGGCTACGCCCTTCAAGACGAGGACGATGGCACGGCGCGCAGCGCAGACGTTGATCGGCTCGTAGGAAGCGTTGAGTACCAGGACGGGGGCGTGCATGGGGTTATACACGCTTTCCGTGAATGGCACGACGACGACTTCCGGCATCGGTCGGTTCGATCTGTGACCCTCGCTTCGTGCTGCCATAGGTTCCTTATGGCGCGTTACGTTGCCAGCGTTTGCGCCTGTTCCTCTCTTTGATGCGAATGATGATCCAAAGCTTCCGTTTCTCTGAGCGCGCGGGCGACGGTGGAGACCCACACCTTTTTGGCACCGGCTTTCAGTAAAACGCGCGCACACTCGCCGACGGTTGTTCCGGTAGTGAAAACGTCGTCGACCAACAACACACAATTTCCAGCTATTCGATTTTTTAACGAGACGGCAAAAGCGCCGCGCATGTTGGCTTGCCGCTGTTCGCGCGTGAGACCGACCTGCGATTCCGTTGCGCGGCGGCGTACTAGTGCCGAGGATTCCACTTGATAGCGGATGGGGCCGGGACGTTTCCGCAATCGCTTGACGGCGGACGCGGCGAGCAGCTCGGACTGATTGAAGCCGCGCTGTCGGAGTTTGCTGATGTGCAAGGGCACGGGGATAACAAGCAGCCTGGCGGCGGAGGCGTTAACGAAGTCGGATTCGAGGGGAGCGATGGTTTCTGCGAGCATGCTGCCGAGGACGTCAGCGGCGGTCTCCATGTGCTTGTACTTGAGCATATGAATAAGGTCGCGCAATGCGCCGTCATAGGATGCGAAGGCAACTGCGCGCTCGAAGAGAGGCTGTTCGCGGACGCAATTGTTACAGCATGCGCCTGGAAGCTGGGCGCGAAACCCGGCTACGAGTGCTTCTCCGCAGCGACCGCAGCGGGGAATTTCGAAAGGGACGATGGCGTCGATGCAGCCCTGGCATACCGGCAACGTGGTGGGCGCGATGAGCGGGATTCCGCAGAGACGACATTCGGAGGGAAAGAGCGCGGCGAAGAGGCTGCCAAGGGTGGAACGGAAGAGGGAGACGATGGGATGGCGTGGCTGGGAACGGGGAACTCTGGTAGCCAGAGTGTGTGCTTCGTCCAGCAAGGGAGCTAGAGGCGGCTTCCCCAGAATTCCGTTCTGAGGTTCTCGCGCCATGGAACGGGGCGCGTCGCCCTGCTGGGGTGATCTGTCTCCGGTACTGCTGAAGACTACCTCCTACCCGCGGTACCCGTCAGGATGGTGCGGGATCAGCAGGCACAGTATATGTCGGGCGGGTTGGGATAGGCAATGCTCAGTTGGTGCATGCTTGTCACAATTGACGTAGGATTAACGCACTTGTACTGAGAGCTTGCAACGTGGTAACTTGCGCCAATTCCCTAATATGCTGTTTGGAGACGAAGAGGACTGAATGAGCACAAATATTGCTCCCCCTGTAAAGACGTTTAAGCCGTACATTCCACCCGACATGCAAATGCGGGAATTCACCCTGCGCGCGGTTCTGCTGGGTCTGATCATGACGGTGGTGCTGGGCGCGGCCAACATGTACCTGGGTCTGCGCGCCGGCATGACGATCGCGGCCACGTATCCTGCGGCGGTCATAAGCATGGCCGTATTGCGACTTCTGAAGGGTTCTCTACTGGAAGAGAACATGGCTCGAACGATCGGATCGATCGGCGAGTCGGTTGCGGCTGGCGCGGTCTTCACGATTCCCGCGTTCATCATCGCCGGCGTTTGGCCGGTTTTCGATATGCAGAACGGATACTGGAAATCAGTGGCGCTGATGGCTGTTGGCGGCACGCTGGGTATCCTGTTCGTCACGCTGCTTCGTCGCGTGATGGTGGAAGATCCCGACCTTCCCTTCCCCGAATCGGTTGCCGCCTCTGAGATCCACAAAGCTGGACAACAGGGTGCGCGCGCGGCAAAGATCCTCTTCGCAAACATGGGCATTGGCGCATTCATCTATGCGATGGGCGCGATGCAGTTCTTCGCGGCGAGCAAGGACTTCGTTCTGAAAGTGGGAACGCTGGGCTTGAGCACGGTGAAGTTGACGAAAGCTGCGGGCACTCCGGTCATCGCCGCAGGCGGCGTAACGACGTTCTCGGCACCGGCGATCAGCCCGGCATACCTTGGCGTTGGCTACATCATTGGACCTCGACTGGGCGCGTTGAACTTTGCTGGCGGCGTCTTTGCGTGGGGCCTGCTGGTTCCGCTGCTAGTGTTCTTCCTGGGACCGCAGATCGCCGCGGGAATGCCGGGCGGGGCGACGGAACTGGGTTGGGCTGGCGTGGCTGGAGCGGTCTGGTACAGCATCGTGCGTCCGATCGCAGTGGGCGGCATGCTGGTAGGCGCGTCGTTCACGCTGTTCCGCATGCGCAAGAGCCTGGGACTGGGCATGAAGCGCGCAGTCGCTGACTTGAAAAAGAGCACCGAGCAGCACGTTGCGGTGAATCGCACCGAACAGGACTTGAGCAGTAAAGTGGTATTTGCCGGGTTGGGCGTTGTGTTCCTTTGCATGATCGCGCTGTACTACTACTTCACGCACGTGATTGGCGGCGCACTGCTGGCCGCTGTGGTCATGATCATCCTCGGCTTCTTCTTTGCCGCGGTTTCCGGCAACCTGGTGGGCATGATCGGGTCGTCAAACAATCCGATCTCGGGTCTGACGCTGTGCACGCTGATCATCGCGGCATTGCTGATGGTCGCCATCGGCATTAAGGGAACGATCGGCATCGCCGCAGTTCTGGGCGTTGCAGCCGTGGTTTGCGTGAGTTCGGCGGTCGCCGGCGAGATGCTGCAAGATTTGAAGGTGGGACACATCCTGGGCGGCACGCCGTCGAAGATGCAGATAGGCGACTTGCTCGGCATCGTGGTATCGAGCATGGTGCTGTTCTTCCCGCTGATGGTTCTGAACAAGGCGTATGGATTCGGCAGCCCGCAGCTTCCTGCTCCGCAGGCTGGGTTGATGGCGTCGCTGGCACAGGGCATCGTGGGCGGCGGTATGCCTTGGCCGCTGGTCGTGGTCGGCATCCTGATGGGCTTTGGCTTGATCCTGATCGAAGTGAAGAGCCCGATGCTGTTCTCGGTGGGCATGTATCTGCCGCTGGAAACAACGTTCGCGATCTTCGTGGGCGGCCTCTTCCGCTGGGTCACCGACAAGCTGCGCGACAAACGCGGATTGAACGATGCGCAGAAGGCTCGAGTGGAAAATGCGGGAGTGCTGACGGCGTCTGGCTTGATTGCCGGAGAGGCACTGTGCGGGCTGGTGATCGCTTCGATCATCGGCGTGGAAAAGACGAAGAACATCAAGATACTGCCTGTAATCTTCGAGCATCCGCCACTCATCATCGGCGCGGTGGTGCTGGTCGGGTTGGCGCTATTGATGATTCGTCTGCCACTGGCGAGCGCGGGACATCCCGACGAGCCGGCTCCGCCGACGGCGATCATGTAGTTCGTTCTATAAAAGAAATGGAGGCACCCGGGAGACTGGGTGCCTTTTTTTCGTGGAAGGAGGAGAGGCAGGCCCAGACCCAACACCAACACAAAGGGTCTCTAGGCTACGCTGCGCCTCGGTCGAGATGAGGTTTGGGAGGTAGGAAGAGGGGCGTTCTGTGCTCTAGAATGTCTTGCATGTCGATACGGGAGAATATTGCGGTGATTCGCGAGCGGATGGCTCGGGCGGCGGCGCGCGTGAAGCGCAATGCGGATGAGATCGCGCTGATGGCGGTTTCGAAGACGCATTCGGCGGACGCGATTCGCGAGGCATACGAAGCGGGACAGAGATTGTTCGGCGAGAATCGCGTGCAGGAGTTTGCGGAGAAATTTGCGGAGTTGAGTGCTTCGTCTCCGACGATGGCTTCGGCAAAGGTTTGCAATGTGTTCGATATCGACGATGCGGATTTTCATCTGATAGGGCATTTGCAATCGAACAAAGCGGCGAAGGCGGCGGAAATTTTCAATGCGGTGGATTCGGTGGATTCGCTGAAGCTGGCGGAGCGGTTGAATGCGGCGGCGGAAGCGACGGGGAAAACCTTGCGCGTGCTGATTGAAATGAATGTTGGGGGCGAAGAGGCGAAGGCGGGGATCGAATGGGATTCGCCGGAGCTGGACGCGATTCTGCTGGCAGCACCGAGGTTGAGAAATCTTGAGATTCGCGGACTGATGACGGTGCCTCCTTTCACGGAAGAGGCCGAAGGAGCGCGGATACATTTTCGCGCGCTGCGGGATTTGCGTGACCAGATCGGGGCGCGGAAGTTGCCGGGCGTCGGGATGGATGAATTGAGCATGGGGATGTCGCACGATTTCGAAGTGGCGATCGAAGAAGGCTCGACCTGCGTGCGAGTGGGAACGGCGATTTTTGGGGCGAAGGAATATCGATGAGCGTGGTGGACAAGATTCTCGGGTGGCTGATGGTTGCGTTCGGAGTCGCACATTCGTTCGGCACGTTCGCTGTGTATCATCCGCTGAACCGGAGCGCGGTGTGGTTCTTCGGATCGGGCGTGGCGGTGATCGCCATTGGCATGCTGAACCTGATACGGGCGCGGAAACCGGATGCGTTCACGCGGGGATGCTGTGTGCTGGCGAACGCGCTGCTGCTGGTCATCTGCGTGAGCATGATCTGGTCGCTGGGACGCGGTGTGATGCATGAACCACAGGCGCTGGCATTGACGTGCGTCACGTTGCTGGAACTGATCTTTTCGGCAGGCAAGTAGATGATTCCTGTCCATGATTCGCCGAAGGGTGCGACGTTCGCGGTGCGGGTGCATCCGCGGGCGAAGAAGAACGCGATCACCGGAGAGATGGGCGATGCGCTGAAGGTTTCGCTGACGACGCCTCCGGTGGAAGGTCGGGCGAACGAGGCGTGCATCGAGTTTTTCTCAAAACTTTTGAATGTGCCGCGCTCGTCAGTTACCATAGCCGCCGGTGAGAGCAGCAGGAATAAAGTGATACGTGTGGCGGGGATGGCGGCGGCGGAGGTTGGAATAAAGATTTTTTCACCACGAAGACACGAAGGCACGAAGAAAACCTAAACCTTGAGACGAGGAAGATCTCGTTGGGGTAAATGGGAAGCCATCGGTATTGATTTACAAGTTGGTGCGTGCCCACCGTTCGCTTCGCTCAGAATGGGGCACCAAAGGCAACAGTGATTTTGTAGGATGAGAAGGAGCACCGATTGAGCTTCGCGCAACGATGGCACGATATCCGCACGGGATTTGAACGGCCGTTCTGGGTCGCCAATGTCACGGAACTGTTTGAACGGCTGGCTTATTATGCGGCGTTTGCGTCGCTGGCACGCTACCTGAATGAAACGCTGCAGTTCCCTATCGAGTCTGCTAGCCGGTTGACGGGACTGTTCGGCGGACTGGTATGGTTCCTGGCGGCCTTCGGCGGCGCGTTAGCGGACAGGATGGGATTCCGGCGTTCGCTTTCGCTGGCGTATCTGATCCTGAGTTCGTCGTATTTTCTGCTGGGCTCGCTGGGCTCGCCGTGGATGGCGCCGATTCGGAGCGCGGTCCCGCTTACGTTGCTGGTCGCGCTGGTGCTGATGCTGCCGGCGCTGGGTATCGCGTTGGTGAAGCCTGCTGTGGTGGGCACGATCGCACGGGCTTCGCATGAGAATGTGCGCTCGATCGGCTACTCGATCTATTACACGCTGGTGAATATCGGGGGAGCGCTGGGACCGATCCTTGCTTCTTATGTACACGCACACATGCATGTGGAGAGCGTGTTCCGGATGGCGGCGTTGAGCGTGTTCCTGATGTTCTTTGCCGTGCTGCTGCTGTTCCGCGAGCCGAGGCGTTCGAACGAAGTGCAGACGGCGAGTTTGAGCGAGACGCTGAAGAACTTCAAGGCGGTGATTTCGAATCCGCGCTTCATGCTGTTCCTATTGATCTTCTCGGGATACTGGATCGTGTTCTGGCAGGAGTTCATCACGCTGCCGCTGTACGTGGTGCGCTACGTGGATGCGAAGGCGGATACGGAATTGCTGCTGGCTACGGGGCCGATCGTGGTGATCACGCTGACGGTGCTGATCAATCTGTGGACACAGAAGATTCCGGCGATGAAGGCGATCACGCTGGGCACGTTGATTTCGGGCGTGGCGTGGATCGCGCTGATCATTCATCCGACGGTGACGATGGTGATCGTGACGCTGATCGGAGTTGCGCTGGGCGAGATCATCCAGTCGCCGCGCTACTACGAATATATTTCGCGACTAGCGCCGGCGGGGCAACAAGGCACGTACATGGGCTTCGCGTTTCTTCCGATCGGCATCGGGTCGATCGTGGGTGGATGGTTCGGCGGACGACTGCTGCATCATTTTGGCGAGGTGACGCACAATCCGACGGGCATCTGGCTGTCGGTGATCGGCGTGGGTGTGGTTACGGCCGCGCTGCTGCTTTTGTATGACAAGTTCGTGCGTCCGGCGGGAGCGGGAGAAGTGAAGGCGTAGGCGATGGCGAAAAAGCCGAAGTACATTGCCGAGCATTTGCGACAGGTGCTGATCAACGGCGCTTCTGCTCCGCATACGGAAGAGGTGCAACACTTCTTCAAAGATGTGGTGACATCACGCGGATGGTATAGGAAGGAAATCCGCAAGTTGGCGCGGCGCTTTACGAAAGTGATCAAGAACGAAGCGGGCGTGGAATACCTGGTGGCGGTGGCAAACGAACTCTTCAAGGGCAAGGTGCTGGAGGAAAAGATTCTGGCCGTGTTTCTGCTGGAGACTTCGGTGGCGGAGTTCGGCAATAAGGAATTCAAGCTGTTTGAAGTCTGGCTGGATAGGGTGAGTACCTGGGCGGACCACGATGCGCTGGTGCAATACCTGATTGGGCCGCTGATGGTGTTGGAGCCGAAGAGAACGGCGTCGGCCATTCGCTGGGCGAAGTCGAAAGATGAATGGCATCGGCGGGCGGCGGCGGTTTCGTTGATACGCGGCGCACGCGTGAAGATGTTCATGCCGGAGATCGAGCGCGTGACAGCCGCGCTATTGACGGACAAGAACGACATGGTGCAAAAGGGATTGGGGTGGTTGCTTAGGGAATCGGCGAAGGGGAACCGGAGAACCGGAGAGCCCGCGAACCGGAGAGCAAGGGTCAAAAGCGCTAATGGTTAGGCGGGGTGCATCCGACCCTTCGTTGAGCTCAGGATGGGGCACCATGATGGATAGGTCCGGTCGCGAGCGAGGGCGCTCGCGCCACATTTAGCCCTCGGCTCCGATACAATGGAGAGGTCATGAATATCTCTGCGATTCAGGCTGTGCTGCGCGAACGTAAGTTCGACGCTTGGCTCTTCTACGATCATCATCATCGCGATCCCATTGCCTATGGTGTGCTGGGACTGCGCGCGGAACTTATGGTGACGCGACGCTGGTATTACCTGATTCCGGCAGACGGTGAGCCGCAGAAGTTGGTACATCGCATCGAGGCTGGACATCTCGACACATTGCCGGGCACCAAGCAGGTTTATTCGGGATGGCAGGAGCAGCAGGCGAATCTGCAAGCGATGCTGAAGCCGTACAAGAATGTCGCGATGCAGTATTCGCCGAACAACCTGATTCCCTACATCGGACTGGTGGACGCGGGGACGGTTGAGCTGATTCGCAGCTTTGGCGTGAACGTGCAGAGCTCGGCCAACCTGGTTGCGCAATTCGAGGCGGCGTTGACGGAAGCGCAGATTGCGACGCACTTCGAAGCGCGCGACTCGATCGACGCGATCACGGCAGAGGCGTTCAAAGAGATCGGGCGACGGGTTCGAAGCGGCGGCACGCATGAATTCGAAATCCAGCAATTTTTGATGGAATGTTTTCGCCGGGAGAATCTGGAGACGGATGATCCGCCAATCGTTGGCGTGAACGCGCATAGCGGCGATCCGCATTACGAGCCGCGTTCGGAGACTTCGTCCCCGATCAAGAATGGCGATTTCGTGCTGCTGGATATCTGGGGCAAGAAGAAGAAGCCGGGCGCGGTGTATTACGACATCACGTGGACGGGATGCGTAGGCACTCCGACGGCAAGACACCAGGAGATATTCCGCATCGTGCGCGACGCACGCAAAGCGGCCGTGGAGAAGGCGAAGGAAGCGTTCGCGGCGAAGCGCTTGATCCATGGATGGGAAGTGGATGACGCGGCGCGCGAGACGATTACCAAATCCGGGTACGGCGAGTATTTTGTGCATCGCACCGGACACAGCATTGGCGTGAACGTTCATGCGAACGGCGCGAACATGGATAACCTGGAAACGAAGGACGACCGCGAGATCATTCCGAACACGTTGTTCTCGGTGGAGCCGGGTATCTATCTGCCGGAATTCGGCGTGCGCAGTGAAGTGAATGTGCTGATACGCAACGGCGCGGCGGAAGTAACGGGCGCGGAACAAGAAGAGATCGTGACCATCTAATGGCCAACAACACACAGACAGTGACGAAAGCTGCGGCTGAGCCGATGCCGAAAATGGCGGTGGCCGCTCCGTTGCTCGGTTGGATACTTCCGGGCGCAGGACACCTGATCCAGAAACGTTACGTGCGCGGCGTTTTGCTGATGGCGTCGATGGTGATGCTGTTCGTGTTCGGACTGGCCATGGAAGGCAAGATCTACGCTTTCAATATGGGCGATTTGCTGGACATACTGGGGTTCTTCGGCGACATCGGAAACGGTGGGCTTTACGTGGTGGCGCGGATGATGGACCTGGGACACGGCGCCATCCATCGCGCGACTGCGGATTACGGGACCAAGTTCCTGATCATCTCCGGACTGCTGAACATCATCTCCGTTGTGGACGCGTACCACATCGCCATCGGGAAGAAGAAATAATGGAACTGACACACTTCAGTGCGGTATTGGTATGCGCGTTGTGCGCGTCGATCGTCTTCGGCATCACGCAGAAGACGATGGTGGTGGACGAGAAGACGGGCAAGGCGTCGGCAGAAGAGATGGTTCGCTACGGCGGCAAGTGCTTCGCCTATTTTGTAGGCGGAGTGATTGTGGCGGCGTGGGCGATGTGGTTCTTGAAAAGATAGTTGGTAATTGGGTAAGTGGTAAGTGGGTAAATTGAAATCGAGGTCGGCTTAGGCTGGCCTTTTTTTGTTGGGTGGGATTGAGAAAGGTTTCGTAGGTTTCGTAGGTTTCGAAAGTCAACGACGAAGAGTGCTGCGGTCGAAATGACGTTGAGGAGGTAGGCCGAGGAAAAACAAAGGGTCTCTCCGCTCCGCTTCGCTTCGGTCGAGATGACCATCGGAAGGGAGCCTGCTCCGTTCTAGCCTTGCCAGACGAAGGCGTCGAAGACGTGCATGGTTTTGAAGCCTAAGCGTTCGTAGAGGCGAACGGCGCCAGCGTTGGCTTCGGTCACGGTAAGCGACATCATGTTGAAGTCGCGTTGAGTGAGGGATTGGTGAGCGGCGGCGAGCAGGGCTTCGCCCACGCCGTGTCCGCGATGTTCGGGGAGGAGGCAGACCTGGGTGACGTGTTCGACATCGTCTTTGACGCGCGAGCAGAGCACCATGCCGACGTTCTGCTGGGATGCGCGGTGTATGGCGAGGAACGAGGCGGATGCGTCGAAGAGACCGCAACCGGGGAAGCGCACGATGTTGTTGAGGAAGCGCAGCGAACCGGCCATGGTGCGGTACTGGTCGTTGATATCGGAATCGACGTGATTGCGATAGGCGTTGGTGATGAGTCCGGCGGCGGCCTGGTAATCGCGGCCTTGCCAGGGACGAATCTCGTAGTCGGCAGAGAGCGGCCGGAATGCTGGTTTGTGCGGGTTGAGCGGCATCCTCATAAAGAGCCTGCGATAGCGCTGGAATCCGCTTTCGTCGAAGACGCGGGAAGCTTCGCCGCTAGGGTGCAGCAGCAATTGCGCTTCGACGCGATGCAAGCCGGGCGATCCCTGCAGGGTGTCGATGACGTGTTCGAGGAGTTGGTCTTCTACGGCGCGAGTGCGTTCGGGATTGCCTCCGACATAGAGGTCCCCGATGACGCCCTTTGCGCCTTCATAGACGAAGAAGCAATATCCGAAGACAGTGCCGCGATCAATGGCTGCGTATCCGGGCAAAATCTTGGCGTCGAGATAACGCAGGATCATGTCGGAAGAGCTGCGGTAATCCCAGTCGAGCAGACCTGACCACTTCTCCGCCTCCTCATCAAGGAGCGGGCGAAGATCTACGGACGAGAAATGCCTGAGGTCGAGGACTTCCACTGATCACCTGGGACCCATGTACGCACAATGGATGCGCGTAGAGGCCGAAAACGTAGTCTACGGGCGAGGCTGACGAGAGGCAAATGCGAGGAACATCCGAGGACAATAGCTGTGCGGGAATTTTTCAGTCGCGTGCGGCGGAGACGACGAAGAATTGCAGATGCTGGGGCGCGTATCCGCCGACGCGTGTGATGGTGCGGCCGGGGAGAATGACGGGCAGATCGAGTTCGGCGCCGGGACCACCGACGACGAGATGCTCGGTCCTGGGGATTTCCAGACGCTCGTAGACGCTGATGGGCTGATGGCGATACCAGCCAAGTCCGTACTCGACCTCGCGACGGGCCTTGAAGGTGGCAACGCGCTGATAACTGCTGATGGCTGCGGCGACAGGGCGCTGGGATTGCGTGGCGTCCACCAGCGGCGCGGCGGAACGCAGGATGAAGCCAACGGCGAGAACGACAGGGACAAGCGTGACGACACGCAGGACGGGCAATCCCTTGACGAACAGCGAGAGAGCCATGCCGATGAAGATGATGGTGGCGAAGGCGGCGGCGAGCATGAGCGCAGGAATGGGAGCGGCAGCCTTGAGCAGTTGTGCGGGCGCGAGAATGGCGGCGGCGACCAGGAATGACGCCAGCGCGGCGTGGAAGGCAGCGAGCCAGAAGGGGAGTTGCAGGTTCTGTTGGCTGCGGCGGCGCAACCAGTCAGCCGTGAGGATGAGGCACGGCGGAACGGAGGGCAGGATGTATCCCGGCAGCTTGGATTGCGAGATGGAGAAGAAGAGTACGGGAAGCACGATCCAGAGAAGCAGGAAGATGGGGAGCGTGTCGTCGGAGTCGGTGGAATCCGTCTCAAGATTCGATTCGCTGGGTGAGGGCTTCGCGGGTGAGGAGAAGCGATGGAGCAGTTTGCGTCCGGCGTCGAACATGGCGGTGAGGACGAAGAACGTCCACGGTGCTACGGCGAGCAGCATAACCGGCAGGTAGAAATAGAAAGGCTGCTTGTGGCGGTAGAGATTGGTTCCAAAGCGCGCGAGATTTTGTTCGAGGATGAAGAAGCGGAAGAAGTTGGGATTGCGCATCTGCACCATGACGTACCAGGGCAGGGCGAGGGCGAAAAAGAGTGCGAGTCCGGGAAGCCAAGCGGTGCGCCAGACGAGTCGCCAATCTCGCAGGATGAAAGCGAAGGCGACGATGATGAGCGCGGCAAGAGCGGGAGCGACAGGGCCTTTGGCTAAAGTAGCGAGAGCCTGGAAGAAATAGAAGGCGAGGAGCCACCAACGGCTTTCGCTTTCACGGTCGCGATGGGTTTGATACCAGCCGAACCAGCAGAGCATTGCGATGGTAAAGGGCGCGGCGAGCGACATGTCGGTAGAAGCGGCGCGCGCAAATCCGATGACGAGGGCGCTGGAAGCGGTGATAAGGGCGGCGTCGAGATGCCATCCGCGACGGAAGCGGCGCATCCAGAGAAAGATGGCGAGGATCATTCCCGTGGCCATGGTCGCCGAGGGGAGTCGCGCGGCGACGTCGTTGACGCCGAAGAAATGGAAGGCGATCATGGCGCGCCAGTAGTAGAGGACGGGTTTTTCCATCCACGGGTGTCCGTAGAGGATGGGAGTGACCCAATCGTGTCGGGCGAGCATCTCGTATGCGATCTGTGCGTAGCGTGGTTCGTCGGCGCCGACGAGACCGAAGGAGCCGAGTCCGTAAAAGAAAAGGAAGGCGCAGCATCCGGCGAGGAGGAGGAAGGGGGCGATGCGTTTAGCGAGTTGGCTGGGAGAAGACATTGTCGATAGTTAAAGGCAAAGAAGCAGGAGCTAAAGCCCCGTTTGTTCGGCCGCTTTATGCGGTGCGATTGCGAGTGGCGGCGCGGTAGAGTCCGTACATGCTGACGCCGGTCCATGCGATTTCCAAGACGACGAAACCTGCCTGGAAGCGCGGCCATAATGCGTAATATCCGAGAATGGCGGAACCTACGCCGTTCAGGATGTTGTAGAGAGCGCCCTCCGGATCGATCCACTTGAACTGATGGCATACATAGGCCGCCAGGATCATCATGGCGCCACAGAGTTGGAATAGTTGATGGCCGACTGATAAAGACATAAAGGCTTATTGTAATTCCTTGAACTCTGGATGCAGCGCAATTCGAATTGCGAAATGCGAATCTGGAGTGATTTGAGGCACGAGGAAACTCTTCAAGAACTCTTCAAAAGCAACCCTGTTGCTCAGAGGCCTCGAATTTTCTGCAGGCGTCTCCGCTATTGGATGGTGCCGTATCCGCGGAGGCGGAGTTGGGCGAGGATGCATTCGGCGGCAACCGGGAGAGGGCCTTCGACGGCGCAACCGCTAGCACATTCGTGACCGCCGCCGCCGAACAACTGAGCAATCTGAGCTACGTTGATGGCGCCTTTGCTGCGCAGGCTTACGCGGAAGCGTCCGTCAACGAGCTCGCGTATGAAGACAGCGACCTCCACGCCTTCGATGGCGAGCGCGTAGTTGACCAGGCCTTCGCAATCTTCTTCGGCGGCCCTGGTACGCTCCATCTCTTCCTGGGTGACGTACATCCATGCAAGATGTCCGTCCAGTTGAAGATGACTGAGGGCGCATCCGAGGACGCGCATTTTGGACGCGGGGTTGGAAAAATAGATATTCTGCGCAATGCGCACGGGATCGGCTCCGGCGCGAACCAGTTCCTGTGCGAGGACGAAGGTGCGTTCGTTGGTCCCGGAATAACAAAAGGAGCCGGTATCGGTGAGTACAGCCGTGTAGAGGCAGGTGGCGACGTCGGGCGAGATCTTGACGCTGGCTTCGCGGGCGAGGCGGAAGATCATCTCGGCGGTAGCGCAGGCGCTGGGATCGATCCAGTTCACGTTTCCGTAAGGACGCGCGCTGGAGTGGTGGTCGATGTTGATGAGGTAATGTTTTTCGAGACCTTCGAGGCGGGTACGCTGGAGGCTATCGCACTCGAGGATGATGGCGGCCTCGTAATCGTCGGGGACGGCGATGCCTTCGACGACGATGTCGGTGAACGGAAGAGGGCGATAGATGCGGGGGACGCCGTCGCGCAAAAATACGTCGGCCTGTTTTCCCATGCTTCGCAGGATCTGGCTGCAGGCGAGCACAGAGCCTATGGCATCGCCATCAGGCCGCGCGTGCGAAGTAAGCACGAAGCGGTTACGCCTGCCGATCTGGTTGAGTACCTCTTCGAGCATGAGCCGAGTGCCTGTAGTCCCTTGTATTACTTGTTCTTCTTTTTGCGTTTTTCAACGCGATGAAGCAGTTCATCGATGCGGGTTCCGTACTCCTGCGACTTGTCGAGCAGGAAGACGAGTTCGGGCGCGAAACGAAGGCTGAGATTTTCCGCGAGTTCGTGGCGGATGTATCCGCTGGCGGCTTGCAGGCCTTCGACGGTTTCGGCCACGTCCTTTTCATCGCCGACGACGGTTACGAAGACGCGAGCGGATTTGCCGCCTTCTCCCATGATGAGGTCGGTGATGGTGACCAAGCCGATGCGGGGATCGCCGAGTTCTCCGGCAAGAATGCTGCCGAGTTCCTCGCGAATTGCTTCTCCGCGGCGTTCACGAATGTGTCTATTACCTCTGTGTTCCATAGCGAGTCCCGGCAGTAACAGGAAAACCGGATACTTTACACCTTTCCGGCTGCGAACGCTTTGAAAATCCGAGCGGCGCAGAATGAATTCTTAAATCTTGTGGTGAATATCTAGACGTGCTGGTGGCGATATTCCCTCAGCGGCTAAAGCCGCGTTGGGGGAAGTCTTGAATGGCACGGCTGAAGCCGTGCCCCTTCAAAACGGTGACGCAAGAACGGATGAAGCCGTGCCCTGTCAAAGCGGTTGCTGTTCCAAACCTCAGGGGGTTCGTGCCCTGATAAATCCTGTTCAGAAGAAATCGACGAAGGAGTCGGTTACTTCCGCGCCACAGTTGTTGGCGATGCGAAAAGCCTGGCGCTGGACGTTCTTCATGAGTCCGTCGAGATAGTCGCGCGAATCGGAGATGCTGACGACGCCGATGGTCGCACGCTGCCAGAGGTCGGTCACGTCGATCTCGGCGACAGCAACGTTGAAGCTGTTGCGCAGACGGTCTTTCAAACTTCGCAACACCTGTCGCTTGTCTTTCAGCGAGTGCGCGCCTTCGATGCGAAGTTCGAGCGTGAGGTAAGCAATCAATGCAGTTACCAGTTGCCGGTTGCCAGTTGTCAGTTGAAACCGCAAGGCGTTTTTGGTTCTTAGTCAGAGCAAAATCTTTAGTGAAAAGAGATGCGAGTTTCTGAAATCGTTTTGCCGATCTCAGAAACTCGCATGATCTGATCACTGCCGGTTGCTGGCAACTGACCGCTGGCAACCGGCAACTGGTTTATCTCGAGATCAATTCGGTGGCTACGCGCTCGACTACGTACGCTTCGATGACGTCGCCCGACTTGAGGTCGTTGAAGTTCTGAACCGCAATGCCGCACTCCATACCGCTGGTGACCTGGCTGGCGTCATCCTTGAAGCGACGGAGCGAAGCAATCTTGCCCTTGAATACGACGACGTTGTCGCGCAGCAGGCGGATTTCGCTGTCGCGCTTGATGACGCCATCGGCAATCTGGCAACCGGCGATCTGGCCGACTTTGGGGATACGGAAGACTTCGCGCACATCGGCGCGACCCTGATACGTCTCCTTAATCGTCGGTTCGAGCAGCCCGGTCATGGCCTTCTTTATCTCGTCCTGTAGCTCGTAGATAATGGAGTGGAGGCGGATGTCCACCTTCTCCTGGTCGGCCATTTCCTGTGCCTTGCGTTCGGGGCGCACGTTGAAGCCGATGATGATGGCGTTGGATGCCGAGGCCAACAGTACGTCGGTTTCCGTGATTGCGCCCACGCTGGCGTGCAACAGTTTGATCTTGACCTGTTCGCCGGAAAGACGGCCGAGCAAGTCGCTGATAACTTCGACCGATCCGCCCACATCGCCCTTGAGGATGATGGGGAGTTCCTTGACGCCAGCGGACTTGATCTGCTCGGCGAGACCTTCGAGAGAAACGCGGGTGCTCTTGGCGAGGATCGCTTCGCGAGCTTTCGCTTCACGATACTCGGAGATTTCGCGGGCTTTTTCGCGACCGCTTACGACGACGAACTGGTCGCCGGCTTGCGGCAATCCTTCGAGGCCGATGATCTCGACGGGCGTTGCCGGAGGCGCGACGTCGAGTGCGTGTCCGCGATCGTCGAACATGGCGCGAACCTTGCCGAAGACGTTTCCTACGACAAAGCTTTCGCCGGCCTTGAGGGTACCGTTCTGAATAAGCACGGTGGCCACAGGGCCACGACCACGATCGAGTTTGGCTTCCAGCACGGAGCCGGAGGCGAGACGATCGGGAGTCGCTTTCAGGTTCTGAAGATCGGCAACGAGGCAGATCATTTCCATCAGCAGGTTGAGATTGGTTTTCGCCTTCGCGGATACATCGACGAAGACGGTGTCACCACCCCAATCTTCGGGGAGGAGTCCGCGGTCGGCGAGTTGTTTCTTGACGCGATCGGGCAGAGCGTTGGCTTTATCGATCTTGTTGACGGCGACGATGATGGGAACCTTCGCGGCGCGTGCGTGATCGATAGCTTCGAGCGTCTGCGGCATGACTCCGTCGTCGGCTGCGACGACGAGTACGACGATGTCGGTGACCTTGGAACCGCGAGCGCGCATGCGGGTGAAGGCTTCGTGACCAGGCGTATCGAGGAAGACGATCTCGCGACCAAAAGCGGGCGAGGCCTTCTCGGTGATCATGACCTTGTAGGCGCCAATGTGCTGGGTAATGCCGCCGGCTTCGCCTTCCGCAACGCTGGTGAAGCGGATGGCGTCGAGAAGGCTGGTCTTACCGTGATCGACGTGTCCCATGATGGTGACGACCGGGGGACGCGTGACCTGGTTGAAGACGGTCTCGTCGTTGGCGGCGAGAGCCTGCGATTCCTGCTCGTTGGCGACCTCTTCTTCGAAACTGATGACGGACGTATCGGCGCCGAACTGGCGGGACATATCTCCGGCGAGTTCCGCGTCGAGCGTCTGGTTGATGGTGGCAAATACACCGCGCGCCAAGAGACGGGCGATGAGGTCCTTTGCGCGGATTCCGAGTTTCTCGGCGAGATCCTTTACGCTGATGCCTTCGCTGATGGTTATCGTCCGCGTGATGGGCAGCGGCTCTGTCGAAAGCGACAGGCGCGGCGGCGGAACGAATCCCTTCATTGGGCCTTCTTTTTGGCCTCTGGGAACATAACGCTGTCCGGGACGACGCGACGGTGCAGGGCGTCCTGCAGGACGGCCTCCGGGCGCGCCTGGAGGCGGAGCACCGGGGCCGACGCCAAGAGGACGACCCGGCGCACCCATACCCGAGCCCATGTTCATGGGGCGAGTGGGATGCATGGGGCGGCGTTCTCCGGGACGGAGCGGCGGACGCGAACTGCCTGGAGGGCCACCAGAACCGGGTGTGCCACCAGGGCGGGGACGATTGAAGAGCGGTTGTCCGCGCACGGGCACACCAGTACGGCCCATGGCACCTTGCGGCGTGGGCTGGACAGGTCGCGGCGGCGGTGGCGGCGGCGCAGTGTAAACCGGACGAGGTCCGGTCTGAGGCACGATCATGCGACGCGGCGGCGGTCCGCTGGGCGCTGCAGGCTTGGCCGGAGTCTTGGGCGCGTGCGGAGCGTGAGCAGCCGGAGCATGAGGCGCGGCTGCGGAAGCCTTGGGCTCTTCCGCGACAGGTGCAGAGGTCTCAGCCGGAGCTTTCGCTTCACTGGCCGGAGCTGCAACGTGTGCCTTGGGCGCTTCCTCAGCGACGGCAGGAACCTTAACGACAACCTCGGCGGGCGCTTCCGGCTTGGCAGCGACCGGATGCTTAGGTTCCGGCCGGGTGACGATGGAGGCCGGAGGGCGCGAGGCAGCGACGGAGGCTGGAGTGACAAAGCGAGGTGCAGCCTTCTCGGCGACGGGAGCGTCGGCGGGAGGCGCAGCAGGCTTAGAGACCAGCGACTTGGGCGGGGTATGCGCAGCCGGTGCGGCTGGCTTCGCCGCTTCGGCGGGCTTGGTTGGCGCAGCAGTGGGCTTCGCGTGCGCAAGGGCAGGCGGATGCGCCTGCTGCGTGATGGCTTTCATCACATCGCCGGGCTTGGAGATCTTGGAGAGATCAATCTTCGGGCGGAACTCATCCGAGCCGCTGCGCGAGGAGCGCGATTCCCTGCTCGAGCCCTGACCCTGCGAGGCGAAGAACTTCTTTACCTTGACGGCCTCGTCTTCCTCGATGGAACTGGAGTGAGTTTTTTTCTCCGTGACGCCGACCTTTGGCAGGGCGTCAAGGATGGCCTTGCTTTTCACTTCCAGCTCTCGAGCCAAATCGTTAATTCGAATCTTCATCCGCCTTCTTTTCCCCCTTAGTCCCGCTAATCCGTTAAGCCCTCATGTCAACCTCACGGTTTTCGGTGTTAAGGAACCCGTACAACAGATCTTTGTAACTGCCTGGTTACAGCTTTTCTTTCGGAATCTCTTCTTCATCGGGGCGATCTTCGTGCACGGTCACCTCGGCTTCATCCGCATCAGGAGCGTTCTCCACTCCACTGACGGCGCTGGCTTCCAAATCCTGGCCCTCTTCGGCGAGTTCGGAAACGCTTTCCGAATCAGCCTCAGCAATCTCGGAGAGACCATTGTCGGACAGTCCGGCTGCTTCGCTGGTGGGCTCGTCCTCGGGAATGTCCTTGTTGTCGGCTTCTCCGGCATCGACCACTACTGCTGCTGGAGCGTCGCCAGCTTCAAGGCTGGAGAAGTAATTGTTGACGGCGACGAAGATCTTCTCGACCGTCTTGGGACCGATGCCCGGCAGCGATTCGAGCTGCTCAGGATGCATGTCGGCAAGCGCTTCGACGGTGGTGATGCCGGCTTCCATGAGCTTGGCTACGGTGCCATCGCCGAGGTCGGCAGAGAGGCTCTCGAGCGGAGTGGTGGGATTGCCGACCAATGCGGTCATCTGCTGCTCGACTTCCTGACGCTTCTCTTCTTCGCTCTTGATATCGATCTTCCAGCCCAACAGCTTGGCGGCGAGACGGACGTTCTGTCCCTTCTTGCCGATGGCGAGGGAGAGCTGCGTGTCGTCTACGATGACTTCGAGGTGCTTATCGTGTCCGTCGACGATGGTGACGCGGCTGACCTTAGCGGGCTGCAACGCCTTTTCGGCGAAGGTGACAGAGTCTTCGTGGTACTCAATGATGTCGATCTTTTCGCCGCGCAGTTCGCGAATGATGGATTGCACGCGCATGCCCTTCATGCCAACGCAGGCGCCAACGGCGTCCACATCCTTATCCTTCGACATGACGGCGATCTTGGTGCGCTCACCGGCTTCGCGCGCAATGGCGCGGATGACGACGGTGCCATCGTAAATTTCCGGCACCTCGGAGTGAAACAGGTGCGTGACCAGTTCCGGAGCGGCGCGGGAGACGATAACCTGCGGGCCCTTGGAGGCCTTCTCAACGCGGGAGATGACGACGCGCACACGCTCGCCGGGGGCGAACGATTCCAGGCGCGACTGCTCCTTGCGTGACATGCGCGCTTCCGCTTTGCCGATATCGAAGATCGTGTCCGGACCTTCCTGGCGCTTTACGGTGGCGTTGACGACTTCGTTGACGCGTCCGATGTACTCGTTGTAAACGGTGTCGCGTTCGGCTTCGCGCACCTTCTGGAAGATGACCTGCTTCGCAAGTTGGGCGGCGATGCGACCGAGGACGTCGGTCGGTTTCTCGATGAGAAGTTCGGCGCCGAGTTCAGCGTCGGGATTGATGGCCTTGGCTTCTTCGAGCGATATCTGCGTCTGCGGATCTTCGATCTCGTCCTCGTTCTCGACGATGGACTTCACCGCGTAAGCGCGGATGGCGCCGGATTCACGGTCGAGCACGGCACGCAGGTTCTCCTGCGTCTTGTAATATTTGCGGGTGGCGACAACGATGGCATCTTCCACCGCAGAAACGACGACCTGCGGATCAATGCCCTTCTCGCGGCTGAGCGCGTCAATCACGTTGTAGAGTTCGCTTGCCATATTCCTGCCACCTTCGTCTGAGAAATTCTTGTGGTTCGGTTGCGCCGCTCGCCGGAGCCGGTCAACTAAATCTCTGGAACTAGATTCGCCTTTTCAACATTGGCGAGGTCGATCTCCACTTTGGCCTGCGGTTCGGGCGCGCCCTTCTTCTTGCGCTGCTTCACGGCTGCAAGGTCAAGCGTCAAACGGTCATTCTCAAATAGTTCCAAACGTCCTTCAAAATGCCGGTTGCCGTTGATGGGCTCATGTGTGCTGAGCTTGACCAGGCTTCCCTTGAAACGCTCAAAATCGGCTGCCCGGAAAAGCTTGCGATCGAGACCGGGGGACGACACTTCCAACAGGTACTCGCCGCCGGGCACCACGTCCTCGACGTCGAGAATGGTGCTGAACTCGCGGCTGAAATTTGCGCAGTCTTCGTGCGTCACACCTTGGGGCTTGTCGATGAATACGCGCAACGTGCGGGATTTACCGCCTCCACGCAGTTCCACTTCGACGACTTCTACTCCGTTCGAGCTGCCGATACGACCGGCTATCTGGCGGAGTTTTTCGATTTCCAATGCCATATTTGGTGCTCTTGCCGTGCGCCTAAGTGTCTGTGCGTAGTTTCCCTGCAAGGCTTAACCCGCAGCCTCTGTTGGCCAATCCAGCAGTTGAAGGGGAAGTGGAAATAAAAAGTGGGCTCTCGCCCACCGGTGTGCTTCGCCAAACGGGGTTACTGCTCTGCAGCTACCCTTTGAATATACGCTCGAATAAGGCAAAAAACAATATAACCACTGACAAGAATTGGATGCAAGCTGCCGCTGGGAGGATTCACAAGGCGGAGAGCTGGCGATGTCGTAAGTGATTCCTTTTCAATAAGACAGACTCGAAATAGGTGCGTACAATTAATTACACTGGTGAGGACGGTAATGGATGAACAACCTTAAATGCACACGGGCGGCCCGCTTAGTTGTGCTTACGATAGTAATGGTCGCGATTCCGTTCTGCCTGAGAGCCCAAAATCGCGATCCAGCCACGCCAAGGCGCGTCACATCCAAGACCGTTCCAGCTGGAGTGACGGCGACGCCGTTGACTCCGGGGGAGAAGTTCAAGATGTTCGCGCTGAACGCGAGCAGCCCGATGAGTTTCCTGAGCGCGGGAATCTCTTCAGGCTTGTCACAAGCGTCGAACGATTATCCGAGTTGGGGACAAGGCGGAGAAGGTTATGGCAAGCGATTTGGAGCGGCAATGGCCGACCAGGCGTCGGGAGAATTCTTTTCGCGATTCGTTTACCCAACGATGTTCCATCAGGACCCCCGCTATTACCGCAGTGGCGAAGGGAGCGTTGGAAGGAGGGTGGGACACGTACTGGGCAGCGCGCTGATGACGCGCAGCGATGACGGCAGTCGAGCGGTAAATTTCTCCAACATCCTGGGAAACCTGTCCTCGGGCGCACTGAGTAACACCTACTATCCAGACGAAGATCGCGGAGCGGCGCTGACATTTACGCGTGCGGGATGGGGTGCCGTGGGAGGGATGGCAAATCACCTGGCAGCCGAGTTCTGGCCGGACGTGAAGCGGAAGATGTTTGGAAAGAAGTAAGAGGAAGCGGAGAACTAAAGATCAAGACCAAGGTCGGCCCCGTTCCGACCTATTTGTTTTGGTGGCGTTTGCGTAAGTTCCGCTCTGGCCTCTACAATCAGAGTTTACCCCTCCGAGCGGATTCAAACTTATGATCAATTTTCCCGTACCCGAGGCCCTAACCTTCGATGACGTCCTGCTATTACCAGCCAAGTCGGATGTTATTCCGGCGACCGTTAATACGCAGACGCAACTGACCCGCAACATCCGCCTGAACATTCCCATCATCAGCGCCGCGATGGATACGGTGACCGAGTCGCGCATGGCCATTGCGCTGGCGCAACACGGCGGACTGGGCATCGTGCATCGCAATCTGACCATCGAGCAGCAGGCGGGTGAGATTGACAAGGTGAAGCGTTCGGAGAGCGGCATGATCGTTGACCCGATCACGATGTCGCCGGACGACAAGATAAGCGACGCGCTGGAAGTGATGAAGCGCTACCGCATCTCGGGCGTGCCCATCACGAAGAACAAAAAGCTGGTCGGCATCCTGACGAACCGCGACCTGCGCTTTGAAACGCGTACAGACATTCCCATCAGCAAGGTGATGACCAAGGAGAACCTGATCACGGTCGCCGTGGGCACAACCCTGCTGGAAGCGGAAAAAATCCTGCACAAACATCGCGTGGAAAAACTTCTTGTCGTGGATGACAAGTACACGTTGAAGGGTCTGATCACGGTAAAAGACATTCAGAAGAAATTGAAGTATCCGGGCGCGGCCAAGGACTCGCAGGGGCGCTTGCGCGTAGGCGGAGCGATTGGCGCGACGGGCGATTTCCTGGAACGCGCGCAGGAGCTGGTGAAGAACAAGTGCGACTTGCTGGCCATCGACAGCGCGCACGGACACTCGACACGCGTGCTGGAAGCGATCCGACTGGTGAAAGCGAAGCTGCCGGAAGTGGACCTGATCGCTGGCAATGTCGGCACCTACGAAGGCGCGGCCGAGATCGCCTCGGCGGGCGCGGACGCTATCAAGGTCGGCATAGGGCCGGGCTCGATCTGCACGACTCGTATCGTTACGGGAGCGGGCGTTCCGCAGATCACCGCGATCTCGGAAGCCTACCGCGCGTGTCGCGAAGCCAATATTCCGATCATCGCCGATGGCGGCATCAAGTATTCGGGCGACATCACGAAGGCCCTGGCGGCGGGCGCGAGCATCGTCATGGTGGGCTCGCTGCTGGCGGGAACGGAAGAGAGTCCGGGCGAAACGATCCTCTACCAGGGACGCACATTCAAGGCGTACCGCGGGATGGGATCGCTCTCCGCCATGGCGGCAGGTTCGAGCGAACGCTACTTCCAGAGCACGGAGGCGGAAGCGGAAGACCTGAACCGTCTGGGCGAGAACAATGAAGAAATCGGCAACAATCGGCTGGCGAAACTGGTGCCGGAAGGCATTGAAGGCCGAGTTCCTTATCGCGGCACCGTGGGCATGATGGTGCATCAACTGGTCGGCGGCTTGCGCAGCGGCATGGGCTACGTGGGTTGCAGCAGCATCAGCGAGTTGCAGCAGAACGCGCGCTTCATACGAATCAGCGGTGCAGGATTGCGGGAGAGCCATGTTCACGACGTGACCATCACGCGCGAAGCTCCGAACTACCGCGTTGAATAAATTGCAGCGGGGAGCGAAGGCTCCCCGCAACTCCATTCCAGTGACGAACCCCTCCAAGCGCATCCTGTTGGTTTACTGGCTCCCGGTGGTCGCGATGCTGGGAGTGATCGGCGTGGAATCCACCAACCTGTTGTCGTCGACAGAGACGGGGGGCGTGCTGCTGGCGGTGGCAAACTGGTTTTCCAACCTGTTTCGCGGACATGGCGTGGACATCGAAGCGTTCGAGAAAATCCACGGGTTGCTGCGCAAGGCGGGACACCTGACTGGCTACGGAATCCTGTGCGCGTTGAGTTTCCGAGCGGTTCGTGGAACAGCCCGGGCGCGAGGGAAGGTCGAAGATTGCGACTGGCGTTGGTTCTTTCAATCTGCGTGGATAGGCTATGCGCTGCTGATCACGGTCCTAGTCGCGTCCGCCGACGAGATGCACCAGGCGATGCTAAATTCGCGCACAGGATCTTTCTTCGATGTACTGATCGACGGTACAGGGGCGCTGCTCGCGCTTGCGCTGCTCTACCTTGGCGCGCGGCGCGCGTGGCTGCGACGATCACGGACTACTTAGACTGAAATCTTACGTCGGAAGAATACAGGCGTTGCCAGCAACATGATGGCCGCCAAGAGCGCCAGAGCGGCGGAGACATGGAATGGAATGGCAGCGCCAAAGCGCTTCCAAAGGGCTCCGGTGATGACGCTGGCGAGCAGAGCGGCAACGCTTGAGACGAAGTAGAAGATCCCGAAGGCGCGTCCGCGTGCTTCGCGAGCGACCGTATCTACGACCATGGCCTTCATGACAGGCTGTGTAAGAGCGTAGTAGAAGCCGTAGAAGGCCATCGCGAAGTAGAGCGCCATGCGAGAAGGCGCGGCGGCAAAAACCCAATAGACAACCGAAAAGATGAGCAATCCGACGGCAGCCATTCCGTAGCGCCAAGCGGACATGCCGCCCGCCGTGCGCGCCGAATCGCGGTCGCTGAGCCATCCGGCAGGCCAGGAAGCGGCGGTGTAGGTGATGTTGAAGACCAGTCCCAGCAAAGGCGCGTGCGAGACGGGAATTCCGATGCTCTGGGCGCGAAGCACGAGAAACATGTCGCTGGAGTTGCCGATGGAAAACAACGCGATGGCGACGAGCACGTAGTAGAACGCTGCGGGCAGACGCGCGGCTTCGCCGAAGATACTTTTCTTCGCGGCGGAGACCGTGTGCTGCGTCTCCTTCAATCCGAAGATGACGACGAGGATGCAGAGCGCACCGGGGACGCCTGCGGCCCAGAAGACGGCGCGAACGCCATAATGCGTGCCGAAAGACGAGGCCATGATGGCCATGGCGAGCAGCGGTCCGGCGATGGCTCCGGCGGAATCCATCGCCTGGAGAAGTCCGAAGGCGGAGCCGACCTTGTTCGGCTCAACGGATTCGGAGAGCATGACATCGCGCGGAGCTCCGCGGACGCCCTTAGCAAGCCGGTCGGCGAATCGGATGAAGAGAACCTGGGTGGCGGAAGTGACGAGCGCGAGCAGCGGTTTGACTACGTTGGCGACGACGTATCCGCTGACAACGAGAGGCTTGCGGCGGGCGATGCGGTCGGTCCAGATGCCAGAAAAAAGTTTAGCGAAGCTGGCGACGCTCTCGGCGATTCCTTCGATGATGCCGAGCGTGGCGGGACCTCCGCCAATGCTGATGAGGAACGCCGGCAGTATCCAGTAGGCCATCTCGCTGGCGGTGTCGTTGAGGAACGACGTGGCGCCGAAGATGTGAACATTGCGCGGTTGAGTCGGGACGGGCACCGAGTCGGCAGACATTGAGATGTTTTATCACAAGAGCAAAGGCAGAACCTTCAACCGCAAACCAAAAGCAAACCTTGAACCACAAAGGACACGAAGGGGCACAAAGGTACACGAAGGAAATTGGGGCTTGGGTTTGTCGGTGGTGTGAGTGTAAACCGCAAACCCAGAAGCAGTACCTTGAAACACAAACACAGGAGATTGAACCACAAAGGACACGAAGGGGCACAAAGGGTACACGAAGGAAGCTGGGGGCTTGGGTTTGTCGCTGGTGTGAGAGTGTTTTTGGTTCTCGAGCGAGGAAGGATCGAAAACCCCCACCCAAGCGGTTCAGCGAAATATCTTCGTGAACCTTCGTGGGACCTTTGTCTCTTTTGTGGTCGGTCTTAAAGTTCAGGAGGGATCGAAGCGCCTATGCCGATGCAATCGCGTTGATCCGAATAACCTTCGTGGTAAGCGTCAGAGGAAACCATCTAGTCAAAGCGTGATCGTGATGTTGAAGTGTAGATATGAGCGATGCAACGGGATTGAGTGGACAGAGGCGGACGCGAGCGGACATCGAGCAGATCGTATCGGGGTATGAGGAAAGCGGATTGAATCGAACTGAGTTCTGCCAGCGCCAGGGCATGACTCTGGGCACCCTCAAGCGATATCTGCAGCGGCAACGTGATCGAGCCGACAGGGGAAACGCCGAGGGCGCACTGGTTGCTGTGGAAGTGGCGAACCCCAGGTACACAAGTGGTGTCAGCAGTGGCGGGTTGACAGTGGTTCTATCTGGACAGCGGAAGATCGAGGTTGGAGCAGGATTCGACGCGCATACACTGCAACGCCTGATTGCGTTGCTGGAGAAGATGTAGGCGATGTTCGGCTTTGGAGCGGCAACGCGGATCTATCTTGCGCCGGGAGCTACCGACATGCGCAAGGGGTTTGAAGGTCTCTACGGAATGGTGCGCGACCGGTTGCAGTGTGACCCTCTGAGTGGTCATGTGTTTCTGTTTGCGAATGCGCGACGGAACCGCATGAAGCTGGTGTTCTGGGATGGCAGTGGTTTGTGGGTATGTTCGAAGCGAATGGAGAAAGGCTGCTTGCGCTGGCCTGAGCCGAAGGAAAAACAAACCAGGATCGTACTCAGTCATGAAGAGTTTGCGATGCTGCTGGGAGGCATCGACCTCCGCCAGGCGCGTCGGCGGCGGTGGTATCGCAAAGGCCCTGACGAAGCATCGCAGGATGCGCGCATTACCTCCTAAACACTGCACCAAAAACACCTGCACAAAGTTATTGCTTTCCACAGATCACCTCTGCTATTAACAGGCATCGTGAGCGCGACATTCAACCCTTCGAAGATGTCCACTCCCCCGATCTCGTTCTCTACTTCCGACACGGAACTGATCGAACAACTGAAGAGCCAGCTGGCTGCTCCGCTGTATACGGCGATCACGGATCAGGTCAGCACGCTTCAGAACGCCGTACTCGCTTATCAAAACAAGCTGCAGTTTGCGGAGTTGAAGATCCGCGTTCTGGAAGAGCGCTTGCGATTGCAGCGGATCGCGAAGTACGGTCCGGGCAGCGAGAAGCTCTCCGACGCGCAACTGGAGTTGTTGGAACTGGAGCCCGGCGTCAGCCGTGCCGAGGTGGAAGCCGAGAGTCAGCGCGAGGCGTTACCGTCCTCGCCGAAAACCAAGCGCAAGCATCCGGGGCGGCAGTCGTTGCCGGCGAACCTTCCTCGCGTCGAGCGCGTGATCGCCTGTGCTCCGGAGCAATGCGTGTGCGGCGGCTGCGGCTCGGATACCTCAGTGATCGGCTACGAAGAGAGCGAGCAGTTGGACGTGCGGCCGGCGAAGTACTTCGTGCTGGTGACCAAACGCGAGAAGCGCGCCTGCAAGCGATGCGAAGAGCGTGGCGTGATGGCGGCGCCGCTGCCGCCGCGCATCATCGAGAAGAGTCTGGTCAGCGACCGCATCGTGATCGACACGGTGATCAATAAATATGCCAGTCACCTTCCGCTCTACCGGCAGAGCGTGATCCTGCTGCGCGACACAGGCCTCGACATCAGCCGCGCGACGCTCGATGGCTGGGTGATGCGCGTCGGTGAGCTGCTCATGCCGATCGTTGGAGTGATGCGCCGAGAATTAGTCGCCGGAAGCTACATCCAGGCCGATGAAACGCCGGTAGATGTGCAAATGCAAGACGGCCGCGGCAAGAATCACCAAGCCTACTTATGGCAGTATGGCAACCCGCGCGGCGCGGTAGTCTTTGACTTCCGCATGGGACGCGGACGCGAAGGGCCGAAGCAGTTTCTCAAACATTTCGAAGGCATCCTGCAAACCGACGGCTATGCGGTCTACGACCATGTTGCCGGAACACGCGTGGTGCATGCTGCCTGTTGGGCGCATGCCAGGCGAGGCTTCTTCGAAGCGGTACAACTGAATCGCGAGGACGTGACGGCGACGAAAATCGTCGCACTGATGGACGAACTGTTTGCCATCGATGCTCGTGCGCGCGAGGAGAACATGGATCATGCCGCGCGCCACGCGTTGCGTCAGCAATACGCGCGTCCGTTGCTGGAGAAGATCCGGCACGACATCGAGCAATGCCAGCATTCAGCACTGCCCGCCAGTGCGCTGGGCAAAGCTTGCCGCTACACGCTTACGCTTTGGCCGAAGCTCACGCACTTTCTGGAATACCCCGAGTTGGAGCTGAGCAATAACCGCGCGGAAAACTCGATGCGTCCCATTGCGGTTGGCCGCAAGAACTGGATCCATATCGGCAGCGCCCCAGCAGGACCGAAGGTAGCCGCCATCCTCTCCGTGGTGGAAAGCTGTCGTCGAATGACCCCGTACGTGAATACTTGGCGGAAGTGCTTCCAGGACTCAGCGATGTTTCCATCCAACACCTGGCCGAACTCACACCTGCAGCCCACGCAGTAAAACACAATCAGACAGCATCGTAACCGGCAACCGTGTGATTGCTCTGACGCATACGGTCAACAAGCGGTGCGTTATGACGCGAATCCTGATGTCGTAATCGGAGGAGAGCCGACGCAAAGCGATCGCTGCCCCGGCGATTGGTTTCAAGCGAAGGAACAGCTCCCGTTGCGTGACAGCGAACTTATGCAGAGCATCATAACCGCCCGGGGCTTTGTCCAGTGACCACTCCGGCATTCCATAGGTAACACTTGTAGGAAGACTCTCGATGGAAGTCTCGAGCCACTCTGCCGCGATATCTCGTACTCCACCGATAAAATCCGCGACGACGCCATCCAGGTCCACTCCAAGTACAAATCTTGCATCGCTCATTAACTACTCCTAACGCATAACTGCTGATTCAATGCTGTTGTCAGGAAGTTGCTGTGCACACACCCTCCTCAATTTCAGAATTCGTAGCAGGTCGAGTTTGAATATCCCGTTGACGGTCCAAGCAAAAGCAAAAGAGCGTACTCTGCCCCTCTCTATTTTATAGATTCGGTCTATCTGACCCAAAACTAAGCTCGCCAAATGTTTCATGAAATGTTTGCGTATACCGCTATGCAACAGTGTCGACATTCGTCACGCCCTGAGACGGAACGCACCACCACCTCCGCATTGAACGTGGGCGGAGTTTTCGTTCTACAGCAGGACTTTGCCCTATGGATGCTTTTCGATTCGACGTTGTCCTGAAAGTCACGGACAAAGATGTTCTGTGCGACGGGGCGACCGCGACCGTTGTAGTACATCGTATGTGATAACGACCTTGCTATCAGTTGTGTAGCTCGTATTTATCTCACCAACGCCCTGCCGTTGTTATCGTAACCATTTGACCTCCTTAAACTGCTCGCGTCCAGGTGCTTGCTGACATTTTTAATCCCCGTAAAGATTCGGAGAAACACGGAACAGCAGCTACTAATTCCAAATAGAACACGGTGGTACGACAGAAACGGACAGGCGCCCTTGCGATTACGACAGTAATAAACGTAGGTGTCATAAGTTTGTTGAAAAACACCCTCCGGGTACTATTCCGTATTCAAGTGAGCGGCGATTTCAATGGCAAAGCGTACGTCAATTATCGAGCTCACTAGGTAGAACGATGACCCGGCTTCGTGCGGAACTCGGCATTAGCACAAGAACGGTGCAGCGCGACATGGACGCACTGGAGCGTGGCGGCCTCGCATCACCGCGGAAGAACGAAACGGCACCGTCTTCTGGCACTTCATGGAGGGATTTCGCGTCGATACACCCGTCGCGCTGGAGCTAACGGAACTGATGGCACTTTATGGTCTGAAGCCACTGAAGGTGACACGCCCGCCGCGAAGTAAGCATCACCGCTATTGAACGAGGGAACATCAGTAATAATCAGGAGCAATCATGAAGATCGTTATCAGCAGAAAAGGCTTTGACGGCGCGCACGGCGGTATTGCAAGTCCAATAATTACGCTAGCAAATGGCGCACAAGCGATGTATTCCCTGCCCATTCCATCACAGAGATCTACATGTGGGTACGAAGATATCACGTGGAACGGTACCTCATTGCAGTCCATCATCCGCTCTCTCCGACCAAGGCTTCAAATGCCAAACACTCCCCATCTTGATCCAGACCTCGTGGCCGGAGCCGTCGCAGGGCGCCTGCCTGGGTGGCGAGCTGTGTTCGGCCAGAGTGGTGCTCAGGAGACCCAACTTCGCAACCAACACGTCGATAACGTACATAGTGAAACGCCGCTCGGAGAACGACCGCTTTTTTTGTTCTTTGGATGGTATAGGCAAATCGAGGCCGCGCCCGAGGCCGCGATTAATGGCGATTACCGGTACGTGCGGGGCTCGCCGGATATTCACGCGTTCTTTGGATGGTTACAGGTCGACGAGAAGATTTCTTTCAACGGGCAGAGTCGGGAGTTGTTCCGCCGCCAATACGCTTGGGCGGCAAACCACCCTCATGTTGCGTGTGAATACTACGACAAAGGACCAAATGCCCTTTATATTGCACCCGATCCCGCAGACCAAGTTCGGAACAAACTCGTAATTGGGGACACCGTCACAGAACTGCCGGCAGCTGGGATGTTCGAGAGGTTCGACCCTGAACTGCACACGCTAACCTGGCCAGGTCCATGTCCAATAGACAACCAAGAGAACAATCGTCGCAGTCACTGGAAGCTGCCGCTGTGGTTTTACCGAAATGGGACTCCAACCTTGCAAATGAACAAAAACCCCAATCGCTGGACGCCAATGAATGAGAACTACGTACATCTAGCCTCCGCCAACATTGGACAGGAGTTCATCTTTGACACAGCAGATTACGACCTGAACGAGGTAGGTCCTTGGATTGCCCGGTTGGTACGAGCCGGGCAGAAAGTCGCGAAATCGAAAGCGGCCTCACCCAAAAGCTCCTGAGTTTTTGCTATGGCTGCTCGGACTTCCTCCGCTGTGATGACTCCGGTTGCGACACCACCCTGGTTCGTGATGCCAGCAAGGAGGAATCCGCGGCGACGAAGTTCTATGAGCCGTTCTT
>JBBRZF010000020.1:0-31555 GCA_038236965.1 Terriglobales bacterium | reverse complement strand
GACCTGATAGACCTCATCCACGCCGGCAATGTCGGCGGCGACGAGAAGATAGGGACTGACACCGCCCTTCGTCGAAGGCGTACACATCACCACCCGCTTCACGCCGGCCACCTTCGCCGGGATCGCGCACAATGATGAGCATCCCTTTGTCTTCTTCACAGGCGACACAGCATTGAACATGCTTGTTGGGATCGGACTGGCATCCGTGCTTGATGGCGTTGGCGAGTGCTTCACGCAAAGCCGTCTCGATCTCGAATTCCTTACCGGAGGCGCAATCCACTTTGCGCACTTCGGCCATGATGCTGTCTACGGCGGGTGAGATCGCTTCAGGGTCGGCCGACAACGTGAGATTGATCTTCACCAGCGTGCGTGCATGATCGAATTCGCACGATGGATACCCGTGAGCGGATTTCAGCGGCGCTTCCAGTTCCTCACCAGCGTTCTTATCGATGGACAAGCGCGACTCCCCCAACCCAGTGTTCGTATTTTCTCAGAATCGGATGCGAATTGAAAAGTGGTAACGCCCGCTCTATTCCTGTGACACGCAACTTTGGCAACACACGCACGTTTCCGGACACTCTCAGGCTTTGCAGCGAACGCCCTACATAAGGCTCAGCGCGTCCATATCTACTATGACGCTGGTGCGGGGGATTTTGTTAGCAACGGCGTGCTGCAACATTGCGCGAAGCAGCGTATTCATCTTCTCGCGACTGGCGGCCTTGACGAGGAAATGATAGCGATAGTCCTTTTTGAGGCGCACGATGGGAGCTGCCGCCGGGCCGAGCACGCGCACGCCTTCGTGTCGCGTCGCGCTGAACCACTTGCCAATAATGCCCGAGTAGCGCAGGGCTTCGTCCAGTTTGTCGCTGCGAATCAATACGTTGGCCAGCGCCGTGTAGGGCGGGTAATGCAGGTAGCTGCGGAAGCGGAGTTCCCGCTCGCTGAATCCGGCATAGTCGTGGTGCGCGGCATACTGTACGGCGTAGTGTTCCGGAAAATAAGTTTGCAGCACGACTTTGCCCGGAGTCTCTCCGCGTCCGGCGCGTCCGGCAACTTGCGTGAGTAGCTGGAAGGTTCGTTCAGCGGCACGGAAATCGGGGAGGCTGAGGGCGGTGTCCGCACCGACAACGCCGACCAGTGTGACGCCATGGATGTCGTGTCCCTTGGCAATCATCTGCGTGCCCACGAGCAGGTCGATGTCTCCGGCGTGCAGTTCACCGAGGATGCGTTCGAAGTCTGCGTGTCCGCGAATGGTGTCGCGATCCATGCGACCGATGCGCGCCTGCGGAAATGTACCGTGCAAGAGGTCTTCGAGCTTCTCTGAGCCGGTGCCGAGGAATTGCACGTAGTCGCTGCCGCACTTGGGACAGAGCTTCGGAATCGTCTGCAGATATCCGCAGTAGTGGCAGACGAGGCGGTTCTCGCGTTTGTGGTGGGTGAGCGCAATGGCGCAATCGCGGCACTCGATGGTGTCTCCGCAAGCGCGACACATGACGAACGCGGAGTAGCCGCGGCGGTTGAGCAGGATCATCGCCTGCTCGCCGGCCTCGAGGCGCTGCTTCACTTCTTCGATGAGTTTGCGCGAGAGCACGTGTTCCTTGCCGCTCTCCTGAAACTCCTGGCGCATGTCGATGATCTCGACTTCGGGCATGGGGCGTCGTTCGACGCGGTCGGGCAATTCGACGAGCGCGTATTTATTCTTCTGCGCGTTGAGGTACGACTCCAGGGACGGAGTGGCGGAACCCAGTACGACGGCGGAACCGGACATCTTTGCGCGCACGGCAGCAACGTTGCGCGCGTGATAGCGCGGCGTCTCCTCCTGCTTGTAACTATTGTCGTGCTCTTCGTCCACGATGATGACCGCTAGATCTTGCACGGGCGCGAAGACGGCAGAACGCGTGCCGACCACCATGCGCGCCTCTCCGCGACGTATGCGATGCCAGTGTTCCGCGCGCTCGTCGTCGGAAAGAGAGGAATGCAGAATGGCGACCTCGGGGCCGAAGATTCCGTGCAGATCGGCAGCGACCGCCGGGGTCAATCCGATTTCGGGGACGAGCAAAATCGCGCCGCGGCCGGCCTTGAGAACGTCTTGCATGGCCGACAAATAGACGGCAGTTTTTCCCGAGCCGGTAACGCCGTGAATCAGCGTTACGGAAAACGTCTGGGACGAGATGGCGGCATTGATGTGTTTAAGCGCCGCTTGCTGCGAGGCGGTGAAGATGAAATCGATGGTGCGGCGCGGCTTTAGTTTTGGCGCGACGCGCTCGGCGGCTTCCTCGATGATTTCCACTTGGCCGCGTTTGACCAGCGTTCCGAGCGTGCTGGGCGGCACGCGCAAGTCGCGGAGATCGGCCACCAGCAGGCGTCCCGCGTGGGCGGCGAGTTCGTCGAGAATCTTCTGCTGATTTGTGTTGAGTTTGCGCGTGGCGTCTTCGGCGGGCGCGGCTTTCAACACGGCGACGCGAACGGTGCGGCGCGCATCGCGCACGGCGGACAAGTCTTCGCGCAGAATCCACTTCTTCTGCATCAGCGTGCGAATGACTTCGCGCGTGGCACCGGCGCCAGAGCGCAAGGCTTGCTCGCGCACCAGGTCGCCGTCGGCAAGGTAGTCCAGGACGGCGTACTCGAGCATCTGGTAATCCGTGTCTTTTTGCGAACGCAAGGACGAGCCTACCGTGGCCGACGCGAAGAGCGCTTCGGAGCCGATCTCGGTGATGCGATAGCCGATGGCTTTCTGGAACTCCGCGCCCAGCGGCAGCATGGTGCGGTAAACCTCGCCGATGGGCGCGATGTAATACTGCGCGATCCAGCGTCCGAGCGAGAGCAGGTGTTCGTCGAGGACCGGTTCGGTGTCGAGTACCTGGAGGACGTCGCGCGTTTTGATTTTCGCGTCGGGCGCTTCGGTGTGTACGCGCGTAACGACGCCACTCAACTTCTTCTCGCGGAAGGGCACGATGACGCGTCCGCCGACGACGGGGACGGCAGACTTCACGCGATAGGTGAATACCGTGTCCAAGGGCACGGGCAGCGCGACGTCGCAAAATTGCTGTGGCGGCGTCGGCATCATGCTGAGTTGGGTCTCGGGCGGCACTGTTCAGTTATATACCGGGAGCAGGTGCGGAGGTGCCCAAAGGATTTCACCACGAAGACACGAAGGCACGAAGAAAACCAAAAGTTTTCATTACACCTGATTTTATTTGCGTTCCTTTGCGTCCTTTGCGTTAAAGCTTATTCGCTTTTGGCGGGCGGCTTCATGCCTAGATACTTCATCACCATCTGTAGATCTTTCCACGTTTCTTTCTTCTGACGCGGATCGCGCAACAAGTACGCGGGGTGATAGGTGACGGCCAATTTTATGCCGGAAAGTTCGAGGGCGTGCTCGGGCGCGTCGGTTGGGAGCGTGGGGGTGAAGTCGTAGAACTTTCCGCGCAGGTTCGCCATGGAATCGTTGAGCAAGAGCAACGCTTTAGCCGCGGTTGCGCCGAGGGCGACGATGACTTTGGGGCGCACGATTGCGATCTGGCGCATGAGGAATGGCGAACAGGTATCGCATTCTTCGCGTTCGGGCGTGCGGTTCGCAGGCGGACGGCACTTCACCACGTTGGCGATGTAAACGTCTTCGCGCTGGATGCCCATGGCGGAGATCATGTTGTTGAGCAACTGTCCGGCGCGTCCGACGAAGGGTTCGCCCTGTTCGTCTTCATCCGCGCCGGGGCCTTCGCCGACGAACATGATGTCGGCATTCACGTTGCCCACGCCGAAGACGATCTTGTTGCGTCCCTGATGGAGCACGCAGCGCGTGCAATCGCCGAGGTCGGCACGAATGTTGACTAGCGCGACGGGGCGGTCGTTGAGAATCTTCAGTGTCGCGGCGGAAGGGGCTTTCGCTTTCTTGGGAGTAGCCATAGTTTCGTCGGGTGTTGCAGAAATGTTTTCCGCGGTCGCGCTTGTCTCAACCGTTTCGGCAGGCGCTGCATTCAGTCCAAGCGCGGCGAGCGTTTCCGCGCTGACTTCGCGCGTGTAGAAATCGTAGATGCCGAGGTCGCGGTAGTAGCGCAGACGGTCGCTGACGGCCTGCTTGGCGGCGGGATCCAGTGTCTTGGCCATGTCTAGCTGGGAACGGTTTCGGATGATGCGTCGGCTATGCGCGCGCGGCGGATATCGGCCGCGACGTCGAGCACGCGTTGTGCGACTTCGAACTTGGTGGCTAATGGCACATCGATAACGCGCTCGGGCGTGACGATGGTGACAGCGTTGTGTTCCGAGCCAAAGCCAATGTCTTTGCGCGAAACGTCGTTGAGCACGATGGCGTCGCACTTTTTCGAGGCGAGTTTCTTGCGCGCGTTGGCGACGAGATTTTCCGTTTCGGCGGCGAAGCCGATCAGCACCTGCTTGGGAAAACGGTTCGCGCCGAGTTCGGCAAGAATGTCGGAGGTGGGTTCGAGCTGCAATTCGAGGGGCTTGTCGCGTTTGAGTTTCTGCGTGGAGGCATCTCGCGGCTTGTAGTCGGCGACGGCGGCAGTCTTCACGACGATGGTGCTGTCGGGAAAGCGCAACATGACGGCGTCGCGCATCTGGCGTGCGGTTTCCACCTGCACGAATTCCGCGACGGCGGGAGGCTTCAGGGCTGTAGGTCCGCTGACGAGAATGACTTTTGCTCCGCGACGGATGGCAGCTTCGGCGATGGCGAATCCCATTTTTCCGCTGGAACGGTTACCGATGAAGCGGACGGGGTCGATGGGTTCGTAGGTGGGCCCGGCGGTGATGAGGACGGTCTCCCCTTTCAGGTCCTGCTTCACGCCCATGGCGGCCAGTGTGGCTTCGACGATCTGTTGGGGCTCGGCGAGTCGGCCAGCGCCCACCATGCCGCAAGCAAGGTATCCGCTGCCGGGTTCGACGATGTGAACGCCGCGCGCGCGGAGGATCTCGATATTCCTGCGGGTCGCCTCGTGCTCCCACATGTTGACGTTCATGGCGGGAGCGAGGATAACGGGCGCTTTGGTAGCTAAATAGGTTGTGGAGAGGAAGTCGTTGGCGATGCCGTTGGCAAACTTTGCCAGCGTGTCTGCCGTGCATGGCGCTACGAGCAGGGCGTCGGCGGATTGCGCGACGCTGATGTGTTCGACGGCGGAATCGAGATTCGATTCGTAGCCTTCCGCCGCAAACATATCGGTAATCACTTTTTCTCCGCTGAGAGCGGCGAAGGTGAGCGGTCGCACGAACTCCTGAGCCGAGGAGGTCATGATGACCTGCACCTGCATACCGCGGTCCTGCAGCAGGCGAAGAATCTCTGCCGACTTATAGGCCGCAATTCCACCGGTCACGCCGAGGACGATCTTCATAGTTATCTAGATGAGCCGCGCGCTGGAAAGGTATCGGCGGCTTCTACTCGCTATCTGTTTGCGCAAGCTGTTCCTTGGCGAGTTCCACGGCCGACTTGGGCTTTTCAGGAATGAACCATTTCACCAGGTGAGCGTCGAGTTCGTGCTGCGCCACACGGCAAGGCTTTTTCGCGGTGGTCTCCACCATAGGACGAGCACCAGACAGCAACTGACGGGCGCGGCGAGCCGCGACGAGGATGTAGCGATAGTTGCTGTCGAAACCTGTGATTAATTCCATGTGAGTCGCTCCCTATTCAGTTACGGCCTGAGATGCTGAAGCAGCAAACGAGGCTAGTATCGGCTGCAGCCGTTCCTTAACGTTCGGCAAAAGACATTTCTCCGCGTTGGCGAGCAAATCTTTGTCGCGTTCGGAGAGAGGCGCGCCGGAGTGTTTCAGGCGCTCTGACAATACTATAGCCTTTAGCGCGTCAATAGATTCCTCTAGGCGGTCGTTGACCAAAATATAGTTATATTTCGAGTAATTCTCAATCTCTTTCGCCGCCGTCCGCAATCTGCGCTCGATTATGGCGTTTTCCACGTTTTCCGCCTCAGACCTTCGCCTTAGTCGGCGCTCCAATTCGTCCCTATCCGGAGGCAGGATGAAAATGCTCACGGCATCAGGTAACGACTTCTGAAGTTGCGAAGCGCCTTGCACGTCGATGTCGAGCAACAAGTCATGTCCGCGGAGATGCGCTTCGTCGAGAAAACGGCGCGCGGTTCCGTAGTAGTTTCCGAAGACGTCGGCGCACTCGAGGAATTCATTGCGAGCGATCATGCGCTCGAACTCGGCTCGGTCGACGTAATAGTATTCGCGGCCGGGGAGTTCGCTGCCGCGTGGCGGACGCGTGGTGTAGGAGACGGAGAAATCCAGTGCCAGCACGCTGCTGCGCAGACCGTTGACCAACGTCGATTTGCCGGAGCCCGAAGGGGCCGAGATGATGAAGACCAGGCCGCTCATTCTATGTTCTGCACCTGTTCCCTGGATTTTTCTATCTCGGACTTCATAGCCAATCCTGACTGCGTGATGTTCAGCGCTTCGCCGGCGACGCCTGTCGTCTTCGACAAAAGGGTGTTCGCCTCGCGATTCATTTCCTGCAACAGAAAATCGAGTTTCTTGCCGACTTCGCCCTTGCTCTCCAGCAGTCCGAGGAAGTGTTGAATGTGCGTTTTCATGCGCACGATCTCTTCCTGTATGTCGCTGCGTTCGGCGAGCATGGCCGCTTCCTGAAGGATACGGTCGGGATCGGCGCTGGTGCCGAGCAACTCCTGCATCCGAGATTGTACTTTCTCGTGGTAGGCGTGGGATACGGCTCCGCGCAAGGTTTCCACCTGATCGGTGCCGGCCTGCAGATGCTGCATGCGTTCGCGAAGTTCGGCGGCCATGCCGAGGCCTTCGTGTGCGCGCATGTCGTCGAGTTTGCCGATGGCTTCTTCCACGGCTTTGGCTAGCGCGTCTTCCAGTCCTTCTTCTTCCGCCAAATCTCCGCCGGAACTGAGCGCGCCGTTCAGGCGAAAGATGGCGTTGAGGTCAGGCTCTCCGGTGACGCCGAATTCTTCAGCGGCTTTGCGGAAGGCGCGAACGTATCCGGCAACCAGTTCACGGTTGATGCTGACGCCGCCGGTGTCTACGCGTTCCAGGGTGAGCGTGAGTTCGATGTGTCCGCGATGCATGCGTTCTTTAAATACGCGGCGGACGCGCTGCTCAAGCGCGTCACTATTGGAAGGCATTCGCAGGTGCAGGTCAAGATAGCGATGGTTCACGGACTTCAAGGACAAGGTATAGCCGGTCTGGCCGTGCTGGCCTTTGACCTGGGCGAATCCCGTCATGGAGCGGATACCGGAGGGTATGGACATCGTGCTATTCAGCAGCTTTCTCCGCCGGACGCGACGGCTCTAACTCGAACTGCATTTCGTAAAGACGCCTGTACGTCCCCAGGCGGCTGATGAGATCTTCGTGCGAACCGATGTCGGCGATGGTGCCATTTTCGAGGACCATGATGCGGTCGGCACGGCGCACGGTGGAGAGCCTGTGCGCGATGACGAACACGGTGCGGTTCTCCATGAGATTGTGTAATGCGGCCTGGACGAGCGACTCGCTCTCGGTATCGAGCGCCGAGGTTGCTTCGTCGAGGATGAGGATGGGGGCATTCTTGAGCAGGGCGCGCGCGATGCTGAGGCGCTGGCGCTCTCCGCCGGAAAGACGGAACCCGCGTTCGCCGATGACCGTGTTGTATTGCTCGGGCATGGCCATGATGAATTCGTGTGCCAGAGCGGCGCGGGCGGCGGCCTCCACTTGTTGGTGCTTCACGTCGGGCTGTCCGTAGGCGATGTTGTTGCGCACGGTGTCGTTGAAGAGAATGGTTTCCTGTGTGACGATGCCGATCTGCGCGCGCAAGGAGGCCAGGGTCACGTCGCGTACGTCAATGCCGTCGATGAGCACTCTTCCGGAGGTGACATCGAAGAAGCGCGGGATGAGATTCACCAGCGTCGTCTTGCCGGAACCACTGGAGCCCACGATGGCCAGCACTTCGCCGGCACGGGCTTCGACCTCGATGCCGTGCAAGACCTCGCGCTCGTCGTTGCCATCGCCGTATCCGAAGCTGGCTTGATCGAAGCGCACGCTGTTGCGGAAGGCGCCGAGTCTCACGGCACTCGGCTTTTCACGGACTTCATCCACAGTGTCCATGAATGTAAAGATCGAAGAGGATGCGCCGAGGGCCTGCTGGAAATTGTTGTAGAAGCCGGCGAACTTTCGCACCGGATTGTAGAGGCTGAAGACAGCGACGATGAAGGCTACAAAGGTTCCGGGGGTAAATGCTCCGGACTTGATCTGGTCGCGTCCGAACAACAGCAGCATGGCCACGGCGATGGTGCCGAGGATATCCATGAGCGGCGAACTCAAGGCGGTGGCGCGGATGGAGCGCAGGTTGGCCTTGAACAAGCGTTTGGCCGCGCCCCGGAAACGCATGACCTCCCACAACTCCATGCCAAAGGCTTTTACGATTCGATTGCCGGAGATGGTTTCATGCAGGATGTTCTGAATCTCAGCCAGCTTGTCTTGCCCGTGTCGCGTTGTCGAACGAACGCGACGCCCTATGCGTCGTGAACTGGTTACGATGACCGGGATGAAGAGCAGCAGAATCCAGGCATGCTTCCCGCCCAGACTGATGACGGCCGCCGCCGTGAACAGAAAAATAAAGAACTGCTGAAGGAATTCGGCCAGCACGGACGACATGGCAAACTGCACGCGATCGACGTCATTGATGATGGTGGAAACCAGGTTTCCCGTCGGATTCTTATGGAAGAAGGCAGCCGAGCGCCGCAACACCGTGGAATAAAGCTCATTGCGCAGATCGGTGATGAGGCCAAGCCCAGCGAAGTTCACCAGGTACGTGCCCGCATAATCGCAGAGGCCTTTGATGACCACCGACACTGCAAGCGCAAAGGCCACGATGGTCCAGGCATTAGTGAAGTGACTGGGAACCAGTTGTTGTAGATAAAGTTCGTGATTTGTGCCGGGAACCCTGAAGAAGGCGATCTGGGTGGATTGTGATTCCGGCTTGAGAACGCGGTCCAGGACGGGCCCAATCAGGAGGAAGCGAAAGCCTTCCATCGCGCCAACTACGGCCATGAGCAGCACGGAGGCAAGCAGGCGAAGCCAGTAGGGACCGACGTAGCGCAATAAGCGCGTCAACTGCTTCACTGCTCCTGCTCCTGAGCGTTCTGGAGGAGGCAGTCGCGTTCGATAGGTCGCAAGTGGGGAGAAGTCTTCAAGCTGCAATTCTAACGGAGGGCACAGGCTTAACGATAGAGAAGAGAATGGTTAGGGCGGAAATTGGGGGCTAAACGTTTACGTTCTGACGTCCGGCATGTTTCATTCCGGAAAAGCCGAGATGGGAGGTGTTGCAATCGTGGCAGCGATACGGACGAGCGCCAAACAGGCGCAGGAATTTGTCCGCAAGAGTGCGTCGCATGGAGGGATAGATCTCCGTGCTTCCGCATTGTGGGCAGAACCTAGCGTGCATGAAAGGCATGTTAATTTTTCCGCATTAGTTAATTAATACAACCTTAACGCGGACTGAAATGAATTCGACATTTGGCATCTCTTTTCTACCTCAGCGAGAGATATCGCGGTGCCTAACTTTGACCCTGTAACTGGCCTTTGCCAACCGTTTCTTCACCTCTTCGGCTATGAACACGGAACGATGCTGCCCGCCCGTGCAACCGAAGGCGATGGTGAGATAACTCTTTCCTTCCTCAAGATAGTGCGGCAGCAGGTACACCAGAAGTTCGGAGATTCGGTTGACGAATTCCTGTGTCTGCGGGAAAGAGCGGATGTAATTGGCGACCTTGCTGTGTTTCCCCGAGTAAGGACGCAGCTCGGGAACGAAGTGGGGATTGGGCAGGAAGCGCACATCAAACATCAGGTCCGCGTCGTCGGGTGGCCCGTTCTTGAAGCCGAAACTGACGCAGGAAACCAGGATGGATCTAGAAGTGCTTTTCTCCTCGCGAAAGGCATCGTGAACGTGGGCGCGCAATTCGTGCACGTTGAAGCGCGAGGTGTCGATAACGATGTCGGCAATGCGCTTGATGGGAGCGAGTCGTTGTCGTTCATCGCTCAAGGAAGCCAGTACGGGAGAGGACGTTCCCAGCGGATGCGGACGCCGCGTTTCGCTGAATCGTCGGAGCAGGACCGAGTCCTGCGCGTCCAAGTAAAGAACCCTGGTATCGAGTCGGCGCTTGATGGAGCGAACCATCTTTGGCAGTTGGTCCAGACGCTGGCCTTCTCGGATATCCATGACGAGGGCGGCGCGCGTGTGGTCGGATTCCATCAGCAGGTCGGCGAAGTGCGGGATCAAATCGACCGGCAGGTTATCGACACAATAGTAGCCAAGGTCCTCAAAAGCCTTAAGTACCGACGCCTTGCCCGAGCCGCTGATCCCGGTAATGATCACCAATTGACGGGCGACCGGAGTGCGGCGTACGCGCAGCGGCTTCTTCTGCAGGTCGATCTTCGTGGCGGTCTTGCGTAACACCATCCATGCATCCTATCGCAGGCGCTGGCCCGTGGAAACATCGTATCAAGCTGATTTGCCGTCCCTTAGTAATAAAAGGTAAAAGGACATCGCCAAAGCGATGCCCTTTTCGGTTCATTCGACGGCGCGGTCTAGGTCTCGATCAATTCCAGTTTGCCGTCTTTTTTGCGATGGAGCACCTTCACGTCGCCCTTCTTGTCGCGGAAGACGAAGACTTCGCGGTCGCGGAATTCGCACTCTTTGATAGCTTCTTCGATGGTCATCGGGCGCAGCGCCATGGCATCTGGCGATTTGACCAGATGTGCCTCGGTGGTGCGAGCCACGGATGGGAATTTATGAACGATGACCGGCACTGCGGCCTTTTTGGTGGCGCCCACGCCCAGCGTGTTCTCAGTCTCGGCGGGCTCTTCGCTCTTCCATTTCGATTTGGTCACGCGCTTGGTATCGCGTTTACGGCCATTGCTCTTCAACGCCTGCTTCTCGATATGGTCGAGCGCGGCGCCAATAGCCGCGAACATGTCTGCCGATTCGGCTAATCCGACGATGGGCTGTTTGCGGCGCGTCACGGTGATTTCTGCGATTCGGCGCTGCCGCTCCGAGGTAAGGATGACTTTGGTCTTGAAGGTGTCCCCGAGGATCGGGGCCAGTTTGTTCAGGCCTGCTTCAACTTCTCTACGTACGGTGGGAGTGATTTCGAACTGACGACCGGTGTATTCCACGTTCATTAGCTCCCCTCCTATTTCCGGAGATTTCCTGTTAATGCTATCGGCAGGAAATCTCTCGCGGGTAGCCGAATTGCGGGACCGTCCGTACTGGGCGGGACCGTTTCGGTTCCCCTCCCTCTCCCAGATGCACATTGGGAGCCCGGGCGATGGTTATATCAGATGGGACGGGGGTGTGGAAAGCTTCGGGGAAGTCCGCGACAGGGCTACTTCCCCTTTACCACCGCGCCATTCTTCATGACAAACGCAACGGACTTCAGCGCCTGTATGTTTTCCTGGGGATTTCCTGTTACCGCGATCAGGTCCGCGGCCATGCCGGGCTTGATGGCTCCGCGCTCGCTCTCCACGCCCAGCAGGCGCACCGCATCCGTGGTCATAGCCTTCAATATTTGCATGGCAGGAACTCCGGCCTCCACAAAGCTATCGATGTACTCGATGGCCAGCGTTCCGCGCGTTTCGCCCTTCAGGTCAATCATGATGTCGGTTCCGAATACGACAGTGACTCCCGCCTGGATTGCGCGACGCAGACGCTCCACTCGCTTCTTGTGTACGGCGCGCGCAGTCGCTTCGTCCATGCCGTTCGCGCGCAGGACCTTTTCCGTGAAGTCGGTGCTGACCAGCACCACGTTATTCTTTTTGGCCAACGCCAGGTCTTCGTCTGTTACGGTCCAGGCATGCTCAATGGAGGCTACTCCCGCCTCGATCGCCGCTCGGGCGCCGCGCTCGGTCTGAACGTGCGCTGCAATCTTCACTCCGGCATGAGCGGCTTCTTCCACGATGAAGCGAATGTCGTCGGAGTGTAGCTGTACTTTTGTCCGTCTACGACGATCTTGATGACCTTTGCGCCCCAATAGATATTTTCGCGTATGGCTTTGCGCATTTCGTCGTGCGAATCGGCGAAATAATATTCGGCGTTATCGAGCAGTTTCTTTTCCGCCGGGGTGTCCCAGAACTGGCCGCCAAAGGGCGCAATGATGCGTCCCGCGAAGAGGATGGTCGGCCCCGGCACCACTCCGAAGCGCACAGCTTTTTCCAGATCCGCATCCAGATAGTCGCCCGAGTTGCCGACGTCGCGTACGGTGGTGAATCCCGCGTCCAGCATTTCGCGAGCGTGTTGCGCGCCTTGAATGGCGCGGAACCCCGCACGGCGCTGCAATGCCATGATCCAGAAATCGCCGAGGTCCCACTTCGCGTCCACGCTGGCGCAAAGATGCGTGTGAGCGTCCACCAGGCCCGGCATCACTGTCTGCCCAGGGAGGTCGATGACCTGTGCCCCCGGGGGAATCGCAAGATTCGAGCCCACGGCGGTGATCTTTCCGTCTTCGACGAGGATGACTTGTTTCAACATTACCGTGTCGCCCGCCGGATCGAGCAGGCGCCCGGCTTTTATGGCGATGACCTGCGCCGATACACATACCGACGTCATCCATATCATTAGCAGGCAAAACATTCGAAGCGGTTTGCGGGCATACATGTTCATGCCTTCTTGATATCAAGGCGTGGTTCGCCTGTTAAGCAGCACCATTTACAATTGTGCATATCTTTGTGGAGGCAGGCGGCAATCTTGGTTGAACGCGGCATACATACGGCGCGGCTCAAGCGTGGCATCATCCTTTCCGATCGCACTAAGCATCTCGAATTCGAGATTTGCGACATCGAGCGCTTTGATTTCCTGCCGGGACAATTCCTCTCCGTGCGCGAACCCAAGCCCGACGGGAAAGAGATCACACGCGCCTACTCCATCGCCTCGCCTCCGCGCGGCGATAATACGTTCGACCTCTGCCTCAACCGCGTGGACGAAGGCTTTATGTCGAACTACTTGTGCGACATGAACGAGGGGGACGAGGTCCATCTGCACGGCCCGCACGGACACTTCGTCTTGCGCGAACCACGTCACGACTCCATCTTCATCGCGACCGGAACCGGCATCGCTCCGTTTCGCGGAATGGCGCAATGGCTGTTTGCCGACCCTTCGCGCTCGCAGGGACACCATTTCTGGCTCGTCTACGGAACCCGCTATCCGCAGGACATTTACTATCGCGAAGAGTTCGAACGCATCGCCGCTGAAAATCCGAGATTCCACTACATCGTCACCCTGAGCCGCGCCGACGCCGACTGGCGGGGCGCGCGAGGATATGTGCAAGACCACGTGCGCGAGATCGTCGGCGAACGCAAAGATATGGAAGCCTACATTTGCGGACTGAACGCCATGGTCAGCGCCAATCGCGACCTGCTAAAAACCCAGCTTGGCTGGGACAGGAAACAGATCGTTTACGAACGCTACGACTGACCGCCTTCTTCGGTTACCAACTCACCAATTACCCAATTAGCAACTTCCCATTCCGCGCGAACGGACTATCATGTTCGGCGAGTCGCACCGCCGTTCAATTGATTGTCCCAGGAGAGCCCTGTGAAAATCCGTACAGCAGCCTTCGCCACCCTTTGCGCCGTCCTGTTGCTTCTTGGCGCAATCGCCGTTGCTCAAATGCCCCTCCAGTTTTCCGCCGACATGGTAATGACGCCCGGCGGTAAACACGGTGGCGAACCTATGACCGGAAAATATTATTTTGGCGGCAACAAGATTCGCATGGAAATGAACGCCGCAGGACAGCAGGTCATCTCCATCATCGACGTTGATCGTAACGTGATGGACCAGCTCATGCCGCAACAAAAGATGTACATGGAAATGGACATGAACAAGATGCCGATGGGAAAACAGCGCATGCCGGACGTCAAGCAGTACGATGCCAGCAACCCTTGCGCCGCCGATAAGGACGTGACCTGCAACAAGCTTGGCAGCGAGATGGTGAATGGCCGCATGTGCGACAAATGGGAATTCACTCCCAAGGCCGGCACCCAGGGCGTTGCGCGCACCGTCTGGATCGACAAATCCAGCCACATCCCCATCAAGACTCTTATGGCCGATGGCACACTCATCGAGTTCCGCAACCTGAAGGAAGGGCCGCAAGCAGCCAGCCTTTTCCAGATCCCCGCGGGCTACCAGAAGATGGACATGAGCAACATGATGCGCGGCATGCGTCCGCCGAGCGGCGATGAAAATTAGCCAACTCGTTTTGCGACCAACAAAAAAGCTCCGGGTGACCGGAGCTTTTTCTATGTGCAGAGCAAAGGTCAGTTCACCTTGGCAGTAGTTTCCGGAAGCGACACGGTGAACAATTTCTGGTCGCGAGTTGTTCCAGAATCGAACAAACTCTAGTAACCTGCCCATCCGATTTCTCTCTAAACCCGTGCGACTTCTTATCGTTTCCTTGCATCTAAAAACTTGACAGTGATACACTCAACTTCTATCATGGCCCTGTAGTTAAGACGGAGTAGAAGCACAAAGTGCTCAGAAACAAAGGTTTAGCTCTCAGACGACGCGGCAATCGCCGCGCAAAGTTCAGAATCAACTAGCACAATCACGCAGAAGGCAGGATCCAATGGGAAAAATTATCGGCATCGACCTCGGTACCACCAACTCGGTGGTGGCGGTCATGGAAGGTGGGGAACCCAAGGTTATCCCCAATGAAGAAGGTGGGCGCACTACCCCTTCTGTCGTCGGTTTCACCAAGACTGGCGAGCGTCTAGTCGGCCAGGTCGCCAAACGACAGGCCATCACCAATCCGGAAAACACGGTTTATTCCATCAAGCGTTTCATGGGACGCCGTTTTGACGAAGTGAACGAAGAAATGAAGATGGTGCCCTACAAAGTCACGCAGGCTGGCGACCATGTCGGTATTGTGGCGCAGGAGAAGGAATATACCCCGCCGCAGGTTTCGGCCATGATCCTTCAGAAGCTGAAGAAGGCCGCCGAAGACTATCTTGGCGAGACCGTCACCGAAGCGGTCATCACCGTGCCAGCGTATTTCAACGACGCGCAGCGCCAGGCCACCAAGGACGCAGGCAAAATCGCTGGCCTCGACGTAAAGCGCATCATCAACGAACCGACTGCAGCGGCGCTCGCCTACGGACTCGACAAGAAGAAGGATGAAACCATCGCCGTGTATGACTTCGGCGGGGGCACCTTCGATATCTCGGTCCTGGAAGTCGGCGAAGGCGTCATCGAAGTGAAGTCCACCAATGGTGACACTCATCTTGGCGGAGACAACCTCGACCAGCGCATCGTCGATTGGCTCGTGGAAGAATTCAAGAAGGACGAAGGCCTCGACCTGCGCGGCAAGGGCAATGAAATGGCTCTGCAGCGTCTGCGTGACGCGGCGGAACGCGCCAAGATCGAGCTCTCCACGACCATGGAGACCGAGATCAATCTGCCGTTCATCACTGCCGATGCCAGCGGACCGAAGCATTTGGTCAAGCGCCTTACCCGCGCCAAGCTGGAAGAGATGGTGCGCGACATCGTGGAACGCAGCATGGAGCCTTGCAAGCGCGCAATGAAGGACGCAGGCGTTACGGCCGACCAGATCAAGGAGGTCGTGCTCGTCGGCGGACAGACACGCATGCCCATGATCCAGAAGCTGGTGAAGGACCTCTTCGGCAAAGAGCCCCACCGGGGCGTGAATCCTGACGAAGTGGTTGCTATCGGCGCGGCCCTGCAGGGCGGCGTGCTCGGCGGCGAAGTGAAAGACCTTCTGCTGCTCGACGTGACACCGCTTACGTTGGCCATCGAGACCTTGGGCGGCGTAGCAACGCCGATGATCCCGCGCAACACGACCATTCCGACCAAGAAGACGGAGACCTTCTCGACGGCGGCTGAAAACCAGACGTCCGTGGAGATCCATATTCTTCAGGGCGAACGTCCGATGGCAGGACAGAACCGCACGCTCGGCAAGTTCCATCTGACGGGTATCCCGATGGCGCCGCGCGGCGTGCCGCAGATCGAGGTCACGTTCGACATCGATGCTAACGGCATACTCAACGTCACCGCAAAGGACAACGCCACTGGCAAGGACCAGAAGATCACCATCACGTCTTCTTCCGGCTTGAGCAAGGAAGAGGTCGAGCGCATGGCGAAGGAAGCCGACGCTCACTCCTCCGAAGACAAGCAGAAGCGCGAAGAGGTTGAGACCAAGAACCAGCTCGACGGAACCATCTACCAGATCGAGAAGATGCTCCGCGAGAATGGCGACAAGATCTCGGGCTCGGAACGCGGCGACGTGGAAAACGCGTTGGCCGATGCGAAGAAGGCAGTCGAGAGCGGCGATCTTGCCACCATGAAGACTTCCATGCAGAACCTGCAGAACGCTTCGCACAAGCTGGCGGAAGCCATGTATAAGCAGGCTGCGCCGCAAGGTCAGCCAACGCCCGGCGCGGATGCCGGTCCGACGGATGGCGCAGGCGCCGCAGGCAGCCAGAAGAAGGATGATGGCGTCATCGACGCCGAGTATGTCGACGTTGACGAGAAGAAGTAACGAGCTCGTCAGTTGAGATCGAGGGGCGTACGCGAGTGCGCCCCTTACTTACGTAAGCGGGTTTGTATCAGGACACGACTTTAGTCGTGCCGTAACGGCGCACCAGCAACGCGGCTTTGGCCGCTGAGGGTCGCCATTCGACGATAGTTGACGGCTGATCGCTGCCAGCTCATCCAGAGGTCACAACTGTGGATTTCGAAGTAAACGGCCAGTCATATTTTTTGAGCTTTATTCAAGACGAGGGAGAGTGGTATCTGTTAACACCGACACGAAACGGGATTGAGAACGTCGAGATTCAAACCGACGCTCCCCCGCTCACTCGCTCGGTACTGTTGCCCATCGATGAAGAAATGAAGACAACGATCAACTAAATGGCGACGCAGACCAAACAACCCGACTACTACGCACTTCTTGGAGTCAAGAAGACGGCCACGGCGGACGAGATTCGCAAGGCCTTCCGCAAGCTTGCGCGCAAGCATCATCCCGACGTCAATCCCGGGAACAAGTCGGCGGAAGAGAAATTCAAACAGATCTCGGAAGCCAACGACACTCTTAGCGACCCCAAGAAGCGGAAGATCTACGACCAGCTCGGGTTTTATTCCGACAACATCGATCCGGCGACGGCGGAAGCTTATGCGCAGGCCGGCAGAAACCCCGGCGGCGAAGGCTTCGGCGCTGGTGGTTTCGGCGGCGGATATCCGGGTGGTGGATATTCCACGGGCGGACGCGGCGGCCAGGAAGTACCGTTCGACTTCAGCAATTTCGATTTCGGACAAGCGCAGCAGCAGGGCGGCAAAGGCGGCGGAGGATTCCGCGACATCTTCTCCGGCATCTTTGGCGGGGGGATGCCGCAGGAGCCGGTGGGGCCGATGCCGGGCACGGATGTGGAGTACAAGGTGAACGTCAACTTCTGGGACGCGATCCGCGGCAGCAAGATGACGTTCAACATACAGCGTCCGGACGCGCGGGGGGTGATGCGCACGGATGCCATCCAGGTGAACCTGAAGGCGGGCACGCGCGACGGTCAGCGCATACGTCTGGCGGGACGCGGTAATCACGGCGATCGCGGCGGCTCGAACGGCGATATGTACCTGATCATCAACGTGGGCACGAATCCGGTATTCCATCGCGAAGGCGACGATATCCACGTCACAGTCCCGATCATGCCCTGGGAAGCGGCGCTGGGAGCCAAGGTGGAAGTGCCGACCATCGATGGACGCGCGCAACTGCGCATTCCGCAAGGAACGCAGAGCGGACAGAAGCTCCGTATGCGTGAGAAGGGCGTGAAGTCCGCAACCAAGGAAGGCACGACTGGAGACCAGATCGTGAAGATCAAGATCGTCGTCCCGGAAGTTCCGAATGTAGAAGCCCGCGAACTCTGGCAGAAGCTGGAAAAGCTGCAGCCGGAAGATCCGAGGGCGGAGTTGTTCAAGAAGATCTAAGTTGCGATTCAGAGGCTAAAAATCCCTGTTCGCGAACTGAGAGCTGAAAGCTGACAGCTTGCTTATGACGAAACGAAAATCAAAAGGCGCTTACATGATCTCCGTCGTCGCGGAGATGTACGAGATACATCCTCAGACGCTGCGCCTGTACGAGCGCGAGGGACTTCTCAAGCCGTCTCGCAGCGAAGGAAACACTCGTCTGTACACGGAAGAAGACCTGAAGCGGCTGGAGTTCATCCTGTCGCTGGCGCGCGACCTTGGGGTGAACATTGCCGGCATGGCCATCATCCTCAACATGAGGGAGAAGATGGAACAGATGCAACAGCAGATGCAGGACTTCGTGCGCTACGTGCAGCAGGAAGTGGCCGCTCGCGCGCAGATGGCCTCTCCGAATGCGATTGTGCCCATGCGCAAGCCTACGGTTGTTGTCACGGCGGAACCGCGCGACAAGCGTCGCTGAGGACGGCATTCCAGGTCTAGGGCTCCCCCCTCCCCTGTTTTCCTTTTTTTAAGTTGCTTGTTTTCAATATTTTAGCGGGGAGATGACGCTAAAATATTGAGCTGTATGGCTTTAGGTGCCAAAATCTTGATAACAAAGCAGTTGGCTGAGGGCAGTTGCCGTTGCCGGTTGCCAGTTGCCGGTTGCCAGTTGCCGATTGCCGATTGCCAGTTGCCAGTTGCCAGTTGCCAGTTGCCGGTTGCCAGTTGCCGGTTGCCAGTTGCCAGTTGCCGGTTGCCAGTTGCCAGTTGCCGATTGCCAGTTGCCAGTAAGTTCGAAGGCAACGTCAAAGTCAAAATCGAGAAGGCCGCGCTTATTAGGCGCGGCCCTTGTTTTGTCTCTATATCTAGTATGACAGATTGGAGGGGGTCAACTGGACATCCACGGACGGAATATTTTCTGTTTTTAATGAGCAGGTTAGGTCGTTTTGAGGGCTTGGAGGGGCTTGACAAGAATTTGGGCGATTGAGTTATTGAGTCATTTAGTCATTGAGTCATTGAGTCATTGAAGGCGAGAGTCAACGTCCAAGAACAATGCGAATTGCGAAGTGCGAAATGCGAATCTGAGGATCATTGTGAGGAGCAGGGCGTCGGTTGTGTCGGCGGTTCACCGCGAAGAGGCGAAGGCACGAAGAAAAGCGAAGCGACGCGGTCCCCCACCACTGCCGTGGTGGGTAACGAATTCCGTCGCCTGCGGCGACAGGTTCCGGCGAAGTTAAGGATGGCGCGGCGTGCCGGAACGGGCGTGGTTGATTGGTGCGTGCCGGAAAGCGGTGCGGCGTGCCGGGGCGCAGCGAATTGCGAATCTGAAAATTGCGGAGCGCGGAGCGTGAATCTGAAGAGCTTGTGAAGCGCAGTGTTCGGTCTAGCCGGGTTAAAACGAAAGGTCCCTCCGCTACGCTGCGCTGCGGTCGGGATGACGAGAGTGGTGGGGGAGTGAAAAGAAGAAGAACAAAAGGCCCCTCCGCTACGCTGCGCTGCGGTCGGGATGACGAGAGTGGGGGAGAAGTAGGGCGGGGCATCTGACGCTGCGGAGTTAGTGCAGAGTCCAGGCAAGGTGTTTAATGAAGAAAGCGCGCCGCAAAGGGCGCGCTTAAGAGTTACAGGGTGTCCTGGTACCTACTGCCTCGTACCATATCTGCTTAGTAACTTGTTTCGGCCACCATGTCGCTGACTTCGACGATGGGGTCGAGAATGACGCGACAGCTTAGGGAGCGATTGATCAGGGAGGCTTTCTCTGCTTTATCGAGTAGCTTGAAAGCACGTTCGCGCTCTTCTTCGGACGCGAGGGTTAATAGCGGTTTCACCCGAATTTCGGTGAAGCGGTATCCACCGGGTTCCTTGTCGAGCGTGCCTTCGGCTGAGACGTCGAGAGCGACGGTATCAAACTTGTTGTATTCGGCCAGAGCGCGAAAAGTGCTGACGAAGCAGGATGCGATGGAGGCCAGGAGGAAGTGTTCCGGGGTCCACATCTCGCTCTCGCCGCCGAACTGGGCCGGGGCGGCAAATTCCACGGCCTGGGGCACTGCGTCTGCGGAGACGATTCCCCGTCGCGCAAGCACCCAATAAGCTGTTGCCTTGAACTCGTATCTGTTCTCCATGGCTTACCCCTTTTTAAAAGGCACTGCACATCGAAAAACGAGTTTGGGTTCCAGACGTCCTATCTTTTTTTGGGGAACAACTGCCAGACCGGCACGCCTTTTTTATCGCGCAGGGTCGCGGTGTTGTCACCCTTGGTGATCTCCTTGGCGAGCAATTCGTCGGCACCGTCGATTTTCAGTTTGGAGCCCACCACGGTGATCTGGTCGCCTTTGGCCAAGTTCACGTCGTATTCCTTCAAGAATTCCGGCGGACCGACGTGGACGAGAATGGTTTCCCCTCCGGACTTCAGCAGCACATGCGTTCCTTCATTTTCGGCCGGGTCGAGTTTGACCTCCTCGATGGTCCCGTTCAGTTTTACCTCGCTGGTTGCATCATATTTCGTCGCAGGTCTTTTCGTGTCGGAGGCCTTTTGGGCAAGCACTAAGGGCGCGATCGACAGCACGACGATCGCAATGAGACTGAGTAGTTTCAAATAAGCTGGAGATTTCATGGTGTGCTCCTTTGGCTTCGGAGTTGTGGGAGCAAAAAGGTGGAGGTTCCCGTCGGGCGACGGAACGAATGGGCGGGAGCTTGGACGTGGACCGCATACTCCTCCTGCCGGCGCCCTGGGACGAACCATCTGCCGAGCGCCTGCCTGCAACCGGCGGCGCTAAACTGGGCGCTGCGGGTCTTCAGCACTTTCACACTAGGCCGGAACAATCTGCTTCGCAGTGAGTTGAATCACATCCTCCCGTGACCCTTTACCACTTTGCAAACGAGTCCGCTCTTCGCAATCCTTGAATCTGACGGCCAAATTGACTACCACTTTGATGGAGTTGCGACATAGGCACCGTTTGGCGAATAATCTTTAGATTCGCCGGGATAAAAACATTTGCTCTGGCCCAAGTCATTTCGCTTTTTAACCCGGTTGAACGCACCCCCATCGCAGTCCGACCGCGACAGTGTGGAACGCGTTCTCGGGGTTGCGCGCGCCTCGCTCGCGTCCATCGCGCTGCTCGCCGTCTATTTCGACCCGCCCGATCCCATCGCTTACAGAAACGTCGCTTACGCGCTTATCGTTTGCTGGACTGTCTATTCCGTCGAACTCCTGATCTGGCTTCGATATCACTCATCGTCTCCACGGCTCGTGATCGTGCTGCACGTCGTGGACTTGCTTTTTTCCGCGCTCATCACGCTCTTCACGGCGGGCCCACATAGTCCGTTCTTCGTATTCTTTGGTTCCGCGCTGATCGGTGCGGGCTTCCGCTGGGGATTCCCTGAAGCATTGACGACGGCTGTTGTCGGAATAGGACTGCTCGATCTGGAGGCGGTGGTGCTCACCGCCGGGTCGAGCCAGATACAGATGCTGGAAGGGCAGTTCGAACTGAACCGCCTCATCATTCGCTCCTCTTACGCGCTGATAGTGGGATTCCTGGTCGGGTATCTTGCCGAGATCGCCAAAGAACAACGCGCGCAGAGCACGGTGATCAATCGCGTGCTGTCGATGGTGCACGCCGATCGGGGCTGGCCTGCGAGTTTGCAAGAGGTGACACAGGAGTATGTCCGGATCTTTGCTACCCGCAAAGCGTACGTATTGTTGCAGAACCACGCCACGGGACGGATCTTCTTGTGGCAACTTTCGCCGCTGACGGAGGGAGTGCGTCCCTATCATCGCGAACTGGTGGCGCAGGCTCCCGAGCGGTTCATGATGAGTTTGGAGCCGCGCACATTTTTTGCGCGTAAAAGCTCGTCGAAGATACAGTTCTTTGCGCTGGATGCGGGTTACGAACAGAGCCCGCGGGCAGAGCTGCCAATGCTTCCGTTTCTGACCGAGAGTTTCGAGTCGGTGCTGGCCTGCGGCTATCGAATGGGAGAAGAGTGGTCGGGACGTCTGTTCCTGGTGGATGCGCAGGTTGGCAGGAACGTGGAGCGCGAACTTCGGTTTGCCGACGAACTGTTGCGAAGGCTGGCGCCTTCGCTGTTCAGCGTGTACCTGGTTCGGCGGTTGCGTAGTCGAGCGGGCGCTGTGGAGCGCGCCAGAGTAGCGCGGGAACTGCACGATGGCGCCATACAGTCGATCATCTCGGTGGAGATGCAGGTTGACGTTCTGCGCCGCGCGGCAGAACGAGACGCGTCCCCCATGGCTCCTGACCTGGGACACGTACAACAGTTGCTGCAAAAGGAAGTGCTGAATCTGCGGGAACTGATGCAGCAGATGCGTCCGGTGGATATGGGTCCGCAGCAGTTCATCGAGTTTCTGGCCGAGACGGTTGACCGCTTCCGGCGAGATACGGGCATCGCAGCCAGCTTCGCTTCCGACCTGCAGGAGGTGGAATTGAGTCCGCATGGGTGCCGCGAATTTGCGCGCATCCTCCAGGAAGCGTTGGTCAACATCCGGAAACATGCATCGGCCCACAACGTTCTGGTGCGCTTTGCGCGCGAGAACGGGTGCTGGCAGCTGATGGTAGATGATGACGGTCGCGGCTTCGAATTCACGGGAAAACTTTCTCTTGAGGAACTCGACAGGTTACGCAAGGGACCGGCCATCATCAAGGAACGCGTTCGCAGCATGGGAGGCGAGTTACACATCGACTCCACTCCCGGCGAGGGCGCGCGCCTGGAAATATCTTTGCCGCAAAAAGGACAAGTCGCTCATGGATAAACGTTCGAAGATCCGCATCGTCATTGCCGACGACCACACAATATTCCGCGATGGATTGAGGCGGTTGCTGGAATCCGAAGCGGACTTGCAGGTGGTGGGAGAAGCTGCCGATGGCTCCGAAGCCATTGCGTTGGTCCAGCAAAACAAGCCCGACGGATTGCTGCTCGACCTGGCAATGCCCAGGATGCCGGGGCTGGAAACGCTGCGCGAACTTTCGACTTCGGGAGCGGCCGTCCGCGTGATCCTGCTGACGGCGGCGATAGAAAAACGCCAGATCGTTGAGGCATTGCAGATGGGAGCGCGCGGAATCGTTATGAAAGATTCGGCCACGCAACTGTTGATCAAGAGCATTCACACGGTGGTTAATGGACAGTTCTGGGTGGATCGGGAAGCTGTGGGCGACATGGTGCAATACCTGCGCGAACGCGCGGTGACCGATACCCAGTCGCCGGGGAAGGCTTTTGGGCTGACACGCCGCGAACTGGAGATACTGGGCACCATCGTCCATGGATTGAGCAATAAGGAAATCGCGCAGAAGTTCTCACTCAGCGAAGACACGGTGAAGCACCACCTGACCAATATCTTCGACAAAGTAGGCGTCTCCAGCCGACTGGAGCTGGCGCTGTTCGCCATCAACAACAAGATCGCCTCGCCCGGCAAATAGGCCGGGGAGGAGATAACAAAGCCCGCCAATTTCAGGCGGGCTTTGTTGTGCCTTCCCTTTTCTCCCCATCGCCGGCGGGCGTATAGTGCGATTGTGGTTATCGAAAGCGTCGAGGGGAGCAGACGATGTCCCACCACACGGTCAAAGAGAGTTACCGAAAGCTTTCCGCGCGTCTCAACCGGTTTCCGCAAGGGGCTCCACCTACCGAGCTTCTATTCCGTATCCTCGAAGTACTGTTCACCTCCGAAGAAGCGGAATTAATCGCGCTGCTCCCCATCAAGCCGTTCACGATCGGGGCAGCCGCCGACATCTGGAAAAAGAACGAAACGGAGACGCGTAACATCCTGGAGAATCTTGCCTCGCGCGGCATGATGCTCGACACACGGATGCACGGCGAGCAGGCCTTCGTGATGCCGCCACCCATGGCCGGGTTCTTTGAATTCTCGATGATGCGGATAGGCGATCGTTACGACCAGAAATTGCTGGCCGAACTTTTTCACCAATACCTGAACGTGGAGGACGAATTCGTAAAGGCCTTATTCGCCGGAGAAACCAACGTCGGTCGCGTCTTCGTGAACGAAGGTGCCCTCTCCGGCGAGAACGCACTGCACGTGCTGGATTACGAGCGCGCTTCGGAGGTCATAGAAACGGCCTCGCATATAGGCATCGGCACCTGTTACTGCCGGCACAAGGCGATGCATCTTGACCGCGCCTGCGACGCCCCGATGGACATCTGCATGACCTTCAACTCCACGGCCCGCTCGCTGATCAAACACGGCATCGCCCGGCAGGTGGACAAGCAGGAATGCGCCGATCTGCTGCAACAAGCGACGGAGCACAACCTGGTGCAGTTCGGCGAAAATGTCCGCGAACGCGTTTCGTTCATCTGCAATTGCTGCGGATGTTGTTGCGAAGCGATGCTCGCCGTCAAACGCTTTGCCTCATTCAATCCCATCAACACTACAAATTTTCTGCCGGAGATTGAAAAGTCTTTGTGTTCGGGGTGCGGCAAGTGCGTGGAGGTGTGTCCGGTGGCGGCGATGGGCGAGATCAGTGCCAGCGATCCGAAACACCCGAAGAAAAAGAAGGCGAAGCTGGACGAGACGGTCTGCCTCGGCTGCGGAGTCTGCGAGCGTGTGTGCCGGACCAAGGCGATCACTCTCAAGACCCGGAAGAAACGCGTCATCACTCCGGTGAACACGGCTCACCGCACCGTGCTGATGGCCATCGAGCGCGGCAAACTGCAGGACCTTATTTTCGACAACCAGGCGTTGGCGAGTCATCGCGCGATGGCGGCTATTCTCGGAGTGATCCTGAAATTGCCGCCGATCAAGCAGGCGATGGCGAGTCAGCAGATGCAGTCGCGATATCTCGAGTACCTGCTTTCCAACCGGAAACACAAGGCGTAGCGGGGCGCAGATCAATCCATCTTCTCTCAAAAAAATGGCTCCGCACTATGCGGAGCCTTCAGGAGGAGGGTCTTCAATAATGCTGTTTGCAAACTTTTGGAGCCTGTCACGGGCTCGGGGTTACACGCGACTCGCTGCCGCCTTTTCCCGTTCTTCCTTGCTGCTCTTGGGTTCGTAGACGCAGCAGGGTTCTTCGGCGAAGATGTTGCCGGAGAGAGCGTAGGAACGCGCGCGAGAGCCTCCGCAGACGTTGCGGTATTCGCAGTCGCCGCACTTGCCTTCCAACTTGTTGGTGTCGCGCAGATCCTTGAACAGGGGCGACGTTCGATACAAGTCCCACAGCGATTGCGTGCGGACGTTGCCGGCCGACATTGGCAGGAATCCGCTGGGAAACACTTCGCCCGTGTGGGAGATGAAGGCAAAACCCTTGCCGTCGTTGATGCCGCTCATGCGTCCGATGCCGTCGGGCGTACTGACTCCGATGAAGGATGGCATCTTGCTGGAAGGCGTGCTGCTCTGGCGCTTTGCCTCCGTGAGCTTCTGCATGAGATAGCGGCGATAGTGCTGGGCTTCCGTGCTCTTGATGTCGAACAGGACGCGCTGTGACGTTTCATACATCTTGTCGAATACCTGCTCGAACTCCTCGGCGGAGATAAGGTCGCTGGTCTGTCCGCGCCCGGTGGGCACGAGGAAGAAGACGCTCCAAAGGACGATGTCCAGTTGCTCGAGGAGGGCAATCATCTGATCCAGGTACTTCAAGTTGTGCCGCGTGATGGTGGTATTGATCTGTACCGGAAGGCCGATCTCGCGCGCCCAACGGACGGCGTTGATAGTCCACTGGTAAGAGCCTTCGACCCGGCGGAAGGCGTCATGTACCTCGGCGGTCGGGCCGTCGAGGCTGACGGCGAGGCGAGCCAACCCGGCGTCTCGCAACTGGGTGATGGCGTCCTTGGTGAGCAAGGGAGTTGCACTCGGCGTAAGGGAGGTCCGCACACCGTGGTCGGCGCCATACTTCACCAGTTCGAAAATGTCGGGGCGTTTGAGGGGGTCGCCGCCGGTCATCACGAACACGGGCGCTTGCATCTGGGCAATCTCGTCGATAAGACGCTTGGCTTCGTCGGTGGTCAGCTCAAGACTGTTACGCAGGGGCTGCGCGCTTGCCCGGCAGTGGAGACAGGCGAGGTCGCAGGCCTGGGTCGTCTCCCAGATAACGATGAAAGGCCGCTCGTCGAAATCGATCTTGAATTCCATAACTACCTCTGACATCTCCGTTCGCAACCCCAGAGTGCCAGACTTAATCACTGGAGGCTGTGACATTGGTCACGATTCAGGAGAAAAGTCCAAGGGGTTCGAGGTAGAGACTGCGGTGTGCGCGTTGTCACGTTTCCTGGTGCCGACAGTCACTGAGGAGCTATCTGCAACAGAGGACAATACTTACGTCGAAGAGGTGTGCCCAATGTCCGAAGATACGCGCAATGTCCTGGAAGTATTGCGCTACCAACTTAATTTTATCGAACAGGGCGGTCTTGAAAGCCTTGGCCAAGAAGCCTCTCCATTCATGGGCACCATGACCTGCCTGAATTTTGGACTTCCTCTACGGAGCCATGCTTGTCACGAATGCCTGCTCTATGATTTTGTGCCGCCGGAAGCGCTCTTGAACGATAACCCGTGCAACTACATCCCACTCAACAAGGAAGGGGATACGATCGAATCCTTGATGCGGAAGGGTGATCAGCGTAGGTTGCGTGAGGAAGTGAGCAACTGGCTTCGCGCGACGATCGGGAAACTGGAAGCCGCCTCCATGGAAGTGGCCGCGGAGAAGTAATCGAGGCATTATGCTGCGCACAGGAAGCCGCCCAAGTCCCCATCCGTTTCCATTTTGCGCGAATCCGGCCTGCCATACGGATTCATCCCTGTTCCTGGCAGGGCACATCGTCCGTGTGGAAGCAGCGGCCAACCAAGGACAGGACCTGTTGTGGAATTCGGAGCGATCGATGTCCGGGAAATTCGTGTGGCTGTGCTCGCATTGCGCGCATCGATTTAATGTCATCCGTGACGAGCAGGGTCGCATCGTATTAAACAGAGTCGCTCATTTTCGTCGCAAGGCTTGATGGGGCAGACTTGCAAGGAAGAGCTGAAGTCGGGATTTGTGCCTCTAATCACAGACTCAAGTGTGGCTTTTCTGGAAAAATGCTTGCATCAGTGTTTTAAAGACCGGGAGTTGGCATCATGAAGCGCTCGTTCACCTCACTCACGCCGCAAGAGGCACTGCACGCAGCCGTCTTCATAGAAGAACGCAATGCCGAGCTATACCACCGCTTCGCCGAAATGTTCGTTGAGTTCCGCGACCTGGAGTCGCTGGAGATAGCCGGGGTCTTCTGGGATATGGCGGTAGAAGAGCGGCACCACAGCACGATGCTGCAAAACCGCTATTCCGAACGATACGGCAACGGCGCCTGTTCGCTGACAGAAGAAGACCTGGAAGAAATGATCGAAGTGCCGCGACTGGATGACGGCAATATCTTCAGCGTGGAAGATAACCAGGCGACGCCACGGGAACGCGCGCTACAAGTCGCTCTTTCGGCGGAACAGAATGCGAAGACGTTTTACGCGAACATCGCGGAACGTGCGGTCGATCCGGTGCTTCGCCGCTTCTACCGCGAGCTGAGCGAATTCGAAGAGGGCCACGTGACCTTCCTGGAAAAGAAGATCGCGGAATCGACCGCTGCGGGCAATAACAACGGCACAACGTAAATTCAGTTGTTAAGAATGCGTTTTTAGAACTCAAGAGGCACCGCATGCGCGGTGCCTCTTTGCTTGCTGGGCTTCAAACCCTCTTCCCAATTTCTGTTGCGCCGTGTGACTGGAAGGTTATTTAGCGCTCTTCTTCTCACCCATTTCCTTCTTGTTGGTTTCTTTCGCTATTTGCAGGTGGCCTTCCAAGGTCGGAACGGTCTTGCCGGCCCAGGCTTTTACATCCGGATCCTTTCCGCTGGCGGCTTCTTTCTTGAACTGGGCGACGTCATTGATGTGGTCCTTCACCATGTGCGACATATAGGCCAGATTGAATTGTTCGCCGCTTAATTTATCGAGCTTCGCCTTCATTGCCTTGCCCTCGGCATTTGTTTCCGTGGGCAGGGTGACGCCTTTTTGTTGTGCGAGCGCTTTCAGTTCGTCATTCGCCTTGGAATGATCGTCAACCATCTTCTGGCCGAATTGCTTCACGCCATCGCTGTTTCCTTTTTGCGCTGCCAACTGACCGAGTTCCACCTCCGATAAACCGCCTTGTGCCGCTTTCTTGATAAACATCTTGTCAGATGCCAGCACAGATGCTGCTCCCGACTGATTCTTCTTGCTCATTTTGCCGGAGCTGGCTTTGCCAGTGTCGCTTCCGGATTGTGAAGGCGTGTCTTGCGCAGCGGCGAAGACAGACACTCCGAGGGCGAGCGATAGAACTGTGGCATTCAAAAGCAGACGTCGAGCGATCATTTGAGTTTCTCCTTGAATCGAAAACCGATTGAATTGGACGAGGGGGTTAACACTTAAGAGTTCGGCGCAAAGATTCAAGTTGCTCTGGAAGGCTGGAACTTCGCGAGTAGATGCCCTGCATGGCATCGCCAGAGTGGGTGAGTCAGGGGCATTCCACGAGGGTGGCAACTCCCGGCAGTGGATTGAGGCTCCAACGATGCAGACCCCGTAGCGACATGCGCACTCGTGAGTAGGTGTGTGTCTCCCTGACGGGGAGGGAGAGAAGATGAGACGCAATCGTTTTTGGAGCGGGTTTGCAGCGGGCGCGGCAGCGGGATTCGGCGCACTATTTGCTTTTAACTTCATCGGCCCCGGGCGCAAGAGTCGCATCATCCGCCTGGAAAAAACCATTCAGATCGGACGCCCCGTGCACGAGGTTTTCGATGCCTGGTCGGATCTCAATCGCATCGCTCAATTCTCGAGCCTTGTGAAAAGCGTGCAACGGTATGGCGACCGCTCGCATTGGGTGGTGAACGTCAGTGGGAAGAGTTTCGAGTGGGACGCGGAGATCACGCAACTGGTTCCGAACCAGGCCATCGCGTGGAAGTCCGTCAGCGGAGCCCAGACGACGGGACGCATCAGTTTCGCACCGCTGGGCGAGCAGACGATCATTCACTTGCAGATGAATTATGCTCCGCCCTTGCGAGTTCTGAAGCCATTTGCCGCGACGATGACGGGACAGATCGAGAGCCACATCGAGCAGGCGCTGCGTGATTTCAAGAATGGGCTGGAAACGGAGACTCCGGCTTCCGGCGAGCGGCGTACAGTGGAAAATCTGGCGCAGGCTACGGGGACTTATGGTCCGGCGGCGCTAACGGAAAAACAAAATACGCGCTACGGAGCGCCCACGATCCCAGTTGAGTTCACGCGTCCGCCGGAAGCGAAATCTTAAAGCGGGCGAATACCGCACAAGAAAACCGGAGCCCATAGCGGCTCCGGTTTTTTATGGCTCGGAATTTTGTAGCTCGGCACCAGGAGATCATTTGTCGTCGTCGTCTTTAGGAAAAGATTTAAGCACTACATCGCGCGTCTTGGCAGAGGACTTCTTATTGATGTCGGTCGTAAACTGCGTCAGCTTTCCGCGCAGCACGCGATAGCCTTCGTCGGTCTGCGACTTCGCGGAGCCGCGTTCGACGGTGCCTACGAATTCGAACCAGACATCGTGTACGGCCTTGGTCGTAAAGGTGAGCTTGTTATCCACGAGCGAGGCCTTAGAAAAGAACTGGTCGAGGAAAGAGCCTTTGTCAGTATCCGAATCGCCATAGCGGGAGACGAATCCGCTGACCACACCTTCGTCCACGGTGACCTGCACAAACTCTCCTTCGCGGAGAAAGGTGTACATTCCGGAGACTTCATCTGTGGTCTGCGGAGCGTTTGCCTGCGATGGTTGCGCGGGTGGCGTTGCGGTCTGCGTCGAAGCGGCCAAGGCACCCAGCAGCGCGAAAAGTACGATCAGCAATAGAGAAGGAACTCGCATGGAAGTCACTGTTCCGGAGTATAGCCGAAACGTGCGGGATTCGCGGGAAACAAGGGCATCTTCACAGTTGTTTGCCTTGGGCTTGGCCTAACTCGGCTATAATCAGGAACTTTATTTTCTACCCTCTCATGTCCTCAAGTGCGCGTATGTCTGCCGACAATAGCCCGGAGCTAAGCACTATTGCTGCGCCGCAATTCGTTGTCGAGATAGATCCCTGGCGACAAGTTTTTTTCCAGAATCTGCGCGACCTGATTTTTCGGCCGGAACTGCCGCCGCTGGAGTTGACGAGCGAGCCCGGACTTTTCTGGGACGACGTATTCGTAGCGTGGCGGTTCCCGGGAAAAAATTTAGTGCGCTCGTATGGCGGACACATTCTGTTCGTGTGTGCAATATATGCGCTCACATTGGCGGGAGTGTTCGACCGTCCGGCGCCGCTGCTTCGCGACCCGTTCAAGAATTCTGAGATTGCGTATTATCCCGCGGAAGACAACTACCTACCGCCGGTGGAGTCTCCGGGCGAGCCAGCCAAGATTGCGAAGAAGGGCGAGCCGAAATTGGCGAAGCAGGAGATCATTTCGGTTCCTGCCGAGCCGGACAATACGAGCCAGACCATCCTCGTGAAGAATCCTGCGCGGTTGAATCACGATGTGCCGCTGCCGAACATCGTGGCGAACTCGCCTGTGTTGGCACAGCAGGCGATACCGGCCTCGGCAAACAACATCAACGCGCGACGCGTTCCGCAACTAACGGCGGATGTGGTTGCTCCTGCGCCTGAGGCGCTTCCCTCTTCGCGACACGCGCTGCTGCTTCCGGCGGACGTGGTGGCGCCTGCGCCGGATGCGCTCGCCTCCAACCGGCACGCTCCCATTCTGCAGGCGTCGGTGGTGGAAGCACTGCCCACGATGGAGGAGATCAAACGGCGGCCCGGCATGATGAACATGGGCGCGCTTGCTGCAACGGTTTCTGAGCCGGCGCTTCCGGTGGCGCCGCAGCGAGCCACTGGCACAGGACAAGGCGAGACCAAGGGCAATGCGGCTCCGCAGCGGGCTGCACCGGCGGCGAGCGCACAAGGGTTGGGCACCGGACGCGGCTCAGGGCAGCTCATCTCGCTGGGACTGAATCCGGTAGAAGCTCACGGGCCTCTTGAAATACCTGCGGGAAATCGGAGCGGCGCATTTGCCGCCGGACCGCAAGGCAAAGCTGATGCGCCGGGCACGCCCGATATCAAGGGCGGCGGAACGACGAAAGACGGCAACGGCGGCAACGGCACAACGGCGGGCAGCGGAATAGGCACGAACAATGCTTCCGGCGCGGGCGTATTTGTCGGCAAGCCTCCGGCGGGCGCTACGGTGAGTCCCATCGTGGGGAACAACGCTCCCAGCTTGACGCAGCCAACATCGCACAATGGAGCAAGCACTCCGCGCAACGATCCCTCGACGCGCGACAAACTAATGGCGGCAGCACACGCACCCGACATTCCACGACAACCCGCTGCGGGCGTTCCGCAGAAGCCTGCGAGCCCGGAGGAAGAAAGCGTCTTCGGAAGCAAACGCTATTACTCGCTGAGCCTGAACATGCCGAACCTGACTTCGGCGACGGGAAGCTGGGTCATCCGTTTTGCCGAATTGAAGCAGACGCACGACGCTACGGAATTGAGTGCGCCGATTGCGACTACCAAGGTCGACCCTGCGTATCCGGCCGACATGCTGCGCGACCGAGTGGAAGGCACCGTGGTGCTTTACGCCATCATCCATGCGGACGGTACGATCAGCGACATCCGCGTGCT
>JBBRZF010000019.1:0-32029 GCA_038236965.1 Terriglobales bacterium | reverse complement strand
GCCACATCGGTAGCCAGCATGCGACTTTTGAGGATTTGGACCTGGGTTTCCAGAAGGACGCTGCCCTCGACCTCGGAGGTGTCCGCACTACCGGCGTTGCCGCCCTTCATGCCAAGACTGTCTTGGGTTTCCTTGTAAACGGCGATTCGGCCCGCGGCCTCGTAGCGAGGAGGCATGCGCAGGCTGACGACTATGACGACAGTCAAGGTGACTAGGAGAAATGCAAAGATCGTCCACTTTCTACGTACCAATACATGCCAGTAATCGAGCAGCGAAGGCTCGGTGCTCTTGTTGGGCAAAGTCGGGTGTACCGGCGGCGGGGGCGGCAGAGGAGCCGCCAAAGCCGCATCTGTCGGGGGTTGATAAGTGACGAGGCTGCCGCTATTGGGCGAGCTTACGCTGTCCATTCAAAACTCCTGGTTCGTGTACTACTTTTTCACTTCGTAGCGCAGACACATGAAGGGAATGAGACGAAATTGCTGAATGTAAGAATGTTCCGGATTTTAGCATGAAAACAAGCAGCTATTTCGACCAACTCGGGCGAACCTGAAGACTGTTTTTCAACTTGAAACAATGTTGCGAAATTACGCATTCACGCGTCCGCGCAAGTGTTAAGGCTGCTGCGCGGATTCTTTTTTGGGACAAGGCGAATATCAGTCGAGCCGTTCACCGCTCCTCGCAGCGATCCAAGGCTTGCACCCTACAAGCGAGGTCATTTTGCGCGGAGTAATGGCTTCTTTAACTTGAAGACGATGATCGATCCCCAAAGTGGACCACATAGCGGCGAAAGCATCTTGTCCAAGGCGAGAAGAACCTTGTCAGAGAGGATTCCAGCGAGCAAGTTGAATGGACGCCTGGTGAAGAGAATCGCTTTCGAATGAACGAGGAATTCCATCCCTGCCTCGTGCGCGAACTGACGAAGGTCGGCAACTGGATAGCGGACGAATTGAATCCCTCCGGGGCCGGAGGCCTTATGCCCGAGTAATAGATCCATCAATGTAAGTGCATATCCGGAAACGAGCGCGGTGCCCCCCGGTTTGAGAATCCGCGCAATCTCGCGGAAGAACATCTGGGCGTCTTCGCGTTCGATAAGATGTTCGTAAACTTGAATGGACATTACGTGGTCGGCAGAAGAATCGGGAAGCTGTAGATTGCGCACGTCTCCAATGCGAAAAGAGACACTGATTGTGTTTGGCAGCGATTTCTTGGCAAGCTCGAGTGAAGCTTCCGAGAAATCAATGGCGGTAATGGTCAGTTCAGGGCGATAAATCTTGCGGGTGAAACGCCCTGTCCCGCAACCTAGCTCTACGACTGAGCCCTTCCAGCTCTGGGTGAAGGTGCGATACCTATCCCACTCAGCCTCATGCTGATTAGAGGTTATCCAACTCTCATAAAACCAGCGCTTGGGAATCACGAATCTGCCGTTCGTGCTCGAGGTAAGAGGGCAGCCTATTGTTGCTATCGGGCATACGGACAATATAGCAAAGTCCTGCAAGGCCACGATCCCCAGTAAGTCTTCTTGGTACTTCCACGTAAAACGCTTTCAACCACAACTAGCAAGCAAACAGTAGAGTAGTTGTTGCTTGGGAAATCGAGTACAATCTCGATTCTTCCACGAATTTCTTGTCAGGGCTTGATCGCCGGACCCACGCTGAGTCTCATACTGAGAATGACAGCGGGCTTGTGCGACGACGGAGTATGGCATACGGATGCAGTTTGATTCCAATGATGGGCACTCAGAGCGACCGCGTCCCTTACCTGGAGGTATGGAAGAGCGATTCATCGCGACAAACACCGCTCGGACTGCTCCACGTAAGTGCCTGTTGTTGCACGTCGAGCCCACTACCTACATTTGTCACAAGTTGGTGTTTCTGAAGAGTGATTCCGCATATGACTTCGATGTCTACTTCGTAACAGGGAAAGGATCCCAAAACTGGGGTCTGCAGGATGTAGGCGGCGAAGTTCTGGAAGACCCCACCGCCGGTATCTTGACGCGCATGAAGCGCTTCCTGGGACTGACTGCGAAGATCGTTGGCGGAAAGTTCTCGGTTGCCCTTGTGGCAGGTTGGGGAACGCCGACATTGCTGTGGTTCTCCTTGTTGTTGAGATTGAGCGGCATCCCGTTCTGCTTCGACTCCGATACGCAACTTGCGAAGAGTCGCCGCGGCTTCAAGGAAGCCGTCAAGAGAGCGATCTACCCGTCCCTGTTCCGTGCAGCGAGCGCCTTGCTCCCGGCGGGAAAGCGGCAAGCGGAATTTTTCAAGGCCTATGGCGTGAGGGAGGACCATATCCATCTTCAGCACATGACTGTCGATGTGAACCAGATACGAAGTCTGCCGATGATAGAAAAGAGCGAATTCCGTCGTGCGAACGGCATTGCGGAAGAATCAGTGGTCTACATCTTCGTCGGAAGACTGGAGCGCGTAAAGGCCCTCGATATATTGTTCGCCGCCTTCGAGAAAGTGTCTGCGAAACAGGAAGGCAGCATCCTCATAGTCGTCGGAGATGGCAGCATGAGGTCCAAAGTCGAAGGCTGGGCGGCGCGATCATCCAGCGTTCGTTATGTAGGTCGCCAGGGGTTTACCGGCGTGATGCAGTGGATGCGGGCCAGCGATGTTTTTGTCCTTGCCTCAACGATTGAGCCTTGGGGACTGGTTGTGAATGAAGCCATGGCTTGTGGACTTCCGGTGATTGCTTCCGACCGAGTCGGTTCTGTGGATGACCTGGTTCTTGAAGGTCAGAATGGTTTTGTAGTACCCGCCGGCGATGCGGATGCCTTGGCGGCAGCGATGCTGAAACTTGTCTCCGCTCCGGAATTGCGCAAACGGATGGGCGAAGTTTCTGAGCAGATCATTGCCAACTGGACGATGGAAGCGGAGGTGGCAAGAATCAAGCAGGTTCTTGCCCTGGTGAGTCGATAACGTGAAGCGAGCTTACTTATATCTCTACATGCTGGCGTTGGCCTCATTCTTCTTTGGAGCGATGAGGTTTTCTGCTGGTAATCTTCGCTTTGTATTCATCATGCCTGTTCTTCTTTTTGCCGTCATCCAGTCGGCGCGTTTCCCCGAGCGGATCTCCTCCAACGTGACGCTGGCGATCTGGATATTTCTTGGCTGGTGTCTGCTGACTTGTTTCTGGAGCGAAAACTTCACGATGAGCATCGTGAAACTGGGACTGTTCGCCTGCACGGTGCTCGCGTTCTGCATTGGCGGCATGTTATTACCGGAAGATCATCCGGAGATGAATCCGTTCCTCCCGTTGGCACCCATATTCTGCTATGTCGTCATCGGCAGCGTCATCAGCCCTAATTCTGACCAAGGAAATTTTAACGGTGTTTCTGGCAATTCAAACATGTTTGCGGCATGCATCCTGTTTTCCATGCCTTGGTACCTGTTGGAATTGCAACGCAGATGGTCGTCGAAACACCTCCGAATCGCCCTCTTGGTAATGGGTGCAGCCGCATTGTTCTTGCTGGTCTTGTCTCGTAGTAGAACCATGATGGTGGCAGCCGTTGCAGGTTCGATATTGATATTCCAGTCGCTGAAGCCCGGACGGAAGATTCTATTGACCTATGCCCTCGTGGTCATGTTGGTATTGGCCGTAGTATTCAGTCCCAACCTGCTCTCGACCGTCAAATCAACGTACGTCATGAAGTCTGGCAATCGGTTGATGGAATCTCGCGAGGAGCAGATGGTGGACTCCTACCAATACGCAAAACAAGGCGGCACACTAGGCGCGGGGTACGGCGTCAGCATCGGGATGGGACGATATTGGGAAATGGGCTCCACGTTCTCCAACTTCAGCCGGGAAAAAGGAAACAGTATTTTCGCTATCGTCGAAGAGATCGGAGTAGTCGGACTGGCCCTATGGCTGGCACTGCTCTTGCTCCTCACCACCGAAGTCCGTTCGCTAGGCCGCGATCTAGATAGCAATTCCCCGGCACGGTTCGTCTATCTCGTCTCGCTTGGATCGCTACTCTCCGCCTTTGTCAGCAGTATGGCGGAAGCTTGGGTCTTGAGCCCCTCTCCTGAGACCGCCGTCTTCTGGGCGACAGTAGGCATCAGTGTTGGTGCGCTGAGGCGTGAGATGAACCGTCCGCAAGCAATCGGGAGAGCGGCGTGAGTAGGCTCGCTGTCAAACGACAGATCGCCAGAGTATGGCGAACGATAAAACCCGCATCCCGGAACGGCACCGCACAGAGCGCCATCGTGGTCCTCTATCACGCCATCGGTAAATCTCCGAACAGCGTCACCCGGGAATCTTTTCGCGAACAGATGGCTTGGCTGGCTGCGAATACCCAGGTCGTGAATGTGGATACCATCGCTTCGGGTGAATGGCCAGATTCGAAGTCCGGGATCACCAGCGCGATCACCTTCGATGATGGGTATGTCGGCGTGCATGAGATCGCTGCTCCCATTCTGAGTGAATTTAATTGTCCAGCAACCGTCTATGTCAGCACCGACACCATCGACATGCACGAGAATCGCTTGTCGAGCCAGTATGCGGGGCTATATGAGAACGAGTCGCTCTTGAACTGGATGCAATTGCGCGAGCTTTCGAAAGGCGGCTTCAGCATAGGTTCTCACCTGATGAGCCACGAGAATCTGACCCTTTTGCAGAAGGCCGACGCTAGCGTGCAGTTGCACAATTCCAAATCGAAGATAGAAGACATCATCGGAGTGCCCTGCACTTCGTTCGCATATCCCTGGGGCAAGTACTCAGACAGTGCAGTTGCGGCGGTCCGCGATGTGGGATATCGGAGTGCAGTGATTGCGCTACACTACACTATCGAGCGCCATGCGATAGACCCTCTGAAGATTCCTCGCGCTGACATACAAAGGTCCTACACTTTGGATGACTTTAGATCCATTGTTCGGGGAGAATGGGACTTTCTCGGTTACTACCAACATTTGAGTAGGAAGCGTAAATATTGATCGGGCTCCCGTCTTCCGGGAGGCTGAGGGCACAAATAGTGCAGAAACCAAAAATTCTGATGATCATCGAACGCTACCTTCCTGGAGTCAGGTCGGGCGGACCCATCCGGACGGCCGCAAGCGTCGTTGAGAAGATCGGTGACCAGTTTGATTTCTATATTTTAACCAGTGATCGCGACAATGGAGACAGCCGGCCCTACCCAAACGTGAAGCAGGATGACTGGAACGAAGTAGGACGTGCCCACGTTTATTACGCCTCGAACTTATCGGCTGGCACCATCGCCAAAGTGGCCAAAGACCTGCGTCCTGAAGCAATTTATCTGACCGGTTTCTGGAGTATCACCTCGATCTACGCGCTAATCCTGCGCCGACTTCGGAACTTGGGAAGCGTCCCCGTCATGCTGGCGCCACGTGGCGATCTGGGGCCGGGTGCGTTAACCATCCGCTCGCTGAAAAAGAAGCTGTTCAGAACCTTTGCTAATGCGATCGGTCTCTATCGCAATCTTGAATGGCACTGCTCGTCCGAGCGGGAGAAAAGAGAAGTCGTTTATGCTCTGTCCCCGTTGGTTCCCGATATCGAGGCGCATACCTACATCGCTCCCGACTTGAACTCCCTCCCCGAGTCCAGCGACGAACAGAAGGTCGCCAAGAAAAAAGGAACGTGCCAATTCATTTTTTTGGCAAGATTGTGCCGTCTTAAGAATCTCAGCTTCATCATCGACCGTTTGTGTGATGTGACCGGCGACATCACCTTGAACGTTTTTGGCTACTTGGACGACGAGCGCTATTGGCGCGAGTGCCAGGAGAAGGCAGCCAGGCTTCCTTCGAATGTGAAGTTCAACTATCGCGGCTTTGTGAGTCCTGAACAGGTGCAGCGGGTTTTTGCCGAACACCATTTCTTCGTCTCGCCAACATTGGGTGAAAACTTCGGACACGTGATTGTGGAAGCAGGCTCCGCCGGCGTTCCTGTCATCATTAGCGATCGCACTCAATGGCTCGGCCTGGAAAGACTTGGAGTGGGTTGGGACTTGCCGTTGGAAGATACCGAGACCTGGAAACGGGTTTTGCAGGCGTGCGTCGAAATGGACGACCCTGAGTATCAGGGCCTCAAAGAACGCGCCAGAGAATGGGGGCAACGCAGTCTTTCCAGTCCTGAAGCTGTTTCGCAAAATGTGACACTCTTTCGATCGATCGGACAAAGCAGTTCTTAGAGGAGTCATTCGGTTGCCGCTGAAGCTTTCAGTCCTCATCATTACCTATAACGAGGAACTCCACATCGAGCACGCCATCCGGAGTGTTCAGAATTGGGCCTCGGAAATCCACGTCGTGGATTCTTACAGCACGGATAGAACCGTGGAACTAGCGACGGCCCTCGGCGCGCAAGTAGTGCAGCATCCTTATGTTAATTACGCCGACCAACAGAATTGGGCGCTAGCCAATCTGCCGTTCGAAAGTGAATGGCTGCTCCTGTTGGACGCGGATGAGCGCGTTCCTTCTGACCTGCGCGATGAGATCGCTCAGGTTGTCCAAACGAATTCGCCCGAGTACGACGGCTACTGGATGCGATACCGCCTCATGTTTTATGGTCGCTGGATAAAACATTGCGGCTGGTATCCAACATGGATCCTGCGATTGGTGCGTCGTTCCAAAGCTCGTATTGAAGAGCGGTCGGTGGATCCGCACGCTATCGTGGACGGCCCCGTCGGCTATCTGCAGAACGACCTGCTGCACATGAGTTTGCAGGACCTCACCTTCTGGATAGACAAGCATAATAAGTATTCCAGCTATAACGCGAAAATCTATTTCGACCTGCTTCATGGGGACAAGCATGATTCTCTTCCCCCGAACATCTTCGGTACGCAGGCAGAGCGCAAACGCTTCATCAAGGAACGCATCTGGCCCCACCTGCCGGGACGAGCCTTCCTCCTGTTCCTCTACATGTACATTTTTCGTTTCGGATTTCTTGACGGCAAACAAGGCTTCATCTTCTGTTATATGCATGCCATCTTCCAGCAGTTCAACATCGTGAAGCTATGGGAACTTGAGCGGGCCGCGAAGCACGCAGGCAACGAAGGTGACTGAATTCGGACCTTCGCGCGCTGCTGGGGAGTGCCGGATTGCGCGGCTTTCCCGCGACATCGGCGTTGGATAAACGTGCTAATCTGAGGCTGTCAAACTCCGACAGTGCTAGTAGTTAGAGCCACGGATTTCGCGTCCGTTTAGCAATGGGAGCACTTCTAGAATATGCCGTCCTATCCCTCCAATCAGGTGACTGTTTTTCAGTCAGAGACGGCCGTCTATCCGAGTGCTGCGCCTTACCATCCTGCGGAGGCATATCCGGAATACGGCTTCTCCGAAGTGGGCTCCGAAGCGAATGCTGCGTATGCAGCCGTGCGCCAATGTTTCCGTCTGGCTGGATTAGACGCAGAGCACTTTGGCACTCCGGACTGGAACCCTTTGTCATCGCTGATCCGTCCCGGCGAGACCGTCCTGCTGAAACCGAATATGGTGAAGGAGAAGCACCCTCGCGATCCTGAAGGTTGGCAATACGTTGTCACCCACGGCAGCGTGATTCGCGCCGTGGCCGACTACATCTGGAAGGCTCTCGAAGGACGAGGCCGCCTGTTGCTGGCCGATGCTCCGCAAACGGATTCTTCGTTCTCCGCACTTGTGCGCGTACTCGGACTCGATAGCCTTGCCGAGTTCTATCGTTCGCACGGACTGAACTTGGAAGTTATTGACCTGCGCCAAGAAGAATGGGTAAGCGAAGCTGGCGTGATCGTGAGTCGCCACAAAGTAGAAGGCGATCCCGAAGGCGGCGTCGCCTTGAATCTCGGTTCCGCCAGCGAATTCGTGGGGCACGCAGGTGAAGGGAACTACTACGGCGCCGATTACGATTCGGGCCAGGTCAACCATCACCATTCGGGCGGACGCCACGAATACCTCATCTCCGGATCGGTCATCAAGTGTGATGTGTTGTTCAGTCTGCCGAAATTGAAGTGTCACAAGAAAGCCGGCGTCACGGCGACGCTGAAGAATCTCGTCGGCGTGAATGCCGATAAAAATTGGTTGCCACACCACACCGAAGGCGCGCCCGAGAAGGGAGGCGACGAACATCCGCAACCGGGCGCGAAGCACCGATTAGAGCGAAGCGTCGCCGCTGGTCTGCGCCGCGTGATCGTGAAGTTTCCCGGCGTCGGTCCGTGGTTGATGCAACGTGCGCGCCGCGTGGGAACTCATGTTTTCGGCGACACTGAAACCGTCATCCGCAGCGGCAACTGGTTTGGCAACGACACCATCTGGCGAATGTGCCTCGACCTGAACAAGGTTGTGGCCTACGGCAATCACGATGGATCGCTGCGCGAACCGCGCCTTGAGAATCGCAAACGCCATTACGCGCTGGTGGACGGCATCATTGCCGGAGAAAGTCGCGGTCCCATGAATCCCGACCCGGTCGCCGCCGGCGTTCTTTTATTCGGCATCGAGCCGCCAACGGTGGACGCGGCTTGCGCCTACTTCATGGGCTTTGACCCTGACAAGGTTCCCATCGTAAGTCACGCGTTTGCCACGCGCGGCTATCCGCTTACCGCACATGCATGGCGCGACACCGTCGTTCGTAGCAATGTCGCCGCATGGAATGGGAAACTGGAATCGATCTCCGACGAGGCGACCTTCCACTTCGAACCGCACTTCGGTTGGAAGGGCCGCATTGAGCGAAAGGCGATTCCTGCACCCGTCGCGATCGAGGTTGTGAAGTGACCGCGAACTTGAGCGAACGGCTTTATCCAAAGTTTCCAGTCCTGCTTCAAAACGCGGCATGTTCGTTCTACGGCTGGCGAGAATCGCGCACGCGGTTTGGCAAGGAATTCCATGCAAGGCTCGGATGGCTGTTAGAGTCTGAAAAGTGGTCGGCTGGTGAGATTGCGAATTATCAAGACGAGCAGCTTCGCAAACTCGTGCGTCACGCCTATGACACGGTCCCCTTTTATCGCGAGCGAATGTCGAAGCGGAAACTCACTCCGCAAGATTTTCGTTCGCGTGCGGATCTTTCCAAGCTTCCGATTCTGACGAAGGAGGATGTCCGTCAGAATTATTCTCAACTGATCTCATCGGCTGCGCGAAGCGAAGAGACCGTTGCGCGGCACACCAGCGGTACAACTGGAAAAAGCCTCGATTTTCTTACGAGCAAGCGTGGCATGGCATTTCAGTGGGCTGTATGGTGGCGTCACCGTGCGCGCTTCGGGATGGAATTGGATGCATGGCATGTGAATTTCACGGGGAAAATGGCAGTGCCTCCCGAGCAGTCGCGTCCGCCGTACTGGCGGTGGAATTGGCCGATGCATCAGGGCTTGGTGAACATGCACCACCTCACCCCGGCGAAGATTCCTGCCATCATCGAGTTCCTCAACGATCATGATTTCCAATACTATTCGGGCTATCCCTCGGTTCTCCATGCAGCGGCATACGCAGCCCTGGAAGCTGGACTTAAACTCCCGCGGCCGCCAAAGTTTATTGTGACGGGTGCAGAGAACATGCTCGATTTTCAGCGACGGGACCTGGCATCGTTCACAGGTGCAACTCTGACCGATCAATACGGATTTTCAGAGGGCTGCGGGAACGCATCGCAATGCACCGAGTTTGTGTATCACGAGGACTTTGAATTCGGCATCATGGAAGCTGTTGATCAACACACGACTGCCGACGGAGTGGAGGCGACCATCGTGTGCACAGGGTTTGCCAACCCGGAGTTCCCGTTCCTGCGATACGAGGTTGGCGATACCGGGCTTTGGTCCGAGCCGTCCTTTCAATGCCCGTGTGGTCGGCAGAGTGCAGTCCTGACGCGAATACTTGGTCGCGTAGACGATTTCGTCGTGACCCCGGAAGGCAATCGGATCATGCGCTTCGATTACTGTTTCAAAGGCACGGTGAACATACAAGAATGCCAAGTCGTACAGGATCGTCTCGGCGAAATCCGACTGCGAATTGTTCGGCGGCCTGCCTACTCTGGACGCGACGAAGAATTGGTTGCACAGGAAGTCCATCACTGGATCAGTCCCAAACTCGATTTGCGGTTCGAATACGTGGACGAGATAGAGCGGGAGCGCAGTGGCAAATTCCGCGCTGTTAAATCGAACCTTGCCAGCACAGAAAATGCTCTCCCCAAAACCACTGCCAATCGTCCCTGACCATATGGATTCTCAAGCGGGATGCTGGCCGAAATGTGCTAATCTGAACCGATAAGCGCACTCGGAAATCATCTGTTTTCGCGGGTTTACGCCCGCAGGGGGCAGTTGCGACACCGCCCCCTTATCACCAGAAAACAGACCAGGAGTCACCTTTGAAGCAAATGTTCCAATCCGCGCGCACAGGGCATAGCACGGTGCTGGAAGTTCCCGCGCCTGCACCGGTGCCGGGCAACGTTTTGGTCGCCAACTCGGCATCGCTGGTTTCCGCCGGCACCGAGCGCATGGTGCTCGAATTCGCGGAGAAGAACATGCTGCAAAAAGCGCAGGCGCGTCCCGACCTCGTTCGCCAGGTGCTCGATAAGGCGAAGCGCGAAGGCGTCCTCACTACCTTGGAGGCCGTGCGCAATCGTTTGCAAGAGCCGCTCAGTCTTGGATACAGCAGCGCCGGCACAGTGGTGGCCGTCGGCGACGGAATCAGCGACATCAAGGTCGGCCATCGCGTCGCTTGCTCAGGAATGAAGTATGCCAGCCACGCCGAGGTTGTTTCCGTCCCGCGCCTGCTAACCACGCCAATTCCTTCCGACGAAGTCTCTTTCGAGGAAGCGGCTTTCACCACCGTTGGCGCGATTGCACTGCATGGCATACGCATCACTGACGTAAAGCTCGGTGAAACCGTTGCCGTCATCGGACTCGGCCTCGTCGGTCAACTCACCGTCCAGATGCTGAAGGCGAATGGTTGCGTAGTGTTGGGCATGGACCTGAACGACGCCCGCTGCCAACTCGCCGCCGAATTCGGATGCGACGCTACCGCAAGCTCCGCCGCCGAGCTGAAGGCGCTGGTTGCCGCGCGCACGCACGGAGCCGGAGTCGATTCCGTATTGATCACGGCAGCCACCGATAGCAGCGAGCCTCTGGAACTTGCCGGAGACATCGCGCGTTCGCGCGCCAGCGTCACCGCCGTCGGCGCCGTCGGCATGACGGTTCCGCGCCGCACCTTCTACGAGAAGGAACTCGATTTCCGCATCTCGCGTTCCTATGGGCCCGGCCGCTACGATCCCGAGTATGAAGAGAAGGGGCACGACTACCCCATCTCGTATGTTCGCTGGACAGAGTCGCGCAACATGCAGGCGTTCCTGGAACTGGTCGCCTCCGGCAAGTTGCGATTGAAGCCGCTTATCACGCACCGATTCACCATCGAGCGCGCGGTGGAGGCTTACGACCTCATCACGGGAAAGTCCGGGCCGCAGCAATTTCTGGCCGTGCTCATCACTTACCCAGAGACTCCGCGACTTGCACGCCGCCTTGATCTGCCGCGTACTCAACGCCAGGCAGCGCCGGACGCAACGCTGCGCGTCGGAATGCTGGGCGCCGGATTGTTTGCCTCTAGCGTCTTATTGCCTGCGATGCAAAAAGTGCCGCGCGTTTCTTTCTCCGGCGTTTGCACTGCAAGTGGCAGCACGGCGCGACACATCGGTGACCGCTTTAAATTCGATTTCTGCACGACGAGCGAAGAAGAGTTGCTCGCCGACGCGAAGATCAACACCATCGCCATCAGCACACGGCATCACCTGCACGCGCGGCAGGTGGTCGCTGCACTGGGCGCAGGCAAGCACGTCTTCTGTGAAAAGCCGCTCTGCCTCAGCGAACAGGAATTGGCGGAAATCGTTCGCGCTTATCACTACGCGCCGTCTTCGCCGTTGTTGATGGTCGGCTATAACCGTCGCTTCTCGACCTTGGCGCAGATGATGCGGGCCGCCTTTAAGAACGCTTGCGGACCCATCACGGCACACTATCGAGTGAATGCCGGATTCGTTCCGCCCACGCATTGGGTCCATGACCCCGCGCAGGGTGGCGGTCGCATCATCGGAGAAGTCTGCCACTTCGTGGATTTCCTGATGTTCATCACCGGGTCGCTACCGGTTTCCGTATTCGCGAACTCGCTGCCCACATCGGGCGAGCCCATGCCGGATGACGTCGCCGTCTCCATACAGTTTGCCAACGGCTCGGTCGGCACCATCCAGTACGCTAGTGGCGGAGATAAATCCTTTGGCAAGGAACGGGTAGAAGCCATCGGGGCGGGAACGGTCGCTGTGCTGGACGATTTCCGTTCGCTGGAAGTGGTGCACAACGGTCACCGCAATCTGACCAAGCTTCGTTTGCGACAGGACAAAGGCCATGTCGCCGAGTGGGAGGCATTGACCGTGGCAGTCCGCGATGGCCAGGCTGCACCCATCTCTCCCGTCGAATTGATTGCCAGCACGCTCGCCACTTTCGCTATCAACCACAGCCTCGCGCAGTCAGCACCCATTCGCGTCGATGCAGAGTGCTTCCTCGCTGCGGCGTTGCTGGCCGAGTAACGTATGCCTTCTTCTTCGGGATCCGACGACAAGTTGCTCTCGACCTTGGTGCTCACGCCATTTTTCCCCAAGCGTCCGGGCGAAAAACAGGGAAACTTCGTGCTCGAGCAGGTAAGGGAACTGGCGGACTTCACGCCGGTTCACGTAGTCATGAGTCGAGCGTGGCTTCCGCGCTCCATCGCCGAGCGCACTCCCAACAAAGCATCGGTGGACTCCTCCGCCTATAGAGACGAGAACTTCACCGTGGAAACCCTCCGCTACTTCAGTCTTCCCAAATACCGTTTGGGAACCTTGGCCGCCAGTTTTGTTCGCGCCGGAGTGCTGCCGCGACTGCGCCAGATCGTGCGGGAACGCGGAATAAAAGTCATTCATGCGCATGGCGACACTTGCGGGTACGCGGCACAATCGCTGGCACGTGAGTTCGGCATTCCTTACGTTGTCACGATTCATGGCGAAGAGGGTAGTCCCGGTTTTTCCGATACCGAAAGCAAGCGTCGCCAGATCGGCAAGATGCTCGACGAGGCTGACTGCGTGCTCCTGGTGGGCAGTCCGCTCAGATCATACGTGGGAAAGTTCGCTAACCGGACCGACAACATCGCCGTCATCCCGAATGGCTTCCGCATCTTCGAAGATCTTCTGCCTTCTAAGCTCTTCGTAAAGCGCGCCTTTCGTATCGTCACGGCAGCCAATCTCGACTCCAACAAGGGAATCGATTTCCTGCTGCGCGCCGTAGCCGACTGCATAAAAGCAACCGGGACGAGGATGGAGGTCGTGGTTGTAGGCGATGGTCCGCAACGGGGCGCGCTCCAGGAACTCGCACGCGATCTCGACCTGTGGCACAGCGTCCATTTCACCGGAATGCTTTCGCATCGCGACACCGAGTCGGAGATTCTCGCTGCCGACGCCTTCTGTCTGCCCGCTTGGCGCGAAGCCTTCGGCGTGGTCTACCTGGAAGCAATGGCCCTTGGCCGCCCGACCATCGGATGCCGGGGGCAAGGGCCGTCCGACTTCATCGTTCAGGGTGAGAGCGGATACCTGGCCGAACCCAAGTCTGTCGAATCCGTCAGCGCCATCTTGCAGCAGATACTTGCCTCTCCGGAAGAGGCCGCTTGCGTCGCCGAAGCCGGACGCCTTGAGGTTTTTGCCGAATTCACTTGGCGCCACAATGCGGAGAAGTTGCTGAGTCTCTACCGCACCCTTGTCGCAGTTAGAAATTACGAGGAGAAGGAAACCGCGACCCGCGCCTAAGTTGGGCACGAGAAGCTACCTTGCATGATCGCCAAACTGTCAAAACGGTTGAACTACTACAAGAGAATCTTCGGCGCCTACTTGACGCCGCAGACGAGCCAGCTCACCTTTTGGCATGACACTCCCGCCGTCCATGCATTTACCCCCGGCGAACTCGGTCCCTATTACATGCCCTTTCTGGGCAAGAGCGATTACGCAGGGCACTTCGACGCCCAAGGCATACCTCAACTCGATTACCTCGGCGCAATGGGCATTCAATACAACCCTATTGCGATTGCCCAGTATGGACTCGGCAACTTCAATCATTACTTTAGGTCTGAGGAGCCAGAGCGCAGGCTCCGATTCCTGCTCGTGGCCGACTGGCTTGTGGAGAATCTGCAGGCCAATCCCCAGGGATTTTCCGTGTGGATGCATCACTTCGATTGGGAGTACCGCACCCCTTTGCTCGCGCCGTGGTACTCGGGATTGGCACAGGGGCAGGGTATCTCGCTTCTGCTTCGCGCCTGGCTTGAAACCAAAGATGCCAGGTATCTCGAAGCCGCCGAACGAGCGTTCGCTCCCATGCTGGTCGATGTCGCCGAGGGCGGAGTTCACTTCACCGACACAGAAGGCTATCGCTGGATTGAGGAGTACATCGTCGATCCTCCCACCCATATCCTCAACGGATTCATGTGGGCTCTCTGGGGGGTTTACGATCTCCACCTCGCGACCGGCGATGAGCGGGCAAAGCAGCTTTTCTGCGATTCCGTAGAGACCTTGAAGGCGAAGCTACACACCTTCGATACCGGATACTGGTCGCTCTACGAACAGTCGGGCACCCGGCTGAAGATGCTGACCAGCCCGTTCTATCATCGGCTGCACATAGCGCAGTTGAGAGTCATGTACCTTCTTACGAAAGAACCAATCTTTGAGGCCACCGCCGACAGGTGGGAAGCCTACACGCGCAGCGGCCTGAATCGCCGTCGGGCACTCGTTTTCAAGACCATTTTCAAACTGTGTTACTACTGAAACCGTGAAAATCCTTTACGTATCGCAGCACTATCCGCCGGAGATGGGCGCGCTCGCCGGACGGGCGTCGGAGCTGGCGCGGCACTGGGCCGCCGAAGGCCACGACTCCACGGTGCTGACGGGATTTCCCAATCATCCGACGGGAGTCATCGCTCCCGAATACCGTTCGCGATTTCGGCGCGGCTTCTTTCGCGAACGCGTGGACGCCGTCAACGTGGCGCGTACCTGGTTGCTGCCGTACCCGAACCGGAAGCCCTTGGAGCGCGTGCTCAACTACACCTCTTTCTGCGCCTCCGCTTCCGTGACGGGATCGTTCCTTCCGCGTCCGCAGGTTGTCATCGGCACCTCGCCCCCGCTGCTCATCGCCGTCGCCGGATATGTGATCGCCCGCGTGAAGCGTGTACCCTTCGTCTTCGAAGTGCGAGACCTTTGGCCCGAGTCGCTCGAAGGCGTCGGTATGGGCTCGAAGGGCTCTGCGATATACAAAGTCGTGCATCGCATCGTGAAGTTCCTCTACAAACACAGCGACCACCTGGTCGTTGTCACTCCAGCATTCAAGGACCACATCGTCAAGCATTGGGGCGTAGCGCCGGAACGAATCTCTCTCGTCTATAACGGCGTGGAGACGGAGACCTTTTCCCCCGGTCCGCCGCCCGCAGACCTTCGCCGCCGGTTCGGGCTGGAAGGAAAATTCGTCGCCTCCTACATCGGGACCATGGGTATGGCGCACGGACTCGAAACCCTGCTGGAAGCCGCTGCGTTGCTCAAGGACAAGCTTCCTGATCTCGTTTTTCTCATGGTCGGCGACGGCGCCTATCGCGAGAAACTCGCTGCGGGCGCGCGCGCGCGCGGACTCGATAACGTGATGCTCGTGGAGCAGCAACCGCGCGAGGCTATACCCGACATTGTTCGCATGTCGGACGCCTGTCTCGTGCTGCTGAAGAATTCTGAAGTCTTCAAGACCGTTATTCCGACGAAGATGCTCGAGTTCATGGCCTGCGGCAAGCCGAGCATCCTCGGTGTCGATGGGCAGGCGCGAGAGATTCTGGAAGAAGGCAACGCCGGCATTTACATCGAACCCGAAAACGCGAAGCAACTCGCCGCAGCCTTGGTGCGCCTCCATGACGACCCCGCTCTTCGCGAAGAGATGGGACGGAATGCTCGCCGCCATGTGGTTGCAAAGCTGTCACGCAGCAGCACCGCCGAGGAATACATTCGCGTGCTAGAACGGGTTTGCGGATTGCCGCAATCGCAACCGGCTGCCGTCGTTGTTGCGGGAAATCAAAAGGGGGCTTCTCGATGAAGATCGTTGCAGTAACGGGAGCTTCCGGGTTCATCGGCCGGCACCTCATTCCGCTTTTGCTGCAACGCGGGGACACGGTGCGTGTGTTCGATCGCGGTTCTCACCCTTCGGCCTTCTCGTCGGATGTTCAGGCCTTTCCTGGCGATGTCACCGATGCTGCCGCAGTCTCACAACTTGTCTCCGGCGCAGATACGGTCATCCATCTTGCAGGAGTCGCTCACACTTCGCTGGACACCGAGGCGGACCGTCAGCGCGCACGGGACGTGAACGTAGGCGGCCCGAGAAATGTCTTGGAGTCCGCAAGGAAGTCCGGCGTTCGTCGTGTCGTCATCGCCTCCAGCGCGCATGTCTATGAAGGACAATGTGGTGTTGGCGTTCGCGAAGACGCGCCTCAAGGTGCGGAAATTCTCTACGCGCAAACCAAGATCGAGACCGAAATACTCGCGCGCCAGATGTCGTCAAATGGAATGGAAGTTGTCATCGGACGTCCCTGCCTTACTTACGGCCCCAACGCGGGGTTTAACCTGCTCAAGCTGATGCGCGCCATCGACAAGGGATATTATTTCCACATTCGTTCGCGCAGGGTGACGCGCAGTTTCGGTTCGGTCTACACCGCCGCTCGCGCCTTCGCCTACTTGGCAGAGAAGGGAATTCCGGGCGAGGCTTACAACATTGCTGACCGCCACCCGATGGATCTCTCCGATTTTGTGAATAATCTCGCTTCAAGCATGAAACGCCACCGCCCGATGTCCGTCCCCTACGCTCTTCTTTGGAGCGGAGCCGCTGGGTGCTCGCTATTCAAACTCATCGGCAAGAACGGGCCTATCAGTTTTGAGGCGCTTTCCAAATTAACGCAATCATTCGCCATCTCCACCGATAAGCTTGCGTCCGCAGGTTTTGAATGGCTGGCCAAGGACGCCGAACGCGCACGTAAGGACATGGTGAACGTCTATTTAATAGGAGCGCGCTAATGGCAGCGGCTGGGATGAAACCGGCAGCAGACGAATACATCGTCGGCGGAGCCGGACGCATTGCGAAGCGAGCCTTCGACCTGCTGGCCGGCATTGCTCTGCTTATCGTGTTGGCCATTCCCATGGCTCTCGTCGCAATCGCCGTCCGACTCACCTCGAAGGGGCCCGCGCTTTACTGGTCCGACCGCGTCGGTCTCGACAACAATATCTTCCGCATGCCAAAGTTTCGCTCCATGCGCATCGACGCGCCGCAACTGGCAACCCACCTGTTCAGCGATCCCGCGTCGTACCTCACTCCTGTCGGTGGATTCCTGCGACGCTCCAGCCTGGACGAATTGCCGCAGTTATTTAGCATCCTGCGAGGCGACCTGAGTTTTGTCGGTCCGCGCCCCGCACTTTTCAATCAGGATGATCTGGTTGGATTGCGGACGAAACGCGGCATACATCGTCTGATTCCCGGCCTCACCGGTTGGGCTCAGATCAACGGACGCGACGAACTTCCTATTCCCGTGAAGGTGGAATACGACCACCACTACCTGCAGAATCGCTCCATGATGTTCGATCTGAAGATCCTCTTCCTCACTCTGCTGAAAGTATTGAAGCACGAGGGCGTGAGTCATTGACTGAAGTCTTCAGGCAATAGAAAAAGCCGCTGGGAGCCAGCGGCTTTTCGTTTCCTACGAACAGTCTTAGAAAGCGCCAACCACTGCGAGCTGCGTCGTCGCTTGCATCACGCCTTCAGCGCCGCGACGCAGAAAGCCCTTCATCGAACTTGAACTTGGCACGTAGAGTACGTCGCCAGGTTGCAGGAAAACGTCTTCCGTCTTCGCCGCCAGAAGTGCTTTCAATCTTACCTTCTGGGTGGTCATCTTGCCGTTCGCATCTTTACGGAGGATGGTGGATTTGTCTAGCGCAGCCCCGCGCGAGGGACCGCGAACCAGTGCGATAGCGCGAAGCAGGCTCAGCGTTTCATCTTGGTCCAGCGCAAGGGCCGCCGGCGAGTTGACTTCGCCCACAACGTACACTAGCCCGGCCTTTGGAACAGAGACCACATCGCCAGGCTGCATCTCGAAATCCTGTTGCGATAGTTTGTCGGGATCGTATTTGAAGGTGCGCGTCTCGCTGGAACTGCGGTGTGTCAAGGTGATCTGGCGTCCAGCCGTGGGCTTCAGTCCCTGGCAGATGGAGAGAACGTCTGAAAATCTTCGCGCCTGGGCTATGGGGAAGACCCCCTGGTGTACTACTTCTCCGATCACCGTGACTCCGATCGAGTCCGAGGTGCTGACGGAAACGTGAGGGTTGTTCACGAACTGCCCTTCCACCAGTTTCTTCTCGATCAGCTTCTGGACTTCCGTAGGTCGCAATCCGCCAACGGATATGTATCCCACCAGAGGAAGATAGATTTCGCCATTTTCGTTTACGCGGATTCGAGTCGTGAGTTCAGGGACGCCCACAGTATTGATCTCGACCAGATCGCCGGGGTTCAGAGCAAGGGTCGTCATCGACTGCGTCTGGTCGATGTACGAGCGCACCGGCGCTTTCTCTTCGGTGGTCGCCTGGGGATCGGCGCTAGCTCCTTGGGACGGAGCTTGCTGCTGGGCCACGGCTGCTGTGCAAGTAAAGATGATGCAGCCAGCGAGCACAAAAACGACGAAAAGATTCCTGCGAAGTGGCATGTGGTAGCGATCCTGCACTGATGAGTCGATGGAGCTCAGTTTAACACGGTTCGGCAGCAAATCCGGATGCTTCTGAGTTGCCTTGCCCAATCTGCTTCCCATTCCCGAGAAGGTCATTTTGGTCTTAGTTTCGGCGGAAATCGCTCCTTGTGCTAGGCTTGTCGCGAACTATGTACATCCTCCACGTCGTAGGTGCCCGGCCCAATTTCATGAAGGCCGCTCCGGTGCTTCGCGCCTTGCGCGAGCGGCGAGCGGAGCAGACCCTTGTCCACACAGGGCAGCATTACGATCCCAGACTATTGTGTGCATGGTCCAGAATATTCACTCATAGGCGTCCGTATTTTAGCGTCGCTGCTTGCTATAATCAGTGGTGAGACCGCCTGAATGGAACAAACACCAAATTTTCCGCCTATACCGTTGATCTGGGTTTCGACGGATGTGCCTGATCTTCCCTTCGAACTGCCTGCGCCTGTAGTGGTGCGGATAGAAGGACAGAATCTCGTATTTGTTGCTCGTCGTGCCTCAACCGCGAGTCCGGCAGCGCCCTGCGAATTCCTCCTCCATCGCGCCTCAATCCAGGAAGTTGGCGTAAGAGTGGGTACAGATCTCTCACCCCGCGATATTGACTCCGCCGATCTTAATGAATTCGCGTCCATAGCGATGATCCGTCACTCAGATCCATTGCAGGTCGTACCCTTCTTCCAGAGCCAGTTCATCTCTCCTAAATCCTATTGGATCAAGGCATTGGTCAAACTGCTGGGAGACCAGTTCAATTCCAACATTGTGAATCTTGGCCAGGGCGAAGAGATCAGGGAACTGTCGGCGAAAAGTCAGCGCCGCTCTGCCAGCGGTTTTGTGCGCAATCTGCGACGCATCCTTTCCATGGGCTAGGAATAAGGCCAGGTCTATCCGCTGATGACCCCGGTACAAATCAAAGTCAAGTTCAGGAAGCCTGTCTACCACTGCCGAGCCTGTGGTGGCACGCGTATCTTCCGCGTGCGTTTCCGCCCGGAATTCGAATCGGGGCTAAAGCGTTTATTACTCGAAGTATTGTTTTTGGCGCCGTTCTCCTGCTCGGACTGCGGAAATAGATTGTATCGTTCCCGGTTTTCAGGTTCGGCTCCGTCGCATGATCGCCAGGAGTTTTCCACTCCTAACGATGCGCAAAGCCGCTTGCGTCATGCTCTACGCCAAGAACTGTCCAACATCGAACGCACGCCCAGCCTTCGCCCTCCGGAAGATCTCTAAAAGTAAAAATGAAAACTAGGAATTGGTTCGCGACACGCGCAACGTATGCAGCGTGATCTCAGGCGGGCAGTCGAAACGAATCGGCAGATGTACCATTCCGATGCCGCGGTTCACATACAACTGCAGCGGCAAGCCGGTGGCCAGTGGCCCCTTGGGGCGGGGAATCCGGTAGAGTCCTTCGAAATATCGCTTGCCGAATTCCGGCAGATACAAGGCGCCAAGCAGCGGAAGTTTCACTTGCCCACCGTGTGAGTGTCCCGAGAGTTGCACGTCGAAGGAAAACTGCGCTGCTTCTTCGGCCAGGTCGGGTTCGTGAGCCAGCAGAATCTTCTTTTCGCCGATCGGAATCTTCCGCAAGGTGTTGTCGTAGTCGTGGCGCGCGTAGGAATCCACGCCGCAGACCCAAATCCTCGCCCCATCTTTTTCGATAGGAAACGATTGATTGCGCATCATGTGGATCTGCTTCGCGCGCAACGCTTCCACGATGAGTTCCGGCTGGGTGTTGTAGTCGTGGTTGCCGATTACGCCGAACGTGCCGAAACGTGAACGCAGATTTGCCAGCGATTCCGCGCATGGATAGACCGTTTGTGCAGCTTCGGGATCTTCCTTGCCTGTCTCGCGGCTGGAAACATAGTCTCCCGTGGACGCGATCAGGTCGGGTTTAAGTGAGTTCGTCAGCGCGACCGCGGTGTCGATGTCCTGCTTTGTCGTATAGGGTTCGTGGTGGAAGTCGCTGAGGTGCGCGATGGTGAATCCGTCGAATGCTTCCGGCAGCCCTCGTATCGGCAACTCGACGCGCTCCACGACCAGCCTGTGCGGCTCCCAACGCATCATGTCGGCCCCGACCAACAACCCCGCGCTGGCGGTGGCACCTAGTGCCATGAATGTTCTGCGACTCAGTTCTTCCGCCATTTCTCACATTTTAACATCGACTTTCCACCCTCCCGGCGTGGAAGCAATCGGATACAATCAAGCACTCCGAAACAATTCAGGAAGGCCATGCCGCAACTTCAGACCTGCGAAATCACCGACGCACGACAGTGGGACAACGCGCTTGTCAGCTTTGCTGGGTCCTCTCATCCGTTGCAGGCATGGGCGTGGGGAGAGGCCAAGAAAGCCGTCGGCGAACACGTTGAGCGTTGGATGGTGATGGATGGCGAGGTGCCGGTGCTATTGGCACAGGTGCTTCAAAAATCCGTGAGCCCGCTCCGCATAAAAATGGCGTGGGTCGCGCGTGGACCTGTGATGGCGGAAGGCGAAATAGGGAAGAAGGCGTTTCTCGCCTGGAAGAAAACCATGGCGCGCCGAGGATACAGGCTCGCCGCCTTTCAACCCTACCGCGCAGCGTCGAACGCCGCTTTCAAACTTGGATTCACCGTGCCAAAGCAGCCTGAATTCACCTACCTGGTCGATCTCACTCAGCCTGTTGAGGAACTCGACAAGGGATTGAATAAAGAGTGGCGCTATGGAAAGAATCGTTTCAACCGCGACGGCGGCATCGTTGTCGAAGAGAATTCGCCTGAAGCGCTGCAGGCTCTTATCAACATGCTTTCCGATCTCGCGAAACGCAAAGGCTTTCCCCAGTATGGCGATGCCGAGTTTTTGCGCGCAGTCAGGGAACAGTTCTCTTCGCCTTTTCATCCCCAGGTCACCGCACATTTTTTCCGGGCGATGGTCGGAGACAAGATCGGCGGATGTGCGCTGGTGCTTCGAGTCGGCGATATCGCGCATTACAATTGGGGAGCGTTCGATTACGAGCTGCGCAATTCTCGCGTGAACGAGGGCCTCCAGTGGGGCATCATGGAACGCTTGCGCGCTTCCGGGGTTACGACCTACGACCTCGAAGGTGCCGACCAGAAGCGGAATCCCGGTGTTTATGAGTTCAAAAAACGCATGGGCGGACGCCTCATCGAACACTCTCCTTATCAACTTTCCTTCCTGCTTTAGCTCACGGCAATCGTTCAACTCGCATCAAAAGAAAAGGCAGTTGACCGCCTTTGGTGGGAAGGGAATTGCATGAGAGTCATCGTTACCGGCGGAGCAGGATTTCTCGGGTCGCACCTCTGCGACGCGCTGCTCGCCGAAGGTCACCATGTGGTAGCGGTAGACAATTTTGTGACCGGACGCGCCGAGAACCTGCGCCATCTCTCCAACGAACCTCGCTTCGAACTCGCTGAGCGCGACATCTGCCAACCCTTTGACCTTGGTCCAGTGGATTATGTCTTTCATTTCGCCTGCCCTGCAAGCCCCGTCGACTACATGCTTCACGGCGTCCCAACGCTGCAGGTAGGCAGCCTGGGTACATTCAACGCGCTCAACATCGCGCGCGAATACAACGCTCGTTTCTTTCTGGCCTCCACCAGCGAGTGTTACGGAGACCCGCTCGTGCATCCACAACCGGAAGCTTATTGGGGCAACGTGAATCCCGTCGGCCCGCGCTCCGTCTACGATGAAGCGAAGCGGTTCTCCGAAGCGGCGACCATGGCCTATCATCGCTACTTCGATGTAGATGTGCGCATCGTCCGCATCTTCAATACCTATGGCCCGCGTCTGCAACTCAACGATGGGCGCGCCATCTCCAACTTCATGAAGCAGGCTCTTCGCGGCGAAGACCTCACCGTCTACGGCGATGGAACGCAGACCAGGAGCTTCTGTTACGTGGCCGATGAGATAGAAGGAATTCTGCGCCTGGCGCACTCGAACGAGAATCAGCCCACAAACATCGGCAATCCGGCCGAGTTCTCCATGCTGGAGTGCGCGGACCTGGTGCTCAAGGTCACGGGCTCAAAGAGTCGATTGATATTTAAGCCACTTCCGCAAGACGATCCCCAACAGCGCTGTCCCGATATTTCCAGGGCGTGCGCACTCCTCGGATGGGAGCCCAAGATCGACCTCGAAAACGGATTGCTTCTCTCCCTGGATTACTTCCGCACGGCCGTGCAGAAGGAAACAGCACCAGCCTGAGCATTCCATGGACGCCGCGGGGCCCCGGGCATCTCCGGGGCTTTTTGTTTTCGGCAACCGCCTTCGCGCGTAGTACGATACTTACTCGCTCAACAATCCATGCACAGGGACAAGCGTTTTCATGCCTATTGCTGATTCCGTGAAACTCGGGAAAGACGTCCGAATCTTCCAGCCCGAACTCGTCAATCTTTATGGCTGCACTATCGGCGACGACACCAAGGTCGGAGCATTTGTCGAAATCCAGAAGAACGCCACCATCGGTGCGCGCTGCAAGATTTCTTCCCACACATTTATTTGCGAAGGCGTGGCCATCGAAGACGAAGTTTTTGTCGGACACGGCGTGATGTTCATCAACGACCGCTTCCCGCGTGCCACCGCCGCTGGCGAGTTGCAGACGGAAGCCGATTGGGTGGTCGTCCCCACTCGCATCAAGCGTGGAGCATCCCTCGGCAGCGGGTCCGTTCTTCTTTGCGGCATCACCGTGGGAGAGAACGCAATGGTCGGAGCCGGTGCTGTCGTCACCAAGGACGTGCCCGACAATGCCGTCGTCGCCGGAGTGCCCGCAAGACTTCGCGGAGCAGATCGCTCATGATCGGAATCTCAAGAACAGGATTTCTGCTCGTCGTGCTCAGTGCCGTCCTCACCGCTATAGGGAACCTCCTTATCCGCAAAGGAGTCTTGGCCGTCGGCGGACTCGCAGGCGGTGGTTCCATCGTTCGCTCCGTTCTTGGATTAGCCGCCCACCCCGCATTCGATATCGGCTTTCTTCTTTATGGGATCGCCGCCCTCGTCTGGTTCCGCGTTCTTGGCAGCGAACAGATCACCACCAGTTATCCCATGCTGGTCGGATGCACGTTCTTGTTGGTCTCTATCGGTGCAGTCCTCATCTTCCGCGAATCCATCTCCAGCCTGAAACTGGTCGGCATGGTGATGATCATCGCCGGCATCGTGGTGGTTTCCAGAACATAGCAGCCATTAGATTGAAAGAGCGCTCTTCCGCAGGGCGCTCTTTCCTTTTGGTGAAAAAACAATAGAACCATTTTCCTCTCTCGATCACGATTGCGGCGAATTCTCGACTCCACCTTCCCATCCTTATACAATTGGGGGGGCAGCAACCAGAAAGAGTCCACTTACCGGTGAGCTTCAGCTATCGACTTATTACCGCTTTGTCGCTCGCCGTCGATTCCATTCGCGCGCACAAACTCCGTAGTTTCTTGACTCTCCTCGGAGTCATCATCGGAGTAGCCAGCGTCGTACTCGTAGGCGCAGCCATCGACGGATTGGGTGTCTACGCGGAAAACATTACCGCCAAGAGTTTCGGGTCAGATAGTTTCCTCGTTGCGCAGATCGCCTCGGTAGGTCGTCTCACTGGTAAACAACTCGCGGAAAAGCAACGCCGCAACAAACGCATCCGCCCGGAGGACGTCACTTACCTTCGTTCCACCACCGGTGACCTCGTCGAATACAGCCCTTATCAGCAGCGTGTCGACGATGTGAAGGGTGCCAACCAGGTCTTTGAGGGCGGCAACATCATCGGCGTCTCGTCCACTCTGCCGGAAATTCGCGATGTCCCCGTGGAAGAAGGCCGTTTCTTCACCGAGACAGAAGAGAGCATGCGACGCCCCGTCGCCGTCATCGGGCAGGACATTCGCAAGGAGCTCTTTCCCGACATTTCTCCCCTTGGCCAGAGCATCCGCGTGGGCGGCAGCGAGTTCACCGTCATCGGATTGCTCGAGCAACAGGGAACGTCCTTCGGTCGCAGCCTCGACACGCCCGTCTATATCCCGGCCACCGTCTACGTCGCAATCTACGGAGCGCCTGCGGGAGTTGCCGTATTCGGAAAAGCGCGCCCCGGTACCGGACTGAAGATGGACGACGCGCTCGATACCACTCGTGCAGCGTTGCGCAGTCGCTTCCATGCCGCTCCGGGTTCAGACGACAACTTTGACACGCTCACTCCTGACTCCGTGCGCTCGTTCGTGGATCAGATACTCGGAGTGATAGCCGCCATCGTGGTGCCGGTCACGAGCATGTCGCTCGTCGTAGGCGGCATCGTCATCATGAACATCATGCTGGTGAGCGTTACCGAACGCACGCGCGAGATCGGAATCCGCCGCAGCCTGGGCGCTCGCGAAGCCGACATCATGCTGCAATTCCTGGCCGAGTCTACCTTGCTCTCGCTGGTCGGCGGACTGATGGGCGTTGCCATGGGTGCGGCGCTCTCCTTGGCGGCCACGCTCATTTTCGGCGCTACCTTCCACATCACGCTCCTCTACGTTTTTGTCTCCATGTTCGTGTCCAGTCTGGTCGGCATCGTCTCGGGCTTTTATCCGGCGCGTCGCGCTGCGCGCCTCGAACCGGTCACCGCGCTGAGGGCAGAGTGAGGAGGATGACTCTATGAAGATCAGTGCCCGCGAGACCCTGACCATGGCTGCCCAAGCCGTGTGGGTCAACAAATTCCGTTCAGGGCTCACCATCCTCGGCATCATCATCGGTATCACCACGGTTGTGACCGTAGCTACGCTGCTCACCGGATTGCGAAAAGGTATTGTCGATTTCTTTCAGGAGTTCGGCCCAGACAATATCTTCATCGCTCGTGTCAGCGGCGACCCGAGTGGAGCAGGCGCGCGGCCGAAAGAATTAAAGCGCAAAGCTCTGCATCCCGATTACGCGGAGTATCTCAAGACCGTAGTGCCTTCCATCAGCGACGTATCGATGAGTCTCTTCATCGTTTTGCCGCCGGGCAATTTCATGAGTGCGAAGGTTCCGGGCTTTGAGTCCGACAACGTTTCCCTCCAGGGAACTACGCCCAACGCTTACGAGATCTCTCCCCGCGACCTCCGCGCCGGACGCACCTTCACCGACCAGGAAAATCGTAGCGCGCAACGGGTTGCTCTGCTCGGCTCGAGTGTTGCGGGCGCCCTCTTCCCGCAAGGCGATGCCGTAGGACGCATCGTCAACGTGAATAACGCCGACTACATGATCATCGGAGTCTTCGCCGCGGCCAAGGGAGGCTTCTTCGGAGAGAATGGCCTCGACCGCCAGATCACCATCCCGCTCGAGACCGCCCGCATGAGATATCCGATGTCGGAGAATTTCTTCCTCGCAGCCAAGGCTCTTCCCAATCGCCGCGCCGACGCCCTCGACGAGATCCGCGCCGCCTTACGTCGCCTGCGCAGGACGCCTCAAGGCGCGGACGACGACTTCTCGCTCTCCACTGCCGATTCCATCATTCAGAATTTCGACCGCATCACCGGCATGGTGTTGCTCATCTCCATCGGCATCTCCGGAATGGGATTGCTCGTCGGCGGCATCGGCGTGATGAACATCATGCTGGTCAGCGTCACCGAACGCACTCGCGAGATCGGCATTCGCAAAGCCATCGGTGCCCGTCGCGGCGATATCATCTTGCAGTTCCTCAGTGAAGCCGTTGCGCTGACCTGCGTCGGCGGACTGCTCGGCATCGCCTTCTCCATCCTCGTCACTCTCGTCGTGGGTGCGCTGGTTCCCAGCCTCCGGTCGGGCGTCCCCGCATGGGCGGTCATCACCGGATTTAGCGTCTCGGTAGCCGTGGGCGTCTTCTTCGGCGTCTGGCCTGCCGTCTCCGCCTCCCGCCTCGACCCCGTCGAAGCCCTGCGCTACGAATAGTCTTCTCTTCCGCATCATCCTCCACCTGAAAATCCACCCGTTTGTTTCTCCCCGGGGATGAGATGTACCCGCAAGTGTCTCTTGCAGCAATGTTTACCGGATGAGACGCCCTCCATGGCCGAATGACGCGCAATGCATGGATTCTTTCTCCCATCTCCGTCATTCTCGCCACGGATTTGAAGCTGGAGAGGGAAATGAAGAAAGCACTTATCACGCTTGTAATGGCCGCGCTGCTCGCCGTACCTGCCGCCTCCGCCGACCCAACCGACAAAACGCGTCTCGCTTTCGACCACTACATTGCGACCGTGGACGCCAACGTCCAGAAGCAGCACTCGTCGCCACCCACCTTTCTCGGGGCGCCTCCGACCGACGCCCGTCTACGCAGCGGAGAGGTCCTCATCGAAAAGATCACGGCGCCTGCCATTCCCGACGGTCTCATTCACCACTGGAAGGGAACCGCCTTCATCGCCTCAGCCTCGCTCCCGCAGATGATCGCCGTCGCGCAGGACTACGACAGCTTCGCCATGAACTTTCAGCCCGAGGTGCTTCACTCCGCGCTCCTCGCCCACAAGGGCGACGATTTCCGGTTCTCCATGCGGCTACAAAAACACAAGGTCATCACTGTCGTCCTGGACACAATCTCCGATGTTCACTTCGGCCAGCTCGACCCCGACCACCGCTTCAGCGTTGCGCGCATGAACCACATCACGGAAGTAGCCGACACCGGCGAGCGCACCGAACACACGCTCACGCCCGGCAACGACAGCGGATTCCTCTGGAGCATGGATACCTACTGGAGTTACGTGCAGGTTCCAGACGGAGTCCTGTTGACCTGCGAAACCGTTTCCCTCACCCGCGACGTTCCCTTCGGATTGAAGTACGTCATCGGCCCGTTCATGGAGAGCGTACCCCGCGAATCGTTGGAATTCACGTTGAAAGCCACTCGAACCGCCGTGCAGCACTTAGCAGCGGTCCGTCGCTAAGTCATAAGGAGAATCCATGTCATCGCACGCAGAAACCAGGATGCTCACGAAATCCGCAAGCGCCTCCGACGTCAAGTCCGCCGAAAGAGTGCACCACGCGCTCACCGCAAAACTGGAGAAGCGCGCTCTCATCTACTTCGCTGAGCGTATGCCGAAGGCGGTCAATTCTGACCACCTTACGCTGCTGGGGTTGATAGCGCAGTTCCTCGCAGGACTTTGCTATGTGTTCTCTCGCTGGAACAAATATGCGCTGCTGCTGGCCTGCCTGTTCATCGCGCTCAACTGGTTCGGCGACAGCCTCGACGGCACGCTCGCTCGCGTGCGCAACTGCCAGCGCCCGCGCTACGGCTTTTACGTCGATCACGTCATCGACGCCTTTGGCGCGGTCTTCCTCATGTGCGGACTTGGCTTCTCCGGTCTTCTGCATTGGCCCGTTGCCATGGCCATGCTCATAGCATTTCTGCTCATCTTCATCGAGACCTGCCTCGCCACCTACTCGCTCAATGTTTTCAAAATGTCGCAGGGAATATTCGGACCCACGGAGCTGCGCATCCTCCTCATCATCGGCAACCTCGCGCTTCTCTGGCACCCCTATGCAACGCTCTTTGGACGCCACTTCCTGTTCTTCGACGTCGGTGGAAGCATCGGCGCAGCCGGGATGTTCGCTCTCGTCGTCGCCGCCACTATTCGCCACACTTCCGAACTCTATCGTCAGGAACCCATGCAATGACGCGCGATTTCAGTGCGGTTCGTCGCTGGCTGCGCTTCAACCTCGTCGGCGCCGGAGGTATCGTGGTCCAGTTCTGTGCGCTCTGGACGCTTACCTCCGCAGCGCACGTGAACTATCTCGTCGCGACGGTCATCGCCGTCGAAGCAGCCGTCGTCCATAATTTCTTCTGGCACGAGCGCTTCACCTGGCCAGAGCGTCTCAGTCGCTCACTTCCGGCGTCTGCGCGCAGGTTGCTGCGATTCAATCTCGCCAACGGTTTCGTTTCCATCGTCGGCAACCTGCTGATCATGCGCCTTCTCGTCGGACAACTTCACCTGCCGCTGCGCGCCGCCAATGCGATGAGCATCGTCGCCTGCTCGCTTGTGAACTTCGTGGCGAGCGACCGCTGGGTCTTTGCCGAGTAGAGGACCAGCAGCACGAGCCTGCTCTGCTTTCGCCAATTGGGAGGAATCGTTAACGCTTCTCACGTCATTGACTTGGATATGGCTTGTGCTCGGGCGAATCGTGCAGTGGGTGGCATGTGGGTAGAATAGTGTCCGTCAGCGACCGTTTCGAACAGGGAATTGCCTCGGAATCAGCCATCATGCCCCCCGCTCACAGACCCTGGCTTTGGCTTGCAGTACAATGCTTCCGAAGCATTGTCGCGCTGTGGGGCGCGCAGATATTCGCTGCTATCTTTATTTCGATTCGCTCGTCTCTAGATGCACGGCAATTCCTGCTAGGCCGACGTACGCTGTTAACGCATTCTCCAATCGCAACGTGAAGGAGCACTCTGCATGAGAAAGATCACGGGCTTACTCCTCGCCCTCCTCTGCTGCGCTGCCATGGCGCACGCTCAAACTGCCGAGGAACTGGTCGCGAAGAACATCGCGGCAAAGGGCGGACTAGATAAAATCAAAGCCATCCACTCCCTCCGCATGACTGGGCGCATCGACCAGGGCGGCACTCGGTTGCAGTATTCGTCACAGTCCAAGCGTCCAGACCTGCTCCGCCAGAACATCTCCATTCAGGGCATGACGTTGGTCATCGCCTACGACGGCACCTCCGGATGGCAAATCAATCCTTTCGGCGGACGTCGCGACCCTGAGATGCTTGGCGAAGACGACATGCGTTCGCTCGTCGAAGACGCCGACATCGACGGCCCCCTTGTTGACGCCGCAACCAAGGGCAACAAGATCGAATACCTCGGCAAAGACCTCATCGACGGCGACGATGCCTATCGCCTCAAGGTCACGCTGAAAAACGGCGACATCATCTATTACTACCTCGACCCTGAGACGTTCCTCGAGTTCCGCACCGAGAAGCAGATGTTTATTCGCGGCTCTGTTCTCGAATCGGTCACCGAATACGGTTCTTACAAGCCGGTCAATAGCGTCTTGTTCGCCTTTGCAACAGAGAGCGGCCCCAAGGACAACCCCGCGAATCGCCAGAAAGTAACCATCGATAAAGTCGAGGTCAACGTCCCGCTCGATGACGCCATTTTCAAAATGCCGGCGGCGGCCGCAGCCAAGCCACCTGTCAACGAACCGAAGAAATAACGCGCGCGTTGAACGCAGCGCACTTCAGCGACTATCGCATCGAAAGGACGACCCGTACATGACCGCGAACGCGTTCGGTACTCGTAGTTGGAATCACCTGAAGCTCGGCATCGCCGTGTTGCTGCTTGCTTGTGGTGCATCCGCACAGCAGGCTCCCCGGTTCGACGCCGCAACTGTCTCCGGCCTCCCCGCACGCAATATCGGCTCCGCCACCATGAGCGGACGCATCGCCGCTGTTGACGTCGTCAACAACAAAGGTCTGCTCACGGTCTTCATCGCCTCCGCCAGCGGCGGCGTCTGGAAGTCGGTGAATGGCGGCATGTCCTTCAATCCCGTCTTCGACCGCGAAGGCGTGCAGTCCATGGGCGCCATCGCCATCGACCGCAAGAATCCTCAGATTGTCTGGGCTGGCAGCGGCGAAACCTGGTCGCGTAACAGCGTCTCCGTTGGCAACGGCATTTATAAATCCACCGACGGCGGCGAGAACTGGGCCAACGTCGGGCTGAAAGATTCCGAACGTATCGCAAAGATCATCGTCGATCCGCGCGATAGCAATACCGTCTTTGCCTGCGCGACCGGACATCTCTGGAACGACAACGAAGAGCGCGGCGTTTACAAGACCAGCGACGGCGGCAAGACTTGGCGCAAGGTCTTGGCCGGAGCAAATCCCGCCACCGGATGCGCTATGCTCTCCATGAGCCCCGCTGAACCCGGCACGCTTTACGCTTCCTTGTGGGACTTCCGCCGCTTCGGCTGGACCTTCCGTTCGGGCGGTCCCGGCAGCGGCATCTTCAAGTCCACCGACGGTGGAGAGCATTGGTCTGAACTTACCGAGCAGAATGCCAAGGGTCTTCCTGCCAAGCCCTACGGACGCATCGCCGTTACGGTTGCGCCCGGCAAGCCTCAAACTGTTTACGCCATGATCGAATCGGCCAAGAGCGCGCTCTTCCGCTCCGATGACGGTGGCGCAAACTGGAAGCGGCTCGACTCCAGCAGCTACATGGTTTGGCGACCGTTCTATTTCGCCAACCTCATCGTCGATCCCACCAACGAGAACAAGCTTTTCAAACCGGATGGCCCTCTGCTCCTCAGCGTGAATGGCGGACGCAGTTTCAGCAGCGTCGGCAACAGCGCTCACGGCGACTTCCATGATGTATGGATCGATCCGCAGAATCCTAACCTCGTCTTTACCGGAGACGACGGCGGACTGTGGCGCAGCACCGATGGCGGCACCCGTTGGGAGCACATGCAGAACCTGCCGATCTCGCAGTTCTACCATGTCAGTCTCGACAACGCCGATCCCTACCGCGTCTATGGCGGCTTGCAGGACAACAGTTCCTGGGTAGGCGATTCTTCGTATCCCGGCGGCGTCACCAACTCGCGTTGGGAGAACATGTACGGCGGCGACGGCTTCTGGATGTTCGAGGATCCTTCCGATCCCGCCTATCTCTATGCCGAGTCGCAGGGCGGTGCTCTCGGGCGCGTCAATCGCTACACGCATGAGGTTCGCTCCATCACTCCTTACGCCAAGTACGGCGAAAAGAAGTTGCGCTCCAACTGGAACACGCCCATACACATGAGTCCCAACGAAAAGGGAACCATCTACCTGGGCGGTCAATTCCTCTTCCGCTCGCGTGACCACGGACAAACCTGGGAACGCATCTCGCCGGATCTCACCACCAACGATCCCGAGAAGCAGAAACAGGAAGAGTCTGGCGGCGTCACCATCGATAACTCCTCGGCGGAGATGCACACCACCATTTATTCCATCAGCGAGTCGCCGAAGAACGGACAGGTCATCTGGGTCGGCACCGATGACGGTAATCTGCAACTGACTCGCGATGGCGCCAAGGCCTGGACCAACGTAGTCGGAAACATTCAAGGCCTCCCGAAAAACTCTTGGGTATCCACCGTCGAAGCCAGTCGCTTCAACGATGCCACCGCTTACGCTACCTTCGACCGCCATACCTTTGGCGATATGAAGCCTTACGCGTACAAGACGACCGATTCCGGTACGACCTGGACCGCGCTTCCGGTGCAGCAGCAAGGCGTGCTCGGCTACGTTCACGTCATTAAGGAAGACACGGAGAATCCCAATCTGCTCTTCCTCGGCACCGAGTTCGGTCTCTGGATCTCCATCGATGGCGGCCAGAATTGGGCTCAGTACAAAGGCTCCAATTTCCCGGCCGTCGCCGTGCGCGACATCGTCGTTCATCCGCGTGAATCCGATCTCGT
>JBBRZF010000018.1:0-33122 GCA_038236965.1 Terriglobales bacterium | reverse complement strand
CCGTCGAACTAACCGGCAGAAATTCCGTCAATCCCTCAACGATTCCAAGAATTACAGACAGCAGATATGGATTCAATCAGTCCTCTGTTTTCGCTTTTGTACTTACTCGCTACTCGCAACTCGCTACTCACTACCGTTCCTATTCCACCGTATTCCCATACAGCGGAATATTGTTCTGCACCATGTATATCAACCGTTCGCCGCGCGCCGTCCAATCGGCGCTTACGCTGGGCGCGGAGGCGATGCGTTGCGCGGTGGCGACCGCCCGTTGCTGCGCGCCGCCGGACTTCTGCGCCTGGCCTTCCGTCTTATAAATCTCTACCAGCAAAGCATAGCGTTGCGCCGCATCGTAAAGCGCTTCGGCCACCGCAGGCGATTGCGGATACTGCTTCACATAGTTCTCGTACAGCTCCGCTTCTTTTTCCGGACACTTCGATTGTGCCTGCCAGTCGCCGCAGAGTTTATTGTCGAGCAAGTGGAACGCCGCCAGGTAAGCCCACTTCGTTCCCGGGAACTTCTTCATCACTTCCTTCATCTGCTCATCGGGAATAGGCATACGGTCCTTCGGATCCATCGACTTTGCCGAGGGACGCGAGCTTTTGTCCGCTTTGTCCAACTGCCATCGAATGTCGGCCGAACGATACAGCGACTCGCCCGCCAGGGGCGAAGCAGGGAAGTACTCCCATACGCGACGGTAGAGGCGCATCGCATCCTGCGCGGCATTCTTGCGGCCATGATCGCGGCTCGCCTCGTTCTCCGAATCCACAGCCTCGCCATAGATGATCAGGTCGCCCTTCGGCGTAGCGGAGGTGATCAATCCGCGATCGGCGATCCATCCGGATATGTCGCGATCCTCGCCGAAGGTCTGCTCCACGGTGGCGAATACGTGGACGAAGCCGCGCGTGCGTTCCAGCACGGCCATCTCGCGACCGCGTTCCAGCGTCACCAGTTTTTCCGCGCCCGAGTCGGGCGCAACGTACATCACCGCGGCGCGCACCACGATTCCACGCTCGGTGGCGGCCATCAGCGGCAAAGCAGCACAGATGAATACCAGCATGATTCGCGAAAGTTTCACAGCGGCTCTCCTCTGCACAACACAAAAGGATACAGCATCAACTCAGCTTGGATGCAGCGTAGCAACTCGGGTGCCCACCCCGAGCGCAGCGAAGGGCGGGATCAGCCCCACCCTTCGAAACCTCCGAAACCTACGAAACCTGTCTCTACGCCTTCACCGCCTCGATCACCCACAGCGGAGAAGTATTCGGAATCACTCGCGTCATCCTCAATCCGGCCTTCGCCAGCAACTCGCGATATTCCTCTTCCGTGCGCTCGCGTCCGCCGGGCATGGTCAGCATCTCGATGTCTACCCACTTGCCCATGCTGTGCTCGTTCATGCCCGGCAGGACGGACTCCACCAGCAGCACCTTGCCATTGCCGCGCATGGCCTTCACGCATCCGCGCAGGATGGTGAGCGCCTTCGGTTCGTCCCAGTCGTGGATGATGTGCTTCATCATGTAGGAATCCGCCGGAGGCACGCATTCGAAGAAATTGCCCGCGATGAGTTCGCAACGCGAGGCCAGACCCATCTTCCCTATGCGATCGCGCGCCCCAACGAGCACGTGTTCCAGATCGAAGAGGATTCCGTCGAGGTCCTTATGCTTATTGAGCACGGCTGCCAGCAATGCGCCGTGTCCGCCGGCGACGTCGCAGATGGTGCCCATGCCGGTGAAGTCGTAGGTCTCCAGCACGGCCGGCACAACGGCCTCCGACATCGCGGTCATCGCGTTGTTGAACTCGCGATTTGCCGCCTCATCCGTTGGGAAATAGTCGAACACCGGCATCCCCACCGCCTTCTCCACGCAGGTCTCTCCCGTGCGTACCGAATGCATGAACTCGGCGTAGGTGCGGAAATGAAAGCTGTTGGTGATCCAGACCATCATGTCGTGCATCTTCGCCGGATGGTCCGTCCGCATCGCGTCCGATGACGGCGTATTTGCGAAGACTCGCGGAGAAACTTCGGTGAAGAATCCCGCGGTCGCCAGCGCCCGCACGCAGCGATAAAGCGCGTTCTCGTTCAGCCCGGATTTTTTCGCGATCTCCGCGATCGGCTTCGGCCCGGAGGCAAGTTCGTCCGCCAGGTTGCATTCGAAAGTGGCGCGTAGACAGGCGACCAACCACACGCCCATCGCGGCGTGCATGGCGTGCATGACTGGGTCAGGAACAGAATGTTGCTGGGGTGCGGTAGACATCGGAAGCTCCGGAAGGCACAAGATTTGTGAGCGGCCCACACCGCTCACGGTTCCAGAAATGTAGCACGACCGCGCTAAAAGTGCCTGCCTTACTCCGTGATGATCTCCGCCAGCATCTTTGCTTCGACGTTGCCGCCGCTCACTACCACGACGGCCTTGCGGTGCTCGGGCAGCTCCTTCGCGTGGCAGAGCCATGCCGCGAAAGTGACCGCGCCGCTGGGTTCAGGAACGATGCGAGCCTGGCCGACCATCTGCCGCATCGCCGTGCGGATCTCGCCTTCGCCCACGGTGATGATGTCGTCCACGTAAGCGCGAATATGTTCGAAGTTAATGGGGCCGATCTGTTGTGTGCGCAGTCCATCGGCCAGTGTGCTCGATGCGCGCTCTGCGGATATCTTCACCAATTTGCCGGCCCGGAAGGATTGCTGCGCGTCATTCGCCAGCTCCGGCTCCACGCCGATGACCTTCGCCTTGGAGCCGCTCAGCTTGATGGCCGATGCGATGCCTGAGAGTAGGCCGCCTCCGCCGACGGGAGCCAGCACCAGGTCCACGTCCGCCAGGTCTTCCAGAATTTCCAGTCCGATGGTTCCCGGCCCGGCGATAATGCGCTCGTCGTTGAAGGGAGGGATGATGATGTAGCCGTGCTGCAAGGCCAAGGCCTCGGCGCGCTGCTGTCGTTCGAGGCTGCCGGGACCAACCAGGTCTATCTCCGCGCCGAGCGCGACGGTCGTGTCCATTTTCACCTTGGGCGCGTTGCGCGGCATGACGATGACGGCCTTGGTCTTCATGGCGCGCGCGGCGTAGGCGACGCCCTGCGCGTGATTGCCGCTCGAATAGGTGATGACGCCGCGTCTGCGCTCTTCGTCCGTGAGCGAGGCGATCATGTTGTAAGCGCCGCGTAGCTTGAAACTGCCGATGGGCTGCAGGCTCTCCGGCTTGAACCAGAGCTGCTGCCCGTCCGCCGTCTCCGGCCCGTAGTAGCGAATCAGTGGGGTGCGTGCGGCGATACCGCGTAGTCGAGTCTGCGCCTTCTTAATGTCAGCCAGAGAGATCACTCACTGATTACAAACGAGCGAAGGCAAAAATACAAACTGGCAGGAGCAATTTTCGGATCGCCGGATTTGTGGAGTGCCGGATTTAAGACCCGTCTTTGATTTCGATCTTCAATCCTGAAATCCTGCAATCCGGAAATCCGTAAATATTTTTTCACTCTCTTGCTTGCGAGAGCAGCTCCTTCATCCAGCGCACGAGCGCGAACTTGTCGCGCAACGTTGGTCCGGGGCCGCCGATCGCTACGTGGCTGATTGCCGGAGAGATGAGCACGGCGCGAAGATGGTGCGGAGGAATCTCTCGCGCCAGCCACTCTGTTTCTGTCGGGGGAATCACGTTGTCTCCCGCACCATGCAGAAGGAGCACCGGACACGCGATGCGCTGCATCTTGCCCGCCGGAGACGCCGCCCGCATTGCCGCGCGATGTCCGTCCAGGTGCGCCAGCATCTGCGCATCGAACTGCTCTCTGTGCTGCTGGTAGAAGGCCTGCATCAGTCGCTGTCCCGCAGGCGAAAGCGTGCGCATGATGGCCTCGGAATCTTTGCCATGCTCCCACAGGAGCAGTCGCAAGGCCTCGTGCGCCTTGGCCACATCTTCGGGCGGGAAAAAATCTTCCGGATGCGAATAGGCCACGACCAGTGGCCCGTATTCATGCGCAGGCATCTGCAAGATCGCGCCATCAGGCCCGGCAATCGTGTCGGTGGCGAAGAAACGCATGACGCGCTCCAGATCGTCATGCGGGCCGATTGCCACTACGTAGGAGATATGCGGCGCAAACTGCGCGTCCGTCGCCGCGATGAGCGACAGTCCGCCGGCGAAACTAAGTCCCATGAGGCCTACGCGCTGGCGATGCAGTCCACTCGCGAGTTCCAGCACGGCCGCGCCGATGATGGGCTCCGACGTCGCGTCCACCGTGTAATCAGCCAGTCGTGGCAACTCCGGCGTCATCACGATCACTCCGTGCGAAGCCAGCGTGCGCGCGAAGTTTACCATGCGCGGTTCGTCAATCCCGAGATGATGCACGCCATGCACCAGCACCAGCGCCGCCGGATTCTTCACCCCTTCCGGCGTATAAATCCGCGCGCGCACCGTGCCGCTGGGAGTATTCAACGGCAGCAGGGCGACGCTTACTTTGTGGGTTCCGTAATTAGCGAGCAGGGAATTGTCGGTGGGATTTTCGATGCGGCGAAGGACTGCCGTGGCCTCCAGATAGGGCCGTGCCGGGAAGTATCCGACAACAAGCAGCAAGCTGAGGATGAGTCCGATGCGTCGCACACAGGGAGTGTAGCGAAACAACTTGCACATGCGAACAAGAAAGCCGCGAACGAAGAAAAGCCCCACACTGGCATCGCCAGAATGGGGCCACTGCAAGTTGTCCTAAACTTCCAGGATCACCGGCATCACCAGCGGACGGCGCTGGGTATGCTTGTTGATGAAGCGTTTCAGGTCCTGCCGGATCTTTTCCTTGATAACGCCGTAGTCGCCTTTTTCTTCCGAACTCGACTGGTCCAGCGTCCTCATCACGGTGTCACGCGCAAGTTCCAGGAAGGCGCGGTCGTCTTCCGGCGCGCCTGCGAATCCGCGCATCACGATCTCCGGCGAGCGTTCGACTTTGCCGGTCAATTTGTTGATGGCGATGATGGGCAGCACGATACCGTCTTCGCTCAGATGCCGGCGGTCGCGGATGACCAGGTCTTCCACGACGTCGCTCATGGAGCCGCCCGAATCGATGCACACGCGTCCGACGGCTACCCTGCCGGCCTTGCGCGCACCCAGTTCGTCGAACTCAAGAATGTCGCCGCTCTCGATCATCATCACGTTGCCGACCGCGTTCTTCATGGCCGCAGCCAGTTCCGCATGCAACTTCAGTTGGCGATATTCGCCGTGCACGGGAATGAAATACTTCGGGCGCACCAGGTTGATGATCAGCTTCAGCTCTTCCTGGCTGGCGTGGCCGGAAACATGCACCGGGGGCTTGGACCCGTCATCGTAGATGACGTGCGCGTTGCGGCGGAAGAGATGGTCCACCACGCGATAGATGGCTTTTTCGTTGCCGGGAATGATGCGCGACGACAACACAACGGTATCGCCCGACTCGATCTTTGCGTGCTTGTGGTTGTCCACGGCTGCGCGCGAGAGGGCAGACATCGGCTCGCCCTGGGTGCCGCTTATCATCACGCAAACCTGCTCGGGCGGGAAGTCCTTGATCTGTCCGGGATGGATGAACAGGCTGCTAGGCACATTGATGTAGCCGAAATCCTGCGCTATCTCCGTGGACTCCGTCATCGAGCGTCCCACCAGCGCAACCTTGCGGTTGAACTCATGCGCGAGTTCCAGCGCCAGGTTGATGCGATGGATGGACGACGAGAAGCACGAGATGAAGAGCCGCTTTTGTGTGTGCGTGAAGATATCGACGAATCGCGGACGCACCGCGCGTTCGCTAGGCGTGTAGCCTGCGCGCTCCACGTTCGTGGAATCCTGGAACAGCGCCAACACACCCTCTTTGCCATATTCGGCAAAGGTGTGGAGATCGAAAAGCTTGTTGTCCGTCGGCGTAGGATCCACTTTGAAATCGCCGGTGTGGATGATCACACCCAGCGGCGTGTGGATGGCCAGCGCCACGCAATCCACCAGCGAATGCGTTACCTGTATGGGATTGATCGTGAAGGGCCCGATGCGAAAGCGTTCGCCCGCGCGAATCTCATTCAGCGTGGCGTCGTCAAGCAGGCCGTGTTCTTCAAGCTTGCCTTCCACGTACGCCAGCGTGAACTCCGTGCCATAGACCGGCACATTCAGTTCCGAGAGGATGTAGGGAAGTCCGCCGATATGGTCTTCGTGTCCGTGGGTCAGCACGATGCCGCGCACGTGGGCGCGGTTTTCGATGAGGTAAGTGATGTCGGGGACGACGATGTCTACCCCGAGCAACTCGCCTTCGGGAAACATCAATCCGGCGTCGATGACGATGATGTCATCGCCCCAACGCACGGCCATACAGTTCATTCCAAATTCGCCGAGGCCGCCTAGCGGCACTACTTGTAACTTTCCAGTGGGCATTACCTTTGATGCTAGCACAGGAAACAGGCTGGTGCTGTTCCGTCCAGCTGTCCTTATATTCTTGCGCTCACACTCTGATTGCGGCATCCAAACATCAGGCGCCGCGCACGCAACAGGCGCAATCTTCCTGGCAGAACGATTAGGATGAACGAGCAATGAGTGGAGCTGTCCAGAACTCGTCGTGGTTGGCGCGCCGTGTGCAATCGGCTCTGCAAAAAGGATTTTCGCGCGCTTACGAAACCATAAAAGTGGAGCCACAGGAGTTCCTGCTCCATCTACGCACAGCGCACGGACTGCCGGTGCAGAGCTTCGATGGAATGGTCAGCGTGCCGGTCCACCAACTCGACGAAATCGCGCTACAGACGATTCGTGCAGGCATGAAAATGGCTGCCGCCGAAGGCGCAGGCATGGGACTCGGCGGCCTGCTCACCCTCGTCCCCGATCTCGGAATCCTCTCGGCCATCACCATGCGAACCGTGCAGAAGCTCAGCCTCGTCTACGGATTCCAATACAACACGGACGAAGAAGTTGCCGACCTCTGGGTCGCGGCTGCCACGGCCGCCGGCGTCGATATCAGCCGGGAACTCATTGAGCGCAGCGTGGTCCGCCGCTTTGTTCCCAAGGTGATTCAGAAAATCGCCGTATCCGCCAGCACGGAAGTCGTGGAGAAGTGGGCGGGTCGCGTGATCCCCATTGCCAGCTCCGCCATCGGTGCGGCACTCAACTATTATTTCGTGCGCGCATGGGGAGAGCGAGCCATGACCCATTTCCGCGAACGCCACATGCGGGCCCGCAGTCAATACGAAGCCACCCACCTGCTGCCGGAATCCGCCGAAGCGAGTGGCCTGTAGACGTTGACTTTGATCTACGTGGGCCCGGACGCCCTCGTCCGTGGCAGGGCGAGCGAAGCTCGTATTAGTTCTTGCTTGAGGAATCCGCTAGCTCGTCGCCACCGCAGATTTTCGCATACGTTCCAGTATCAAGCGGTCTTGCTTGCCGAACTTCGCTCCCGCCACCGAGTGGTAAATACCTATAACGAAGTACACAAATCCAGCCGAACCCACCATCTGCTCCGGCACCACCAAAGCCAGCAGCGCGGAAATTAATCCAACTCCCGCCATCGCACAATGGTCAACAAGGCTGTGCCGCGTGCGGTGGATTTCCAGTTCATTCAGCTCCAGCGACTCGCGCTTTTTGTAAGCCTGCCAATACATTAAGGCCAACATAAAGAACACGGCGGCAAATCCCACGCCATAGATCACCATCAGCAAACGCGCCTCACTGCCAACTCGTCTCAAGTTCACCGGAAGGCAGTAGCCTGCCACCGGTCAGGTTGCCTATCACCATCGTGAACAGAAATTTCAGCGGATAAACATAGAACAGCACGACGAACAGCAGCACGCAGTTCAGGAAACTGATGTACGCATCTTGCAATCCAAAGCGGCGAAAAAACTTCGCGTGCTGATACCAAACCTGCGAAAGCATGGCGAAGCAGATGGCGAACGCCGGAAACCCTTTCATCACGTTCAGCAGGTCGTGATAGGTGTGCGGCACCTCCAGCGAGACCACCAGCAGCGTCACCGCAAAGGCGAAGACCGCGTCACTGAAGGCCTCCAATCGCGTGATCTCCCCGCCCCGCCACTCGAAATCCGGTTCACCCTTTGTAGCCAGCAAGTGCCGCATTAGTCCCTCCCGGTCAAATGTCGCGGAATATCCGAACCTCAAGAAACCTTTGAAACCTACGAACCCTCTGAAACCCTACGTAAGCGCCTCTTCCACCACCGGCGAAATCTTTTCCTTCCGGAACTCGCCTTCCCACTTCGCGATCACCACCGTCGCAAGGCAATTACCCAGCACGTTCACCGAAGTCCGTGCCATGTCCATCAACTGATCGATGCCGAGAAGGATGAAGATCGGCTCCGTCGGTAATCCGAACGACCCTGCCGTACCCAGCAGAATCACCAGCGCCGCGCGAGAAACGCCGGCGACGCCCTTGCTAGTCAACATCAGCGTGACCATCAGAAGCAGTTGCTGACCCAGCGACATATGCACGCCCGCAGCCTGCGCCACGAAGATCGCAGCCAGCGAGAGGTACAACGTGCTGCCATCGAGATTGAAGCTGTAGCCCGTCGGCATAACGAAGGCGACGATCTGTCGCGGCACCCCCAGAGCCTCCATGGCCTCCATTGCGCGGGGCAATGCCGCTTCCGAACTCGATGTTCCAAAAGCGATCGACACCGGCTCCGCCACGGCTTTCACGAATTCGCGCACCGGCACTTTGAAGATCAACGCCACCGGAAGCAGCACCCCTCCGATGAATACGAACAGCGCCACGTACAGCGTGAGCAGTAGCTGCGCCAGGTTGCCGAGGATGCTCAGTCCCGTGGAACCCACCGTATACGCGATGGCCGCGCCTACTCCGATCGGTGCAAACAACATGATGATGTTCGTGAATTTGAACATCGTCTCCGCCAGCGACTCGGTCAGCGCCAGCAGGGGACGCCGTTTCTTCTCGCTCAACATGGCCAGCGCGATGCCGAAGATGATGCTGAAAACCACCACCTGAAGCACTTGCCCTTCGGCAACGGACTTAGCGATGTTCTCCGGAAAGATATGCAGGATGGTGTCGGTGGCAGTGAGTTTCTGAACGCTCAGCGTCTCGCCCGGCGTTGGCGGAGGAATCTGCGCGCCCACTCCCGCGCGACTCTGATTGATGGCCGCAAGCCCGATGAACAGCGCCAGCGTGGTGACGATCTCGAAATAGATGATCGCCTTCAATCCCATGCGCCCGACCTTCTTCAGGTCCGAGTGCGCGGCGATTCCGCTAACCAGGGTGGCAAACAGCAGCGGCGCGATAATGGTCTTGATCATCCGCAAAAAGACCATGCTGATGACGCTCAGGTTCACGGCGAATACAGGGAAGTCGTGCCCGATCTCCGCGCCAATGACCATGGCCACCAATATCCATGTCGTCAGCGTGCGCTTGGAGAGTCCATACAACACCAGCGCGACGGTGGCCACCCAGCGCACGGCGAACAGCACGCCTCCCGGCATGGGTGCAACGTAATGGTTCACCACCGTGAGGATGGCGGCGAGTGTGAACAGCGCGACGGCAGCGATGAGCGAGCGAATCTTCATGTATGAATGCGGCGACCCGCCGCAGCTAACGAAGTAAGTCTTCCAATTCCACGCCGCGATCCGTTTTCTCGTCGCGGTACTTGATGATGACCGGCGTATACAGCGACAGTCCCCACTCGGCGGCCTTGCCCTTCGTCACAGCGCGGGAGCCCGGAACTACCACGGCATTCTCCGGCACGATCAAAGGCTGCTCCGCTGAACTCCTGTAAATCTCTCCGCGCACGGTATCGAACAACGGCGTGGAGCGCGTCAAGATTGTTCCCGCTCCCAGCACCGCACGACGCCGCACGATGCATCCTTCGTACACGCCGCAATTTCCTCCCACCAGCACATCGTCTTCAATGATGACCGGAGAAGCGTTGATCGGCTCCAGCACGCCGCCCACCTGTGCAGCCGCGCTCAGGTGAACGCGCTTGCCGATCTGCGCGCACGACCCGACCAGCGCGTGCGAATCCACCAGCGTGCCTTCGTCCACATATGCGCCCACGTTGATGTACATCGGCGGCATGCAGATCACGCCCGGCGCAACATACGCGCCTTCGCGAATCGACGACCCGCCCGGCACGATGCGGACCTTGTCTTCCACACGGAAATTCCGCGCAGGAAACGTATCTTTGTCGATGAACGACAATCCCGCGCCTTCGTTCACCGGAGCCAGTTCTCCCAGCCTGAAGCCAAGCAGGATGCCCTGTTTCACCCAGACATTCGTCATCCATGTTTCGCCCTGTTTCTCAGCGGCGCGAATCGTTCCGCGTGTCAGCGCCTCGCGAAATTCGGAGAAGACATTCCTTGCCTGCGCATCATTCTTTGCCTCTGCTTCAAGCGCGTAGAGGCGTTCGATTTCCAGTCTTAGCTTTTCCATGTGAGCGAGAGTTTAGCAGGCCAAGCCGGAAATCCCCAGACTCTCTCGTACATTGTGCCCCGTTTCCTGCATCTCACTGTTATGGCCGATTTGAGCCAGCTTTTCGGACGCACACTGGTGCTGGTTGCGCATCCCGACGACGAGTGCATCGCCTGCGGCGCGATTCTCCAGCGCATGAGCGAACCCATCGTCCTGTATGCAACCGACGGAGCGCCACGAGACGCGTATTTTTGGGGCCGATACGGCTCTCGCGAAGCCTATTCAGAAATGCGCCGAGCCGAGGCGCGTGGCGCGCTGGCGCAGGTGGGAGTCTCGCAGATAGAGTTCCTCTCCCTGGATCCCGAGTTTGGGGACAGTTTGGTCGACCAGGAATTGTTCAAAGTCATTCCCGCCGCATACCAGGCGGTCGCAAAATTGATCGAACGTTTTAAGCCCGACGCCCTCTTGACCCTCGCCTACGAAGGCGGACATCCCGACCACGATACCTGCAACTTCCTGACCGCCCAGTTCTCCAGAGACTGCAACATTCCCGCGTGGGAGATGGCGCTTTACAACCGTTCCAACAACGCCGAACCAAACGGCAGAGCCGACGAACTCGGCCATACGAAGTTGGGCGCGCAACATTTCATCCATCCGATCGGCAACGAGATCATCGTCGATGTCGCTGGCACGGAGCTCGACCGCAAGATCGCCATGTGCCGCGAGTATCCGTCGCAAGGAGATTTCCTCCAGATCTTCGACCCAGCGCGCGAGGTTTTGCGCCCGCTTGCCGCCTACGACTACTCAGTGCGCCCGCACCTTGGACCGCTCAACTACGAACGCTGGCAGTGGTCCATGACCGGGGAAGATGTCTCTGCCGCATACAGCGATTTCCTGCAGAGCCGCGCCAAAAGCGCACGCACGGTCCCGCAACATACAACCAGAACTGCCTGAACGCCTTCCTAATGGAAGCGCGAAGAACGAATTCGTCAGCGCACCCAACGGCTTATGACATCCCCCAAATCTGCGGCTGTCCTCTACGTTTCCTATCCCATGCTGCCCGTCACAGACGCCAGTTGCGGAGGCGCTGAACAGATTCTCTGGACCCTCGAACGCGAAATCCATTCCCGTGGATGGCGCACCACGGTTGCCGCCTGCAAAGATTCGCGCGTCAACGGAGAACTTTTTTCCACTGGACTCGCGCCACTCGGCACCGATCGCTTTCAGCCACGCGAGGCTGAACACAGCAGCCGCATCGTTGAAATGTTGCGTCGCTCCAATGGCGACTTCTCGCTCGTCCATGACATGAGCGGACAGTTTTTTGCCCACGCCGCCCACGCGCCTAAACCCATGCTGGTCACCTTGCATCTGCCGCGAAGTTTCTATTCGGAATCGCTCTTTCGCGCGTTGCCGCCCAACGTATATTTCAACTGCGTTTCGGAATCGCAGGCAGCGTCATTCTCCGATCTTCCTCGGATGCTCGGCGTCGTTCCCAACGGCATCGCGCTCGACCGTTTTCCGCTCACGCATCGCAAGGCCGACTACCTGCTTTGGCTCGGACGCATCTGTCCCGAGAAGGGAGCTCACCTCGCCATCGAAGTCGCGCAACGCGCAGGCCTGCCGCTGGTCATCGCCGGACAGGTTTATCCTTTCAGCTATCACCAGCAATATTTTCAGCGAGAGATCAAGCCGCATATCGAGCGCGCCGATTCCAACGTCACCTACATCGAAGCGCCGTCGTTCGACGACAAGGTGAAGCTGCTCGCCAATGCCCGCGCTGTCATCGTATCCACGCTCGCACAGGAAACCAGTTCGCTAGTCGCTATGGAAGCCATGGCCTGCGGCACTCCGGTCGTCGCTTTTCGCAAAGGCGCTCTGCCGGAAGTCGTGCAACACGGTGTCACCGGATACATCGCGAACTCGCTCGACCAGATGATTGCCGCCGTCAACGATCTCGACCACATATGGCCCGAAGCCTGCCGCCATCATGTCGAAGAAAATTTCTGCTCCAGACGCATGGCGTCAGACTACGAAGCAATGTATGAGGCCGTCAACTCCGCGTCGCAGACCGTGCCTCTAGTGGCCTGACGATCGAGAAGAATAGGATTCAAAAGCGAATGCTCCGCTCAATGGCGGGGCATTTGCATTCTGAAACCTCTGAAACCTACGAAACCTTCGCAACCTACGACGCCTTCCCCGCGACCTTGATTAATCCCGCTTCCGCCGCAATCTTTTCCAACTTCGCCCTCGTGTCGCTCTTCATCCTTACCATTGGCAGCCGATAGTTTTCTTCCATCTTGCCCATCATCGCCAGCACGGCCTTCACCGGCATCGGATTGCTCTCGATAAAATTCGCCTGCATCAGCGCCAGGTATTTGCGATGGATTCTCCGCGCCTCCGTCCAGTCTCCTGCCAGCGCAGCGCGCGTCATCTCCGACATTTCTTTCGGAATCTCATTCGACGCCACCGAGATGATTCCCACTCCGCCCAGCGAAATTACCGGCAGCGTGATCGCGTCGTCGCCCGAGAAGACGAGGAAGCCTTCCGGCACGGCGTTGAAGACGTCGGCGATCTGCGACATGTTTCCGCTCGCCTCTTTCACGGCAATCACATTCTTGAATTCCGCCAACCGCCCCAGCGTTGCGGGCTCGATGTTTGCCGCCGAGCGTCCCGGCACGTTGTAGAGAACGATGGGTTTGTCCATCGCCTCCGCAATCGCCTTGAAATGCTGATACTGGCCTTCCTGCGTCGGCTTGTTGTAATAAGGCGACGCCGACAGGATCGCGTCCACGCCTTGGATCCGTGCGACGGTCTTGGCCTTCTCCACGGCTTCCCGCGTGTTGTTCGATGTTGCTCCGGCCACAATGGGCACGCGCCCGGCAACCACTTCGATGGTCACGTTGATCACGCGCAGCCACTCGTCATGACTCAACGTGGGTGTCTCTCCGGTGGTGCCGCACGGAACCAGGAAATCGATCTTCGACTCAACCTGCCAAGCAACGAACGACCGCAGCGCGGCCTCATCGACTGAGCCGTCAGCCTTGAACGGTGTAACGATCGCCGTACCGCATCCACGCAGATTCATCTGGATTGTCCTTTCCTCTCACTCCACCAAGCGTTATTTCGACCCCACCACCCAATCGTCATCTCGACCGAAGCGAAGCGAAGTGGAGAGACCCTTTGTTTCGCCTTCGACCCTTAACTCACTACTCTCTACAACTGATCGAAAATATCCTTGAACTCGTAAAACCCCTTCTTCCCCGCAATCCATTCCGCCGCGCGCACCGCGCCTTCGGCGAATCCACGGCGATTCTTCGCATCGTGCGTCAGCATGATGCTGTCGGCTTCCGAGTCGAGCACGATGACGTGAAGTCCCACGGTTTCACCTTCGCGTACCGAACCGATCTCTACCTCTGGGCCGCCGTATTGTTTCAAAATCTGTTGCAGGGTCACGGCCGTTCCGGAAGGAGAATCTTTTTTCTGTGCGTGATGCCGTTCCATGATCGTGCCTGTGTAGCCATGCTTGATCGCCGCCGCTGCCGCGTTCGCAATCTGGAAAAATACATTCACGCCGATGGAAAAATTCGAGCCAAAGATGAATCCGGTTCCCGCGTCATTCACCAGTTGCTTGATACGCGGAATTTCCCGGTACCAGCCGGTCGTTCCCACCACTACGTTGCATCCGGCGCGCGCGCAGGCTTCTACGTTGCCCATCACCGCGTGTGGAGTGGTGAAGTCGATGACCGCGTCCACGCCCGCCAGCGACTCGCGCGTCAAGGCAGCGCCGTTCTGGTTCTCTTCCACTTCCACGATGCGCAGGTTGTGACCGCGTTCCCGCGCAACCCCCGCAACCACGCTGCCCGTCTTCCCGGCACCCAGTAGAACGAAGTTCATCTAGCTCTCCTTGCAAGCCAGCCACGCGGCTGTTAGTCGAAAGTCTCCGGATCAGGCTCGGCAAAAAACTTTTTGTGTAAACGCCGCACCACCTCCGGCACATCCGCTTCGTCGATTACGAACGTGAGGTTGATCTCGCTCGCGCCCTGCGAGATCATGCGCACGTTGATGTCCTGTATCGCACCGAACACCTGAGCCGCCACGCCTTTTTTCTCGCGGATGTTCTCACCCACCAGGCAGACGATGGCCATTCGTCCGGCATACTTCACGTCCGCGATCTTTTCCAGGTCGGCTGCGATGTCGGGTATCGCCTCATTCGAATCCACCGTCAGCGAGACGCTTACTTCCGAGGTGGAAACCACATCGACCGGGCAGTGGTGCTTATCGAAGACTTCGAAGATCGCGCGCAGGAATCCGTGCGCCATCAGCATGCGCGCCGCCACCACGTCCACGATGGTGATACGCTTCTTCGCCGCAATCGCCTTGAACATGCTCTTCGATTTCGGCGCGCGCGCCACGATCAGCGTGCCTTCGTTTTTCGGATTGCGCGAGTTCAGCACATAGACGGGAATATTCTTCTGCACCGCCGGTAGCACCGTGGCCGGGTGCAGTACCTTCGCTCCGAAGTAGGCGAGTTCAGCCGCTTCTTCAAAACTGATAATCTTGATGCGATGCGCGTCGGGACAGATGTTCGGATCGGTCGTCTTCATCCCGTCCACATCCGTCCATATCTCGATGGCTTCGGCGTTAAGGGCCGAACCGATCAGCGCCGCCGAAAAATCCGAGCCGCCGCGACCGATAGTCGTCTGCACGCGGGCCTTGGTCGCGCCAATGAAACCGCCCATGATGGGCACTCGCCCCGCGTCCAGCAGGGGCTTGATGATGATCTGGGCGCGGTCGTCAATCTCCTGCAGTTGCGGAATCGCCTTGGAGTGTTGCGCGTCGGTGATCATCACGTCGCGCGCGTCCACCAGCACGGCATCCAATCGGCGCGCGCGGAAGGCAGCGGTGATCAATTTGCTCGAAAGCCGCTCGCCATAGCTCACTACGTAATCGGAAGTTCGCGGCGAGAGTTCGCCCACGGCGACAATGCCGCGCAGCAGCTCGTCCAGCGAATCGAATTCCGCCTCCAACTCCTGGTGGAACTCCGTGAACAGGCCCGTGCCGAGCAGTTCGCCCGCAGTCTCGTAATGGCGTTCGCGCAATGCGCGAGCCAGTTCCATCGCCTTGTCGCGGTCGCCTTCGCCGGAGGCACGCGCCATCGCCAGCAGCGCGTCCGTCACCTTCGACATGGCGCTCACAACTACCACCGGACGGCGGTCCAGTCGTCCGCGAACGACCTCGCACGCGCGGCTGATAGCTTCCGAGTTTTCGACGGACGTGCCGCCAAACTTCATCACAATCATTGAAGAAACCGCTTCCGCCCAAAACGATCCGAATCAGCAACCTACGAAATGTTTATCCCTTGGTGCCCCACGTTCGCGCACGTTCTTTGTGCGTTAACGTGGGATTCCACCACTCTCATGAACTCGGCTCTTCTGGTTTCCGGTCCACTGTCTCTACTTCAAAATCCCCTGCGCCTTCAATATCTCCGCATTCAAAACCGCCGCACCCGCCGCCCCGCGAATGGTGTTATGCGAAAGCACCGTGAACTTCCAATCCAACAGTCCGCACGGACGCAGGCGTCCAACGCTTGCCGTCATCCCATGACCACGATCGACGTCGAGCCTCGGCTGCGGACGGTCTTCGCGAACGTCGTAAAACACAGGCTGCTTGGGCGCAAGAGGCAATCTCATCTTCTGCGGCAGCGCGCGGAAACCGTTCCAAGCGGCAATGATTTTTTCCGCCGAAACCTTTTTATTGAACGAGACGCTGACCGACTCGGTGTGTCCGTCTTCCACGGCCACACGGTTGCAGTGCGCCGTCATTCCGAATCCGGCGGGTTCCACGCGTGAGCCCTTCATGCGGCCCAGCAGACGGCGCGTCTCGGCTTCCATCTTCTCTTCTTCGCTCCTGATGAACGGCACTACGTTGCCCAGTATGTCCAGCGACGCCACGCCCGGATAGCCCGCCCCACTCACTGCCTGCATGGTGGTGACAAAAAGTTTCTCCACGCCGAATGCATGGTGCAATGGCGCAAGCGCCAGCACCAATCCGATGGCCGAGCAATTCGGATTCGTAACGATGTAGCCGCCCGACTTCTTGCGCCAACTCTGACGGGCAATCAATTTCAGGTGATCGGCATTGACCTCGGGAATCACAAGCGGCACATCTTCCTGCATGCGGAAGGCGCTCGAATTTGAGATCACCGCACAACCGGCGGCGGCGAACATCGGTTCCAGTTCGCGGGCGATGTCGGAATCCAACGCAGCAAAAATCACCTTGGGCGCGCCATCGGGCGATGCCGGCGAGAGCTTCATCTTGGCAATGCGCTTCGGGACGGGCGTGCGCATCTTCCACTTCGCCGCTTCCGCGTAGGGCTTTCCAAAAGAGCGAGCCGAAGCGGCCACCCACGCCACCTCGAACCACGGGTGATCTTCCAGCAGTTGGATGAACCTCTGGCCCACCATTCCGGTAGCGCCCAATATTCCGACAGCAATCTTTTTCTGCATCTGCACCGCTCGTTTCGTGACGCCTACGATCCAGCGCAAGCGACATTTTGGCTTGCCGCGTAGAAAAGAGGTATTCAAAATTTATATCATTGACGCGGCTCAATCTTGATAGGGAAATCGCCTTCAGCGGTATCCTTCGCGGCGAGCCAACCAGCAGGCTTCATCAATAAACTCTATGTGGGATTGCAGGACCCGGATTTCAACTACACCATTCGCTCGGCCCCGGCGGAGTACCGGGGCGTCACCTACTATCTCTGGTATCTCAGTGTCATTCCGCGATTGACGCGAGTCGCCGGCTTCGTACTTCCCGAAGCCGGCGCCGAATACTTGCGCAAGTTCTGACAAAAAGGGATCAAGCCTTTGTGGGCCCAATCCCTTCTGCTTTTGCTCTTCAATCCGTAAATCCGTAAATCCGTAAATTGTTCCTCTAGTCTCTGACCACTTCCGTGCCGTCGGATTCGATCACGATTCGCTGCATCTTCTTTTCGTCGTCGATATAGATCTTCCACTCCACGCCGTCGTTGGTCAGGGTGAAGCGGTTCAATTCCACCTCTTTGTCGTGGAGGGTCACCTTTTCGCGTCCGACGTAGGCCATGGATACCATCGATGACGACCGTTGTCTTGGAATGATGGTTCCAAACTGCGCGGGTTGCAGAGGACACCCTTGCTGTCCCGGTGCCACCTGGCAGCCAACGGCGAGATATTTCCATAGCAGGAGTTCGCGATGCGAGAAGAAATAATCGTCGAGCACGATGGTCGCCGCCGGCATGAGGAACGATTGTTCCATGGGCTTGTCCGTGCCCGTCACGCGCTGAATGAGGAATTGGTCTTTCGGTTCCAGCACGGACATCGCCTTGCTGGTCATGTCCTTCCATTCATACTTGCGAAGGTCGCCATTCGCTCCCAGCACCATCTCTGCAGTCTGCGCGGTCTTGCCGTCGAGTTTGATCTCGGAAACGGTGGAGCTGTACTCGGGAAACTGTTTGATGGTGAACATTTCCGCGGCAACGCGCTGCCCTCGAACGTAGATGCCGAACGTACCCGAGTCCACTATTTTTCCCTGGACCGCAGCATTCTTTGAGCCCGCAGCCGACGACATCGTCAGCATCAGTGCTGCCACGCTTACTAGAAACGTCCACAAGGTTTTTTTGTGCGCGCCCGATTGCTGCTTCATTGCTGCTCTCCCAGTAATAGCTGGATCTCTCGCATCACCTCGGACGGAGTCTTATCGCCGGTCTCTACATGGAACTCTGCCGTGAGGTAATGCGGCCTGCGTTCTTCGCAAAGCTGTCTGAACACTTCTTCGTTCTTGCGCAGAGGACGGTCTATCTCTGCCTCCGCGCAACGCTGCCAAAGTTCATCCACCGGTGCGTCCAGAAACACGGTGCGCACTCCCGCCGATTTTAAGAGTGCCGCATTCTCCCGTCGGGCGAATGCGCCTCCACCCAGGGCGACGACCGTGGGATCGCCATCCTTCAGCGCCTTCAGCAGCGCCGCCAGGGCACGCGTTTCAGCGTTGCGAAATTCTTCTTCGCCACCCTCTCTGAAAATCTCGGCGACCGTACGACGTTCCCGTGCTTCCAACTGCCGGTCGAGGTCCACAAACCTCCAACCCAGGCGATGTGCCAGGGCTGCGCCGACCGTCGTTTTTCCCGCACCCATGAAGCCGACCAGGAAAACTGCTTTCCTTCGGTGGGCCAGGTTGCGCGACATCATCACAGGCAGAGCTGTATTCCTCGCTCGACCGCCCGGCGCACACCGCTCCGTCCCTATTCGGCGAAGCCCGCCGCGGCAGCCCATTTTTACTGCTTCTTGACGCGGATTGTAACACTGAACGGAGAGAAGCTGGAGTGCGGAGGCAGCACGCACGGACACGTACGCAGGGGGAAAGCCGCAAAACTAAGATCACTGTAGATGGGGGAATCGGTTGGAATGCACCCGTGGAGCGCGTCTCTCGTCGACGCGCTAGTTTAGTGATGCGTCCGCGCTCGGGAGCTGAACTCGCGCCTCACGCGGCGAAGATAACTAAAATCCTCTTCGCGCCGGAGCGGGTTTCACCAGGCCTTCGCGCTCCAGAGATTTTGAGATTCCCTCCCAAACCCTGGGGCTCGGATCTTCCATCGGAACAAGCAGCTTGGCTTGTTCGGCAATATAGCGAAGGTCAGACACCAGGTCGGAGCAGACTTTGCACGACCGCAAGTGCTCTTCCTGGGCGGGCGAACTGCCGCCTTCAAAAATGTCAGGCAAATCGCGCTGAAATTCTGCGCAGGTCATCTAATTCTCTCCCCGGGTTCCGCGTACCGTTGCAATCATGGTTCCCACGCTCGCGCTCATTCTTTCTCTCACCGCTTCATGGCCTTTTCGGCTCTGCTGGTTTTAAGCAAGTCTCTGAGCTTCATGCGAGCCTTGTGCAACTGCGATTTACTGTTGCCGATCGAGCATCCCATCATCTCGGCAATCTCGTTATGTTCGTAACCTTCAATGTCGTGCAGTACGAAGATGATGCGATAACCCGGCGGCAGACTTTCAATCGCCCGTTCCAGGTTCACGCGATCGATGGACCCGGCCAGCACGTTATCGCGCGCGCCGATGTCCTTCTTCGGTCCGTCTTCCTGCTGCGGCTCCAAGGTCTCCTCGAGCGAAACCTCGGGAAGGCCTTTCTTCCGCAGATGCATTAATACCACGTTGACGGCCAGGCGATGAAGCCAGGTCGAAAATGCCGATTCTCCACGAAACGTAGCAATCTTTCGATAAAGCTGCAGGAACGCCTCTTGCGTCAGGTCTTCCGCTTCGGCCGTATTCCCCGTCATGCGCAAGCACAGGGAATAAACGCGCCGCTTATGGAGACCGTAGAGTGCTTCAAAGCACTCGGCGTCGCCAGCTTTGGCTCTCTCGATTGCTTCTGCTTCGGAGATACCGGAAGCCAGTATTTTCTTCGCTTGAGTCAATTCGCCTTTGTCAGGTTGCTCTCTAGGTTAGATGCAACAGTTTTAGATGCAACCAGTGTAGCTGTTCGTTGTACTGTGAAGTCTCGCCAAATCAATGGCGAAACCGTTTCCGATGACGTGCGTCTCTCGAAGGAACGCTTGGCGCGAAAACCTGTGAAACTGCTCTAGGGGCCGAAGGACATAACAGAGAGAGGCACTTGCCTGCCACATTGGTTGCCTGTAGCCACGATTTACCTGTTTGTTGTTGCTGATGGCTTTGTTGTTGCCGCGTCCTTTGCCCTTGCCTTTGTCCGCTCTTGCTCTGCCTAAGGTGGCCCAGACTAGCTCTGCCTCACGTGGGCCCCGGACGCCTCGTCCGGGCATGGCTAGCGCAGCACGCCTCGCTCTTGCCTTCCGCTACCGACCCATTGCTTGTTCCAACCGTCCTATCCCGCGCTCTTCGTCGTGATACTTTCCAAGCCATGCGCATTCGGGCCACGCTCGGTCTTCCAGAGCAGGAACGAGAACAGCAACCCAAAGAAGCCCAACGCGGAAAGTATGTAGAGCATCGGATTGTATCCACCCGGGTTCGCCGCCGAAGCTCCCGCCATATCGTTCGCGCGACCGATGCCTTCATCCATCGCTGCTACGCCCACCTGTTGCACCAGCGTCATCAGTGCGTAGGCCGTGCCGAGTCTTCGCGCATCCACAATGTAGGCCACGGAAGGCCACATCACTGCCGGGATCAGCGAATACGCCACACCCACCAAGGCGATTGGAATATAGAGATTGATGTCCACTCGCGGCAACATCATCAGGAACACCGGCGTCAGCAGCAACGAGCCTGCGGCCATAAAGAGCGCTCGCTTACCCACGCGATCTACCAGCAATCCAAATAACGGCGTGGCGATCATCGCGGAAAGCGGCAACAGCGAGTTTAATCCGCCAGCGACTTCACGCGACACCCCATGACCCTCCTGGAAGAATTTGATCGCGAACGACCGGAACGGCAGAATGGCCGAATAGAAAGTTACGCACAGCGCCACCACAAACCAGAACGAGCGATCGAATGTCACCAGGTCACGCCACACCAGTTTGTCCGTCGAACCCGCTTCGCCCAGCGCATATCGTTTCGCCGCCGTGTTCTCCAGCATCCAGTAGATCACCGCGCCCACGATGCAGAAGCCACCGATGACGGCGGAGATCCACAGAGGGTCCTGCCAGTTTGAATACCAGTGTCTCGCCCAGGTGGGCGATCTGTCCGCAGCCACCGAACCGAGACGTGCGACAGTCAGGTTGATACCGAATGCAAAACTAAGTTCCTTGCCCTTGAACCATTTTGCCAAGGCCGTGGTGATGGCCACTATCAGTGATTCCGCGCCCAGTCCCAACATCACGCGACCGGCGATCATCACGTAGAAATTAGGCGAGACCGCCGTCAGTATCCCGGCCACCGTGCAAAGCACGCCAAACAGCATGATTGCGCGCTTCACGCCCCAACGGTCGATAATCACGCCTCCCAGCAATAGCGTTGCGACCGCAGCGTAGCTGTACACCGAGTACAAACGTCCGATCATCACATCCGTAAAGCTAAGTTGCGACTTCAGCAGGTCCGCAATCGGTGCAATGCTGTCGTAAATGTAGTAATTACCGAACATCGCCAGGCTGACGAATATCAACACCATCCAGCGGTAGAACTTCGTCGGCTGCGGCCGTTCTAGTGCGATCGTTTGCGCATCCACCATGCGGGGGAACCTTTCACTTCTTCGGGTTGAACACGAATACCGGGCCCAACTTCTTCCAACTCAAGCCGACAGAGTAGCAGATTGCATTCAAAATGAACCACATGCAAGTTGCTCACCCTTATCTTTGCCCACCGTCTAAACTCGGCGAGGGCGATCTCGCTGTTGCTTCGCTTCTGGTCTTTGATTTTGCACGACTCTATTCAACAGCAAGAATGCTTTGTATCAGGGCACGACTTTAGTCGTGCCAAAAAGCTTCACTTTAAAGGGAGCTTTAGCCCCGGAGGTTCCATGCGCATCCCCATCCTTCTCCTCGCCGCCGCTCTCGCTCTTCCTCTCTTCGCCCAAGATGGACAACGCATGGAACAGACGCAAATCCGCGCAGGCAGCCCCGACCGCGAACGCGCTCCCGAAGCCAAGATCACCAAGGAAGACCGCAAACACGCCATGCAATTGCTGGAATCTTCCGAGGGCCCGGCGCGTGGCATGCGCGACAGTTCCACTCGCGCCTACGCACTTTTCCAACTCGCCCGCGCCTACCAGCAATCCGACAAAGCCAAAGCCATCGAACTCTACAAGGAAGCCTTCACCGCCAGCATCGCCGGAATCGAAGAACTCGATCCTCACGTGAAGCGCGAAGCCAGCATGGCACCTCAGCAGATCCTCTTGGCCATGATTCCGCTCGCGCCCGACAAGGTGGACGAACTGCTTCCCCAACTTGCACCGCAAGCGCGCGAACGCGTCGTCACCCAACTCCTCGGCTATTACATTCGCACCAGGCAGTCGGACCGCGGCTTGCAGATGATTCAGCGCATCGGCCAGGAAAAAGAAATTCCCTACGGAGCCGTTTCCAAACTCATGGAAACCTACGGCCCCGATCACGCCGACGACCGCCAGCAGTTGTTCACCGTCGCCCTCGCCAGCTTCCGCGACCACCAGGCCGACCACAACGGATTCACCGGAGGACCCGGCGATTTCGGTACGCTCATCACGCAGAATTACAAAGACCTGCCTTCATCGCTCATCATGCAGGCCATCGACACCGTGCTCACCCAGGCGCGCAAAATCGATAGCGAAGCCAAGGACCAAGGAAGGCCCCGCCGTCGTCAGCATCGCGTCGTCGAAAGGCGCCGTGCAGTTGAATGGACAATATGAGTACAGGTTGTTCCAGTTGCTGCCCATCGTGCGGGAACTCGATCCCCAGCAAGCAGAAAAACTAGCCAAGGAATTTCAGACCGTGCAGACCTTGCTGGCAAAGTATCCGCAAGGAGTGGGCTCGCTCGATACGGACAAGAAGAATCCCGGCAACGGAACTTCGTTCTTCGTAGGCTCCGGTGCCCCTCCGAAGATGGCGCAAGGCGGCCCCGGCGCACAGCCCAATCCGATGGAAATGCAACGCATGCAAAAAATCCTGGCCGACGCCGAGAAGAATCCCGCCGACGCTCTCGCCTCGGCCGTCACCCTCAGCGACCCGCGCATGAAGACCCAGACACTCGTCTCCATCGCTCGCTCCAACGGAAAGAAAAACATCAGCGTCGCCCACAGCGCGCTCACCAAAGCCACCGAGAGCGCGAGTCAACTCGATGGCGACGCCTCCATGATGAGCATGCGCGACATCGCCAGCGTCTATTTCATGCTCGACGAAAAAGATGACGCAAAGAAGATCATCGAAAAGGGAATCACCGCCGCTGAAAAAATCTACAAGATCGATATCAACGCCGACAATCCCAACCTCGCACCCAAACCCTACTGGCCATCAACCGCCGGCTATCGCGGCATGATGATGCTGGCCATGAAGATTTCTCCCATGTTCGCGCAGGAACAGCTCAAGGAAATCTCCGACCCCGAGATTCGCACCATCGTCCAGATCGGACTTGCTCAATCACTCCTCAACACTCCCGCTGGTGACACCATGGTCATGTCCTTCACCAAGGAGAGCGCAAAAGTGATGATGATGCGCGATGGAGACGACGACCGCAAGTAACCAGCGAAGCGTTGCAGCATTCTTCACTGCTTTTGCGTTTCCGTAACGTGTTTTTCGTCGATTCTGTGCAGCATTCTTTACTGCTTTTTGCGTGTTTTGGGCTAGTTGGCGCGGGTTTTTAGAATAAACGAGCAAATAATCACGAAGAGTCCCAGCAACGCCAGGAGCGGCAAAGGCGACGCTGTGTGGGGCAGCGTTCCCCCTTTATTTCCATTGTTTTCAGTTGCTTGCGCGGATTGGTCGGTGGGCGTGGAAATTTGCGCGACTTCGCGGTTCATGGATTGGGCGATCTGCGGCGGCGGCCAAAATGGCGAGCTACTCTCTGTAACTCCCCTGTTTTCATTACCTTGCGCAGAGGCTTGTTCGGTCGGTTGGGTTCCCGTGATGCCGCCCGTGTTGCTGTTTCCGGCGTTCAGGTTGTCCATCGTATCGGAGCGCTTAGGAACCGTAAGGTCTTCATTCGTATAGACTTTCCCGACCTGCACGCTGCTGCGACGCAGGCTTGCGGCGACCTCGCCTAGCGAGAGAGCGTCACTGTTTTTGTCGGCTACAACGAAGTCGAATGGCTTGAGGGGTATCGTATCTAAGTCGCTGTTTCCAATGGAGTTAAATGTCTCCACGGCGACGGCGGGTTGCGTTCCGGCAATTTCCACGGTGGACATCGTGGTGATGACGGTTGGGGAGAGCCCGTTGCCTAGACTGATACTAGGCGGAGCCACCACATAGCCGCCGACGACAGTCTTGTTCTGCCCGGTTTGCTGGCTAAAAGTCCCGGGAATGGTGTTCTGAGCAAGAGTTGACAACGAGATACAGGCGAGACCCAATAGTCCAAGCAAACGGCGCATAACGGACCCCCGTCGCGCGACTCTAGGCGAGCAGCACGACCCACTACACCGTTTCGATTACCGGAGAGTAAACAGAGATGCCCTAAAGCCGTGAAGAATGCTGCTCCATCCAACGCAAAAAAAACGCTAAATCAGCGAAGAAAGCTGCAAAGAATCAAGAACCAATGAACCTCGCGTACAAACTCCGCGCAATCGCCGTGTCATTGGTGCCCTTGATGATGGCCCGCCCATCGGGAAAAAGCGTCATCTCGTAAGGCTCGCGCCAGAACTTCAAGACGAAGTCGTTGTGCCGAACCATTCCATGCGGCGTAAGTCGTTGAGCCAGTTCAAGAAAGTTGATGGGACGATGACGTTCGTGGATTTGAACGGAGTTGCGTCCGCAGAGAGAAATCGGCGCGCGACCCTCCCCAGCCAGATGAATAAAGTCGTGTTCCACGCAAGCGCGGCAGTCTTCGCGAGGGCGCGAGACTTTTATTTCGGAGTGATCGTTTTCCCACACGTCGAAGGAGAGCAGCGTTCGCCGCATCTTGTCGCGTGCTCCGGTTACAAACTTGATGGCTTCGGTAGCGGCGATGGAGGCGACGAGATTGACGGCGGAGTTGAGGATTCCCGAGGTGTCGCAAGTCTCGACGATGCCGGTGGGTGAATCGGGAAAGATGCAAGCCAGGCAGGCTGTCTCGCCGGGGAGAATGTTCATGGTGACGGCATAGCTGCCGACGGCGGCGGCGTAGATCCAGGGCAATGAATTCTTGATGGCGTAATCGTTGAGCAGGTAGCGGGTCTCGAAGTTGTCGGTTCCGTCGAGGATGATGTGCGCGCCTTCGAGCAAGTCGTCGATGTTGGAAGGAGTGAGATCGGCGACATGAGGTTCGACGGCGATCTGTGAATTAAAGGCCGCAATCTTGCGGGCGGCAGCGACGGCTTTGGGCAAGGAGTCCGCAGCGTCGGCTTCGTCGAAGAGCACCTGGCGCTGAAGATTGCTGGGCTCGATGTAGTCGCGATCGATGATGCGGAGGTGCCCGACTCCGGCGCGAGCGAGCAGGGAATTAAGGGCGGAGCCGGTTGCGCCGCAACCGACGACGACGATGCGGGCTTCGGCGAGGCGACGCTGGCCTTCGGCGCCGATGCCGCGAAAGAGGATCTGGCGCGAATAGCGTTCCTCTGAGGTGAAGTTGTTGTCCATGAAATGAGGGTCCAACAGTTATTATAAGCAGACGAGAAAGCATTGAGTCATTGGGGTATTGAGTCATTGAGTCATTGAAGGTCAAAAGGCAAGGGCAAGAGCTGAGGCGAGCGTTGCACGCCTGCCCGAACGAGGCGTTTCTTTCACCACGAAGACACGAAGCCACGAAGAAAACCTGAAACAGCAGACGGCAGTGAAAAGTAAGTAAGGAAGATGGAAAAGTTAAGGCTGCAAGTAGCGATCAAAGTTCGCTGTGGTGAAGGTACAACTCCAGAGTGGTCATTGGGTTAGAAGAAGAACAGAGATGCCCGTCCTAAAGAGAAAAGCCGGAAAACGTAAAGGGATGGGCCATCAGGCCTGAGACGAGGAACCGATTGCTGGCGATGCGTTCGCAAACAATGCGTAAGTGGATGTTGAGCGGTGTGTTTGCGGCGTCCACTTTATTGCCTGCATGGCCGCAGGTGGTGAGTCCGCCGAGTTCGGGCACGGAGCAAGTGACAGCCTCCACGGCAAATGCCACCGAGTCGCTGGAAGGACTTACGGTTACAAGCATCACCTTCCGAGGATTGAGCGCCGCCGAGACAAAAGCGTTGCTGGCGCAGATTCCACAAAAGACAAATGAAGTGCTGGATCGCGCGAAGATCCGCAGCAGCATACAGACGATGTACGCGACGGGACGATTTTCCGCTATCTCCGTTGATGCGGAACGCACGGACGGCAACGCGGTACATCTCTCCTTCATCACGGACGAAAACTTCTTTTCGGGATTGATAACGGTGGAAGGATTGCCGAAGGCAGGGCCTGCGCAGAACCAGATGGTGAATGCAAGCAAGCTGATGCTGGGCGAACTTTTCAGCCACGAAAAAGTTGAGCAATCGATCGAGCGGATGAAGAAGGTGATGGAGGACAACGGGTACTACGAGTCCACGATCACGGCTGACGAGGCGCCCCATCCTGATACTCATCAGATGGATGTCGTGTTCCATGTGCAGCCCGGAGCTGTGGCGCGAGTTGGGCAGGTCCTAGTAAGGGGAGACTCGGGCTACAGCGAAGCCGAGATCCGCAACATCGCGAAATTGCATATCGGCGACCGCGTCCGCTCCGACCACGTGACGCGCGCGTTGACGCGTCTGCGCAAGCGATACCAGAAGCAGAAGCGATTGGAGTCGCAGGTTGCGCTGGTAGAGCGCAAGTACCACGAGGACACGGACGCACTGGATTACACGCTGGAGATACAGCGCGGCCCGACTATCGATATCCGCGTAGAAGGCGCGAAGGTACGCAAGGGAACGCTGAAGCGGTACGTTCCCGTGTATGAAGAAAACGCCGTGGACGACGACCTGCTGAACGAAGGGCGTCGCAATCTGCGCGACTACTTTGAGACACAGGGATACTTCGATGCGGTGGTGGACTACCAGAAGGGAACGCAGGCGAAGGACGACCATCTGAACATCGTGTACACGGTGAACCGCGGGGCGCGGCACAAACTGGTGGGTGTGGCGCTGGAGGGGAACAAGTATTTCAGCAACGAGACGCTTCGAGAGCGAATGCTAGTGCAGGCGCCGGACCTGTTGATGCGTTATGGACGCTACAGCCAATCGTTGCTGACGCGCGATGAGCAAGCTATCCAGAACCTTTATGTCGCTAACGGTTTCCAAAAAGTCAAAGTACACGGCGAGGTTCAGGACAACGTAGGTGGAGACGCGACCCATCTGCGCGTGGTGCTGCACATCGATGAAGGCCCGCAAACGAAGGTGAAGTCGCTGAAGATCGTTGGCAACAATTCGGTGAGCGCGGAAGAGTTGCAGGACCTGCTGACGACTTCAGAGGGACAGCCGTTTTCGGAATACAACCTGGCGACGGACCGGGACCTGGTAGTGAATTACTACTTCAACCGAGGTTTTAGCGGCGTGGATTTTGCACCGAGGGCGACGCCCCATGACGGCGACCCGACGGGCATGGACGTGGTGTACACGGTGAAGGAAGGCGAGCAGCAGTTTGTGGACCAGGTACTGGTGAGCGGTTTGCACTTCACCAAGCCCCACATCGTGAATCGCGAGATACAGTCGAAGCCGAACGACCCGTTGAGCCAGGCGAAGATGCTGGAATCGCAACGAAGGCTCTACGACCTGGGGGTCTTCAACGAAGTGAACATGGCGGTGCAGAACCCGGAAGGGGCGGCAGAGCGGAAGAACCTGCTGTACCAGATACGGGAGGCGAAACGCTACACGTTCAATTACGGATTTGGAATCGAAATAGCGACGGGAGCGAACCAGGCGCAAGGGACATCGCCGCAAGGAGAGAACGGCGTGAGTCCGCGCGTCTCCTTCGATGTTACGCGCATCAATTTCCGTGGACGCGACCAGTCGATCATCTTCAAGTCGCGCGTCGGTCGATTGCGGCAACGGGCGTTGCTGAGCTTTGACCAGCCGCGATGGTTCGACCTGCAGAAATGGCGCTTCACCCTGAGCGCGTTTTATGACAACACGCGCGACGTGAACACGTTTGCCTCCCAAAGACTGGAGTCGTCCGTTCAACTGGACCAGACGGTGAACAAGTCGACGACGATGTTGTACCGGTACTCGTACCGGCGCGTGAAGGTCGATCCGAACAGTTTTCCCGCGGGCTTTACTCCGGACCTGATCCCGCTGTATTCGGCTCCGGTGCGTGTCGGCATACCGAGCGTCACTTTCATCCGCGACCGGAGAGATGACCCTATCGACGCGACCAAGGGAAGCTACACAACGGCCGACCTTGGCGTTGCCTCCGGTTATTTCGGGTCAGAGGCGAACTTCGGGCGCGTGCTGGTGCAGAACGCAACCTATCACCGCTTCAAAAAGAAATTTGTCTTTGCGCGGAACACGCGAGTGGGTGTGGAATCGCCGTATGCGGATTCGACGATCATCCCGCTGCCCGAACGCTTCTTTGAGGGCGGCGGAAACTCGCATCGTGGATTCGCCATCAACCAGGCGGGACCGCGCGATCCGCAAACGGGCACACCGGTCGGTGGCAACGCGATGTTCGTGAACAACCTCGAACTGCGGTTGCCACCGGCGACGCTGCCATTCTTGAGACAAAACCTGAGTTTCGTGATCTTCCACGATATGGGGAACGTGTTCGACGAGGGGTCGGACATGATGAACAATCTGTTGCGCTTTAAGCAGAAGGACAGATCCAACTGTTACTCGCTGAATCCGAATTCGTTGTGCGACTTCAACTATGTCTCGCAAGCAGTGGGAGCAGGCGTGCGTTATCACACTCCGATCGGCCCGATCAGGGTTGACATCGGTTACAACCTTAATCCGCCGGTGTTCCCGGTGAGGCAAGGCACGGCGACGGCACCGCCGCATATTGAAACCGTGAAACGGTTTAACTTCTTCTTCAGTATTGGACAAACATTTTGATGTTGCGGAGACTTGCGGTATTCATTTTGGGATCCATGCTTGCCCTATCGGCGAATGCCGGGGTGGTGATCGATCGCATCGTTGCGACGGTGAACAGGCATCCGATCCTGCAAAGCGATTGGGACGATGCGGTGCGCTTCGAGGCGATGCTGCAAGGCCGCGCTCCAACTCTGGCTACGGAGGGCGAGCGTCGCGCAACGCTGGACCGCTTGATCGACCAGGAAATCCTGCGGCAACAGATGCAGGCGGATTTCAGCCCGACGCCAGAACAGATCGCGCACCGCGTGGCGGAAGTGAGGTCGCAGATTCCGGGCGCGGGCAGCGAGCAAGGCTGGCATACCGCGTTGGCCGAGTATGGGATGGACGAAGCGTTGCTGAAGGAAAAGTTATTGATGCAACTGCAGGTGATGTCCTTTGTTGACCTGCGACTGAGGCCGGAGGCACGGATCGACCGCGAGGCGGTGGAGTCCTATTACAACGAAAAATTATTGCCAGAGTTGAAAAACAAAGGCGCGGCGGGGACGCCGTTGGCCAAGGTGGCTCCACAGATCCGCGAGTTGCTGACGCAGCAGCGCATCGATGAGTTACTGACGGCGTGGCTGGCGAACCTGCGCAATCAAAGCGCGATCCATGTAGCCGAGGGAATTGCCACGAAACGAGTGGCGCAGATTACACATGGGGCAAAGTAGCGAATGGTGGAAGCGAACGTAGGGGCAAGCATTTCAAAACGGCGTGGCTGGGAGATCGGTATTGCCGCCGCGCTGGTGCTGACCTGTGCGTTCGCTGCGTGGTACCTGACGAGCGGCCACTTCCGCGAAGTGGTGCGCGCGCGAGTGGTGACGCGGCTAGAAGAAATAACCGGCGGACGAGTGGAACTGGGCAGCTTCCGCTGGAACCTCTCCGCGCTGGAGATAGAAGCGACGGACCTAACCATCCACGGACTGGAAGGCAGAGGGGAGATCCCCTACCTACACGTCGATAGGCTTTATGCGAGGCTGGAGATCACTTCCATGCTGAGGCGCGAGATAGCGCTGAAAAAGCTGGTGCTGACGAAGCCGCAGATCCACGTGATCGTGAACGCGGACGGAACGACGAATCTTCCGTCGCCAAAGCGGAAACCTCTGGGGAATGACAATCCCGTGCAAACGCTCATCGAGTTAGCGATAGAGCGCATCGAGATGCAACAGGGCGAATTGTTGTGGAACCAGCGGCGGGTTCCGCTGGACATGGCAATGAACGACCTGCAAGCCGAGCTGGGCTACCTGGCGACGGACAAGCGCTACGACGGTCGCCTGCATGTGGGCAAAGTGGAGACACAGTGGGAGGATTTCCGCCGCTTCGCATCGATGGCGGACGTGGAGTTCAGCCTGTACGCGGACCGCGCGCAGGTGAAGTCGCTGAAGATCGCGTCGGGAAAGAGCACGCTGGGCGCGAGCGGAAGCCTGAGCAATTTCCGCGAACCGAAGATCGAGTTGGCGTACGAGGCGAAGATCGACCTGGGCGAAGCGGGCAGTATCGCGAGGCACTATGAGTTCCGTCGCGGCACGATGGAGTTGAAAGGACAGGGCGCGTATTCGCTGACGTCGTTTGCGGCGACGGGCAAGATGCTGGTGAAGAATGCGACCTACCAAAACGATGTCGTGAACCTGGCAGACGTGACCGGAGGCGCGGATTATGCGGTGAATCCGGAACGCATGAGCCTGCCGCATCTTTACGCGCGCGCCTTTGGCGGCGATGTGCGAGGCGATATCGACATCAAGGACTGGATGGAGACTACGCCGCCGGACATCGCGAAGAAAAAAGGAGCGAGCGCCAAGGCCGAGACACGTGGGATCGCGAACCTTCAGTTGACGGGCATCCCCGTGGCGCAGATCGCGAACGCTTTTTCCTCGAAAAAGCTGCCGCTAAACAAGATGAATCTGGCGGGCACGTCATCGGGTACGGTGATTGCGAAGTGGCAAGGCTCGGCGGAAAACGCGAATGCGGAGATCGCCATGGAGGCGGTGCCTCCCTCGGAGCCTGCGCAGGGCAAGGTTCCAGTGACGGCCTCGGTGCGGGGAACGTATCACGTTCGAGCGCAGGTCATGGACATTGCACGCGGACAAGTGGCGACCGGGACGACGACCATTGACGCATCCGGCGCACTGGGCAGTACGAAGGCAAATCTGCAACTGGCGGTCACAAGCAGCAACATCCACGAATTCCAGCCGCTGATGGACGCCATACGCGGAAGAGAACCGATGCCGGTGGCGATTGCGGGGCCGCTGAGCTTTAAGGGGACGGTGAGCGGAAAGCTGACGTCTCCCTCGATTGCGGGAAGCCTGGACATGCGCGATTTTGTAACCATCGAGCCGGCGAGCGAAGCGACCCAGAACCAGGAGCGCAGGCTGCATTGGGATGAACTGTCGGGCGACGTGCGGTGGTCGCCGGTGCAGGCCGGAATAAGAAATGGTGTATTGAAGCGCGGGACTACCGGGATCGAACTGGACGCGATGACGGCGTTAAACAAGGGAAATTTTACGGATGCGAGTCCGTTCACGCTGCGCATGAAGGTCAGAGATGCGGATGCGGCAGAGGTGCAGTCGCTGGCGGGCTTGCATTATCCGGTAACCGGCAAGCTGGAGTTCGATGCGCAGGTGAGCGGGACAAAGAGGGACGCCCGCGGCAGCGGTCGCGCGAACCTGACGAACGGTGTCGCGTACGGGCAGAAGTACCGCTCGGCGAGTGCCGACCTGGCATTCATGAGCCAGGAAGTGCAGCTACGGAACATTGCAGTGGTCAGCACAATCGGGCGGATCTCGGGGACGGCAGCGTACAACTTTCAATCGACAGCGTTCGGTTTCGAGTTGCATGGCACGGAATTCCAGCTCGCAGCGATCGAACAACTGAAGAAGATTCCCAAGGTGGAGATTGCGGGAACGCTGGGATTTGATGCGACAGGTGCGGGAACGACCGCAGTTCCGGTGATCAACGCGAAGTTGCGCGCCAGCAATCTGATAATCAATGGAGAAAAGGTTGGGAGCGTGGTGGCGGACGCGGTGACGCGCGGCGAAGAGCTGCAGATCACGGCTCGCTCGAGCTTCCAGAACGCGGGCCTGACGGTCGATGGGACCGTGTATCTGCGCGGGAACACGCCCGGCCACCTGCTGGCGAAGTTCAATGATGTGACGCTGGACCCGGTGTTGCGCACGGTGATGACGGGACGCATGACGGGCCACACGGTGATGGCAGGCACGGTGGAAGTGAACGGGCCGATGAAGGAGCCGAGCCTGTTGAACGTGGATGCCACCATTACCCGCTTTACGGGCGAGGCCGAGAGCATCAAGGTCCACAACGTGGTTCCGTTGAAGTTCACGCTGAAGAACCAGGTTGTGACGATCGAGAGTTTCAGGTTGGAAGGTGAGGAGTCGCACTTTCTGGCTGCACGCGGCACGGCGGAGTTGTCGGGCGAGCGTCGCGTGAACATGCGTCTAGATGGCCGCGTGAACATGAAGCTGATCCAGAGCGTGAGCCCGGACCTGGTTGCGTACGGCACTACGGATTTTGGAGTCAGTGTCGGCGGAACGGTGGACCATCCCTCGATGCGCGGGCAGATGCAGATAGCGAACGGCGGCATCTCCTATGTGGACCTGCCGAACGGTTTGAGCAATATCAACGGAACGCTGGTGTTCACGCAAGACCGTTTGCTGGTGCAGAAGTTAACGGCGCGCACCGGCGGCGGCGATCTGCAACTGGGCGGATTCATCAGCTACGACCGGACGCTGAACTTCAGCCTGACGGCTCGGGGAACAGACATAAGGATGCGGTATCCGCCGGGCGTCAGTTCGACGGGGAACGCAGACCTGGTATTGGCGGGCACTCTGAAGAACTCGCTGCTGTCGGGCGAGATCGTGGTGACGCGTTTTGGGCTGAATCCGCGATTTGATTTTGCAAGTTACGTGACAAATTCCAAGCAGCCTTCGGCGTTGACGCCGCCGGATTCTCCGCTGAACGGATTGCGTCTGGACGTACACATCCTCTCGACGCCGCAGTTGCGGGTTGAGACGTCGCTGGCAAAAATCTCCGGCGATGTGGACCTGCGTCTGCGAGGAACGGCGACCAAGCCTGCGGTGCTAGGCCGGGTGAATATCGTAGAAGGGGACGTCTTTTTCAACGGGACGCAGTATCACCTGGAGCGCGGCGATGTCACGTTCACCAAT
>JBBRZF010000017.1:0-33146 GCA_038236965.1 Terriglobales bacterium | reverse complement strand
GATGCCTTCCTCTGCGGGAGCGCTCTCCACTTTCGCGGGACGCGGGCGCGGAGGCAAAATCTTGTAAGGCTTGTTGGCCGAAACGCGAAGCTTGCCGATCTCTGCTGGCGCAAGGAAACGGAAATGGCCGGGCTCGATATCGAGTTGCAGCGAGCCGTAACGTATGCGCTTGATCTTCTCCACGTGGTGACCGATCTCTTCGAACATACGGCGTATCTGGCGATTGCGCCCTTCCACCAGTGTCACCTGGTACCAGGGATTGTCCTGTTCCTTCACCAACTGGATCTCGCAAGGCTGCGTGCGCACGGTTTCCGAGCGGCGCTTCATGCCTTCCTTCGTCCCGCCAAAAGTGCCCGCGCGCGAGGGTTCCGGCGGCAGCACGATTCCGGCGCGCAGCTTGTCCAACTCCTCTTCGGTCGGCTTACCCGCGATCTTCACTTCGTAAGTCTTGGGAACGTGCGACGAAGCATGCGTGAGTTTCTGCATCAGTTCGCCATCGTTGGTGAGCAGCAACAGACCTTCGCTGAGGTAATCCAGACGCCCGACGGGGAAGACGCGTTCGGGAATGCCCTGTACCAGGTCCAGCACGGTGGGTCGGCCTTCAGGGTCGGACACTGTGGTCACGTGTCCCTTGGGCTTGTGCAGCATGATGTAGACGGGGCGCTCGGCGCCCTTGAGGACCTTGCCGTCCACTTTGATGTGGTCGGTGTCCATGTCGGCTTTGGTGCCCAGTTCGGTGATTACCTGGCCATTGACCGTAACAAGTCCGGACGTGATGAGTTCTTCAGCTTTTCTTCGGGAGGCGATTCCCGCAGAGGCCAGTATCTTTTGTAAACGCTCAGAAGGCATAGTTAACTCAATGATACAGGAGAAACAGGCTGCAGACGGGCGAAGGTGAGTAACCGCAGGAGCGGAGAACTAAGGCACCGAGACCCGGATGTCAGAAAGAAAGGTGGCTACGAAAAAAAGCGCGCCGAATAAGGCGCGCTTCAGAGTGTGACGCGATCTGCTTATCTATTCGTGCCCAGCCGCAGACGCGTCCTCGGTGGTTTCCGCCGCAGTTTCTTGCGCGACATGTTCAACGGTTTCCGCCGGTGCTTCCGTTGCAGGCTGCACTTCGGCTTCTTCCCCCGATTCGATGGTCGCTTCCGTATCTGGCGCCGGAGCAGGCTCGCTGCCGGTAGCTTCGGCAAACAGGTCACCCTGGCCTTCGGAGCCGAGTTTCTCGAATTCCTCCATGCTGGGCAGTTCAGACACTTCGTTCAGACCAAAGCGCACGAGGAATTCCTTGCTGGTCCTGTAAAGAATGGGGCGTCCGATGACCTGCTTGCGACCGGCGGTGGTGATGAGCTTGCGGTCGAGTAGCGTGCCGATGACGCCAGCCGATTCCACGCCGCGTATCTCGCTGATCTCGGGCACGGTGATGGGCTGTTTGTAGGCGATGACGGCCAGCGTTTCCAGGGCCGCGAGCGATAGCCGGATGGGTGGCTTCAGGCTCTTGGCAAAGGCGCGGACGACGTCATGATGCTCGGGTTTGGTGCCCATGCGATAGCCGCCGGCGATCTTGCGAATCTCCATGCCGCGCTCTTCGCGGTCGTATTCCGCGACTAACTCCTCCAGCACCGCTCGCACGCGTCCGCGGATCTTGGCTTCTTCGCTCAGTTCTTTCTTCGAAGCCTCTGCCTTCTTGCGCTTGCCTCGCGTAGGTTCCGGGGCAGAGACGGTTGCGGAATCCGCAGGCGCAGCTTCCCCGGTCGCATCCGATACGGCATCTGCGGTTTCCGCCGACGCAGGCGCAGGTCCGAGGTTCTCGTCGGCTGCGGCTTCGGTACCTTCGCCATTGCAAAATTCCTGGGACTCACTCGGCGCGGCTTCGGTAACTTCGCCTTCAGGAACAGCTTCCGCAGCGCCCTCGGTTAGCGCTTCGCCTTCGACGAACGCGTCGAAGCCGGACGGGTCGCCCTCAAGAGCTTCGGCGTCCGACACCGCGGCTGCAGCCTGCTCCGCGACGACAATGTCTTTCACCAGCAGAGTGATCTGCTCCAGCGTGATCGGCTCTTCGGCCGCGTAGATGATCGCTTCGATCTTTGCTTTCAGTCCCATTCGCTTCTCGTGTCGTGAATTCTTGGATCCAGGTCAGTGCCTCGTGGGGGGGCGGCCTCTATAACTTATTTCCAGTCGTCGCGAACCGCCTCCGGTTCCACAACGATGTTGTCGAAATTCGTATGCTTTTTCAGCACGATGTCGCTGAAGACCGCGTCTTGCTTGGCCAGCACCGCTTGGAGTCGAATCAATTCCAGGATGGCAAGGAACGAGCAGATCAGCGCCTGGCGCGAGTGTACGTTGCGCAACAGCGACTTCAAAAGCACCGGCTTGTCTTCCAGCATCAGGCGGCGACGCACGTACTCGATCATCTGGCCCACCGTCACGCTCTCCTCGTTCAAGGAGAGTACGGGGCGTTCTTTCGCGCGATCCAATATCTGCTGGAACGTCTTCACCAGGTCGATGACGTCGGTGGCGAGTTCGGGCTCTGTACCTTCCGCGTCCTTGAAATCCTTCAGCGAAGGATTCGACCAGACAGCTTCTTCGATCTGCTGTTTCTGCATGAGCATCTGCGCCGCCGTCTTGAATCGCTCGTGCTCCAGCAGACGGTTGACCAGCTCCATGCGCGGATCGTCCTGACCATCTTTCGCGTCAGGATCTTTCGGCAGCAGCATGCGTGACTTGATCTGTATGAGCAGCGACGCCATGTAAATGAATTCGGCGGCGACGTCTACATCGAGCTGCTTGATGTGTTCCACGTATTGCAGATATTGCTGCGTGATCTGTCCGATGGGAATGTCGTAGATATCGATGTTCTGCTTGCGGACCAGGTCGAGCAGAAGGTCGAGCGGACCGTCGTAGACAAGGCCCACGCGCACGGAAAAAGGGAACTCCTCGCGCTGCTCGTCCGGCTTGGCAGGCTTCTGCGTGGCGGAGCCGGGCACGGGCTTGGCCGCTGGCTTTTGCTCTACTACCGTGGGCTTAGTCTCTTCCACTACTTCGGTTTCCGGATGCGTGTTGGGAGTGTCAGACATCGGCTACTTTGCTCCCTCGGCGCTGTTCGCGTTGTATCCGTCGAACGTCTGCGAAAGATTCATCGCATCGCGGACCTGGTGCATGGTCTCTTCGGCGATGACGCGCGCCTTGCGCGAGCCCTCCTCCAGAATGTCCCACGCGAGTTTCGGATTCGCCTCGAACGGACGGCGACGTTCCTGCATCGGTGCCAGCACGGTCATCAGATGATCGGCGGCGCGGCTCTTGCACTCGATGCAACCGATGCCCGCCGTTCGGCAACCGGCGTTCACCCATTCCAGCGTCGGAGCATCGCTGAAAATTTTATGCAGGTCGCCCACGGGACACACATCCGGATTGCCCGGGTCGGTGCGACGAACGCGAGCTGGGTCCGTGACCATGGTCTTCAGCTTCTGCCGGACCACCGGCTCCGCGTCGCTCAGCGAGATGAAGTTGCCGTACGACTTGGACATCTTGCGACCATCGGTGCCGGGAAGTTTCGCCGCCGGAGTGAGCAACGGTTGCGGCTCGGGAAAGACGTCGCGCGTCGTGACCGTGATGCGTTCGCCTTCCTTATGCTTTTCCGACTTGAAGCCCACGCGCTGCACGGGTTTGGGCAGTTGATAAAACTGGTTGTACCTTCGCGCGACCTCGCGCGTAAGCTCCACGTGCGGAACCTGATCTTCACCTACCGGAACGTAGTCCGCGCGATAGATGAGGATGTCCGCCGATTGCAGCAGTGGATAGCCGAGGAATCCGTAGGTCGCCAGATCTTTTTCTTTCAGATTTTCGCGCTGTTCCTTGTAAGTGGGAACGCGTTCCAGCCAGCCCAGTGGCGTAACCATGGAAAACAGCAGGTGAAGCTCCGCATGCTGCGGCACGTGCGACTGTATGAAGAGCGTGCTCTTCTCCGGATCAAGTCCGGCCGCCAGCCAATCGATCGCGATATCCACCGTACTCTGCTTCACTCGCGAGGTATCCGCGTAATCGGTGGTCAGCGCGTGCCAGTCGGCGACGAAGAAGAAGCATTCGTACTTCTCCTGCAGACGGATCCAGTTTTGCAGTGCGCCCACGTAGTGGCCTAGGTGGAGCTTGCCGGTGGGGCGCATGCCACTCAGGACGCGTCCGCCAAGCTCCGAATCTGTGCTTTCTGTATTCATTCCATTAAGTTCCCAATAGCTTGAAGATCACGTCCTGCAATACCCGCATCGGCGGATTAAAGAGCATGCCCAGAAATTTTCCGCCGAAGATCACCAACGCCATCAGGCCGAAGATGCCGATACGGTCATAAGCCTGCAATACCGCGCCGGAAAGCGCGTGTCGCAAAACGTGGCTGCCATCCAGCGGCGGCACCGGTATTAGGTTAAAGATTGCCAGCAGCAGATTGATCTGCGCCAGCGCCATGAACATCATCGCCAGCGGCTGCAAAACTCCTTCGGTCGTAGCCGCTCCGCTCCTGGGCGCGACCAGGCCGATGATACCGAGAACCACCAGCGATCCCGCTACCACGATCAGGTTGCTCACCGGGCCTGCGACGGAGACCAGAATGTCGTCGCGCACGTAGTTGCGTAAGTTGCGCGGGTTCACCGGCGTCGGCTTGGCCCAGCCAAACATCGGAGCGCCCGTAAAAGCAGCCAGCAAAGGCAGCAAAACCGTCCCGAAAGGATCGATATGCTTGATCGGATTCAGGGTGATGCGTCCCAGCATTCGCGCCGTCTGGTCGCCACAGCGGGAGGCCATCCACGCGTGCGCCGACTCGTGGACGCTGATTGCGAACAGGAACGCCACAATCTCGAAAAAAATATTTAGGTGTTGCTGGGTCATCGCTGGTCGCTAAGGGATAGTAACACGGGAATACGCGCCTTCCAGCGCCAGGTTCCCGCCCCTTTCAGAGTACCAAATGCCGACGCTGCAATGGCTTGCAGAAGGGTTGGCGAGGTGATAGTGAGAGCGCACGAACGCGCTCTTGTGAATCAGACCTCGTCTTTCGAGGCTCCCAGCACTTCTGCGGGCGCAATACTTTTCACCTTCAAGGTCTTTGCCGGGATGCCGCCAACAATGTGGAAATCCTCGACGTTTTTCGAGGCCACGCCGACCGAGCCAACGATGCCGTGCTCGCCCACGCGAACTCCGCTCATCACCGTCGCATGGTAAGTAACGCGAGCATTGGGGCCTATCTCGGTCCTCGAGTTGGTCACGATCATGCCGTCGTTCAGGTCGTGTGCGTGCGAGTACACGTTGGCGTAGTCGGAGATGGAACTGCCTTCGTGAATGATGATCTCTCCGCGGTCGTCCAGCAGCACGTACTTGTGAATGGTGCAGTTGTCTTTGATCGTAAGGTTGTAGCCGAAAGAGATTTCCACTCCGTGAAATATCTTCACGTTCTCGCCCAGATGTTTCAGTACATGGCGCGCCAGCATACGGCGCACGCGGAAGCCTAGCCAGTGATTCAGCCCCACCGGCGAACGGTCAAACATCATCCAGAACCAGATGAGCGGCTTGCGTTCGGCATACTTTTGCGCGTCCACGTCGCCATAGTATTCGGGCTCGAGCGTCGCGTTACGAGGATCACAGGAATGAACGAGCGACTGCTCGGCGAGAGACGCGTCCGCTGCCGGTTCCTGGTAAGGTCGGCCGAGGTAGAGTTCGTGCAACGCGTCGCGTACGACTACGCTACGGTGCTCTGGAGACTGGTTGGCGAACTCACGATCGAGTGCATCGATCCAGTACAGGAAGGCCTTTTCGGCCGTGGGCATCGGAGCTAGGTTGCGATATTCGTATCGAGGCATTCGGAAGAATCTCTTTCAGACTTGTAAAGATTCTATTGCACAGCCTTAGGGTGCAAAAAAGCGAAAGGCCGGTTCCGGATATCCCCGGCCTTACTTCTGTGTGACCGTGACTTCGTTCTTGCCGACGATGGCCGTATCGACGCGAGCAGGCATTCGGAAGTTGCTGTCCAGCCCAGCGCTTGGATACTTAGGCTTCAGGTAGCGGTCAACGAAGAACTCCATGGCCATTCGCGGAACCTCTGTGCCGTCGATGGAAAGTGTCTGCACGTGTACGGAGCCTTGTCCCCGCGCAGCAGAAGCCTGTGCAACCACCTCGATATCGTGTACGCCGGAAAAGAACGAGAGCAGCGGATTGTAGGATGTGCGACCGGCGGTGAGCTTGTCGAAATCCACCCGCGCTGTTGTCGTTATTACAGCTGGCTGGCTGCGAAACTTTACCTGGTCAACACCTGCCGGCAGCTTGACGCCGCCTTCGTTGACCCAGGCGCTGGCCTCATCGGCGGAGATAGTGGTCGCCGCAGGGGCGGGCGTCGCACGTTCGCCATTGCCTGCAATACGGTCCAACTTCGCAGACATGCTGTTATAGGCGGCGCTGTGCCTGGTATTGGAGGCCGTGGTTTTTCGTGAAGATTGCGCGCCGACGATCATGGCTGTCGCTAGAAGAAGAAAAGCAAAAATCGCGTAACGGCGAAGGATCATCGTTTCGTCGTGGCCTCGGCTTGCCGGACTGGCGCCGCGGCGACCTGCGGCTTTTCCAAAGTGCCGGAAACGGTATAGGCGGGCGCGCCGTCTCTTTCAAGATTCAGCTGCAAGGTTCGGTCGAGCTTGGCGGTTCCGCTCACACCATAGATGCCGTTTGGCGTCTGTATTCTGCTTGGATCGATTTTAAGAACTCCGTTTGCCAGCGTCAGCGCGAGCGTGCCAGTGGTCATGCGCAAGGGCGTACCGTGCGCATCGAGCGTAATTCGCCGGATAAGCGAGTCCTTCAATTGCAGCGTCGCTCCGCCCGTGGCGGATTTCGAGAGCTCGGTGGCCGTCCAGCCTTGCATCGAGAGGTCGTAATCGCCGGACACGGCTCCGGTCCCCCACGGATTTTGCGGCGTGCCTATCTGCGCCAGCGCGGCACGAACAAAATGCCCTGAGCCGGAGTACACAGGTTGTTTGCCGGTAAAGTCCGCAATCCAGTGCGCGTCGTGCGTTCCTCCATAGAAGTCGCTGCGGGGTACCAGTTCAAGGCGTCCCTTTGCCAGCGTGAACGCAGCGTTGAATCGCGGCAGCAGCAGGCTGCCTGCCACGAATCTGCGTGCTCCTAGTGTGCCCTTGATCTGCGCCGTTGCCAGTATCGAATTGTCGTCGTTGCCGCCGAACACCTTGTACCACGGGCGCTTCTTCCTCCGCGGATTGGTAAGCTGGTTCAGCGCGTCCACATCGAGTTCATCCGCCTGCACCATCAGGGAAGAGATGCACGGCTCACTCTCTTCGCAATGACGAGGAAAAGTCGCGGCGCCCGTGAACGTGATCTTCTCTACCGACCCGGTCAGATTCTGAAGCTGTATATCGTAAGCGGAGAAGATTGCACTGCCTGACGCTATCTGCACCGGGCTCGCGATGCCGGGCAATTCAGCGCGAACATTCTTCAGTTGAGCCGTACCCGTGGCAGTCGGTTGTGTGAATCCCTTCCACTCGCCCGCAAGTTCCATTTGCACGTGTGCCGGGCCAAAGATGCCGAACTTCGGAACACCGATCCCGAGCGTGCGAGCCACTTGCAGCAGACGCGACGTCTCTGCGTCTCCGGAAAGGTCGAAACCATATCCCGTGCGTCCCACCCAACCCGACACGGCTGCCGGCAATGTTCCGCCCACGGCGATGGCGAATGGATGGATGTTCAGGCGTACGGGAAAATTATGCGCCACCACCTGGCGGCTTTTGCGGGGGCTCAGCAGTTCCAGCGGCGTGCCCGTGTCAAAGGCCAGGTTTCCCAACGAAAGATCTTTTTCCAGCACGCTTGAACGCAAGGTGACGTCGGTCGCAGTGCCTTCACCGGAAAGATGAGGCTCCGCGCTCTGGGCCTCCTTCGCGATACGCACCGACCCGGAGAGCGTTCCCGTGGCCGAGAGGTCGCCTGGCAAACTGCGCTTTGCGTGCTTCGCCAGCAGCACCACGCTCTTCATGGGGACGTTTTTGGCCCGGATGTTCACCGCGTAGGAGGCTGGCGACGAATCCGTCAGCAAGCCTTCCACGCGCAGATTTCCTTCACCCAGTGGTAACAGGCAATTTCCATCGCCGGAAACGGGCGCGCCCATTTGCCGTGCGTGATAGGTGCCAGTGCAGTCGGCGTCGATGCGCAGAGCTTCTCCGCCTGCGATATCGTAGCGGCGGAAATCAGCCAGCGACGCATGCAGCTTAACCGTCGGAACTCCTGCGACTCCGGTGACGGTGCCGCTCACTTCGAGGCTCCCGCGCCATCCGCGATCGCGGCCGGAGAACAACTTCGTGAGTTGCCCAAGCTGGCTGCGTTCCAGCGAAAAATTGATATTGATAGGAGTCAGTAGAAGATTTTCGGCGCGATGGAAGCTCCCGTCGATCTTCAGGATTCCCGTGTCATTGATAGACGTATCGGTGCGCACGGGATGAGATTCGATGCGCATGCGCCATTCGTCTTCCCACGGACTCCATAGTCCAAGGCCGGTGTCCGTGAGCGCGAACACTTGCTTTTCCATGCCGCGCTTGAAGTTGATACGGCCGTAGTCGACTTCGATATAGGGAAAGCGTACGCGCGTTTCGGGGCGCTTGGCCGTGGTTGGCGCCGCCTGCGTGCGCGTCGCGCGCGAGAGTAGGGCTGCAAGGTTCAGCCGATTGTCCGGAGTCACCACCAGGTTTAGGCTGGCGTAGTGCAGGTTCAGACGCGCAATCTCTAAACGTCCTCGCCAAAGCGAACTGATACGCAGCGAGGCAGTGACTTCATCCGCGCGCAGAAGTGGTTCGGGACTGAACGAAGGGTCGTCGGCAACCACCAGGTTTTCCAGTTCGAATCCGGGTTGCGGCAGCAGTCGCAGGCTGATGTGTCCCACGGTGACCTGCCGCCCCATCGCATTGCTGAGCGATGCGGCGATGCGCGCGCGATACCGGTTCACGTTGATGAAAGGGGGCAGCAGCAGCCCCAGCAGGACGACGACAACCACCGCCAGCAGGATGCGCTTGACCGGACGGCGCATCACCGCACCAGCCGCAGCATGCGTGACCAGCGGGTCTGGTCAAAGAAGTGGATCACGATCTTGCCGATGAATGCCACTCGTTCGGGAAGACTGGATTTAAGATACTGCCCGGCGGGCGTCTCAAACGACCAGTAGATGAACATCGGCCGTCCGATCACGTTTTCCTGCGGAATGAATCCCCAGTAGCGGCTGTCGTAACTCACGTCGCGATTGTCTCCCATCGCGAAGTACGAGCCTTCCGGAACCACCAGGTCGCCATTCTGCAGATGCGAACTCAGTTCCAGATGCCACTCGGGCGTTACCGTGCCTACTTCCGGAGGAATCTCCGGGAAGTTGTCGCGATAGGGGTTGTAACTTCCGTTGTGTACCACGTAGGGTTCGTTCTGTAGCTGTCCGTTCAGGAAAAGCTGATTGTCGCGGAGATGAATCCTGTCGCCAGGCTGGCCGATGATGCGCTTCACCACGTAAAGTCCGGGAGTCTCCGGTGACAGGAAAACCACGATGTCTCCGCGATGAACCTTGCGGTAGGGCAGCAGTTTCCGGACGGTGGCCGTGCGCGGAGCCATCATCATGCGGTCCACAAAAACGTGGTCGCCGATGAGCAGCGTGTTCTCCATCGAACTCGAGGGAATCTCGAAAGCCTGCAGGGTGAAGGTGATGATGAAGAGTCCGACCACGAGCACGACCGCCATGGAGGAAATGAACTCTGGCATCGTCTCTTTCGGCTTTTCTACCTTTTCAACGTCGATCTTTTTGGCCAATTCTTCAATCCTGTCGGGCGAATGCCGCTAATAAACGAGGCGCAAAGTTCGATGCCAGCGCATGTGGCGGAAGGTGTTGATCACCGCATGTCCGAAACGAGTCAGTTTACCACCCGAGGGTGCGTTAGAGGCAGCATCGGTTTCCTCATCATCGTCCAGCGCACGGCGCTCCACCGACCAATAAATGAGGAGTGGGCGTCCAATGATATTTTCCTGGGGCACAAATCCCCAATAACGGCTGTCGAGGCTCTCTTCGCGATTGTCTCCCATCACGAAGTAGAAACCTGCCGGAACAATAAGTTGTCCCTCGTCGGTCAGGCGGCGCAGTTCCAGGTACCAGGCTGCCTCGATGCTCGGACTCAGTGAATCCCCGGTAGGGAAGTTGTCGCGGAAACTGTCGCGGTCGTGCCGCTTATACACCGCAAAAGGCTCGGCAACCTCCACGCCATTGACGAAAACATGTTTCTTGATAAGCCTGACGCGGTCGCCCGGAACACCGATCACGCGCTTCACAAAATGCTGCGACGGATGTACCGGGTACCGGAAGACAACGATGTCGTCGCGTTTCACTGGCCGATAGGGAAGCAACCACGACCACGTTCCCCCCGGTCCATAATGCGCCTTGTCCACCAGAAGGTAATCGCCGATCAGCAGTGTGTTCTCCATCGATTCCGACGGTATCTGGAAAGCCTGCACGATGAAGGTGATGACGAAGACGGCGATGACGATGGTGACGGCCAGCGATTGCAGTATTCCGGGGAAATCCGTATCGGAGTCGGACGAAACAGCTTTCGTCGCATCGACCTCGGCGGTGCCTGTCGCTGCCGGCGCTTCGTCCGGTGCGGATTCAACCGCAGCTATCGCGGGATCAACCTCGCCGGATTCCCGTGAAGTTGCAGGCGCGTCGCTCGGTCCGGCGGCAGGAACAGCATCGGCGGGCGATTCCTGACCAAACTCGGGTCCGTGTTCTTCTGGTTGACTCACTTCTGCTGATTTGTCCCGTTCTCGATTTTCTCGAGCGCCTGTTGAGCGGCCAACTGTTCTGCTTTCTTCTTCGTCGGCCCAATGCCGCGTCCAGCGAAATCCGGTGCGCCGTCGTCGTGCAAATGGACCCGCGCTTCCACCGTAAAGGTCTTGCGATGCTCCGGACCCTCTTCCTTCAATACCACGTAGGAAGGTTGCGGATGCCCGCTTGCCTGCGCTACTTCCAGCAGTCGCGACTTGTAATCGAAAACGGGCATTTCCGTTCCGTGTTCCTGAAGCCGCGTTAGCTCCGGTCCCAGTATTTCACGAAGGATGAACTCGCGCGCCATATCCAGCCCCGCGTCGAGATAGAGGGCCGCCAGCACCGCTTCCAGTGCATCCACCAGCAGCGCTGCCTTGGCGCGGCCTCCGGTCTTTTCTTCTCCGCGTCCCAGCCGCAGAAATTCGCCGATCTCCAGTTTGCGCGCAGCGCGCACTAAGTGCTTTGCACTAACCAAATGCGCCTTGAGCTTGGATAACTGGCCTTCGTTGTAGGCAGGGAAGCGACGGAACAATTCCTGGCTGGTTACGAATCCAAGGACGGCGTCGCCGAGGAACTCCATCTGTTCATTGTCGTCGCGGCGAGTCTCCGGGGCAGTCTCGCCTTCACTCTCCTGTGCGTGGGAGCTATGGGTAAGGGCGCGCAACAGTAGTTCGGTCTTGGAGAAGCTGTGACCGAGGACGCGTTCGAGTTCGCTGACGTGGCGTTCGCTCATAAGTAAGAACCCCGCGGACGGCGTTGCCATCTGCTGAACAAAACAGGCAGCAACGCCGTCAGATCGCGGGGTAGTTCCTTGCTCGTTAAACTATTTCTTCGGCGCTGCCGCCGGCGTAGCTGCGGGTTTCGCCGCGCCCGTCAACGTCTTCAAGCGCTCGATCTCGTTGTTGGCAAGCTGCACGAACGGAGAGTCGGGAGGCGAAATCTTCAACGTCTTGTTGGCCCATTCGAGGGCCTCGGGGTATTTCTGTTCCTTGTCTAAGGTCAATGTCAGGCGCAAGAATTGACTCGGATCAGGATCCGCAGCGTAAGCGTCGATAGCAGTCTTATACTGCTTTTCCGCGACAGCATAATTCTTGTTCACGTACGCTGACCATGCGAGCGTACCCAGCGCCATCGAACGCAACATGTCCTTTCCATTCTTCAACTGTTGTGCTGACATGCCCGGGGAGCCTTGCATCTTCTCGATGTTGGCGAGACCTTTTTCAGACATCTCGTTGGCTTCTTTCAAACGGTCATCTTTATCCAAATCTGTATCGCGTGTGCGTTCGGCGAGCACGCCGGCAACCGTGATGAGAGTGACCGGTTCTTCAGGCTCGATGGCGATCGCCTGGCGTCCCATCTCTACCGTCTTGTCCGCTTCGTTCGCCTGCTGAAATAAGGCCATGGCCTGACGGTACAACATTACGCGCATTTCGCTGCCGGGATACTTGGCGGCGAACTCTGCCGCAGCCTTTTCCATGGCAGCCGGGTCGGGGGAAGACGCTGCCTTTTTATAGTCTTCATATTCCTGTTTCGTCTTCGCCTGTGCCACCTTCGGTGCGGCAGCCTGCGCCTGGGTCGCCGGTGCCGCCGTCTTAGTGTCGGCGGGTTTCTGCTGCGCCATTGCGCTGGCGCCCGCCAAGGTCAGGGTCAGTAGAACTGCGGAAATTCTTTTCATGACAATACTCTCTCTCACGGTCCGGATAAGCCGGGACTGTTGGGGGTTATTTAGGATCTTTCGCTTCATGCTGCGGTGGTTCGTAGGGTCGTTGTATCCCTCTTTCCGCCGCTGCTTTTGTATCCAAACTCTTATCGTCTGCCGCTAACGCCGCTTGGTAATGCTTCAACGCGGATTCACGGTCTTCCTGCATATCTGCGATGCGGCCAAGGTAGATGTGGCTCCAGGCCGTGATCTTTGGATCGCTGGATTTCGTGAGTGTGCGTTCAAAGTAAAGTTGCGCACCCTTCATGTCGCCTTGCATGGTCGAAGCGCGCGCCAGTGCGAAGGTCGCGCGTCCGGCATCTCCCTGGTTTTCGTCCAGAGCCTGGCGCGCCAGCTTCTGAGCCAGTTCCGGATTCCCATTCGCCAACTGCTTTTCGGCAAGGTCCACCAGCGTCAGTTCCCGCGCTGGACGAACTACTTCCTGCGTCGCGCTGCTGGCAAAACGAATCTGCGACGCCTGCTTCATTTCCTTCCTGATGTCCAATTCGCGGAGCCAGTCACCGTACACATCGCGGAATCCCGTTGGAGTCTTCTCGAAGGCCGCCAGCTGTTCGTAGAAATAGCGCGTCAGGATAAAGCCTTCCGACATGGATTTTTCCATCGCCTCGGCGCGCGCCGCTTCCGGAGCTTTCAGGGTCCGCGCTTCGACCGCCCGGATCATCGACTCCGTCACCAGCAGCGCGATGTCCTGTTTATAACTGTCGGCCAGCGGAGCGTCGGAAACCGATTGCAACAGGGGACGAAGACGCGTCAGCGTAATCGCGCGTTTTGCGATCAGCGGGTCCAGGATGTAATGAAGGTAGGTGTGGCGTATCTGGTCGAGCTTCAATCCGCTCGGAGTTGGCGAGACTACCAGGTAATAGTTATCGCCATAGACGCGCGCATTCACGTGACCGGGCGCCGACAGCGGTTCCACGTACACGGTGAAGCCACGTCCAAGATACGAACTTAGCGGTTGCTTCAGGTAGATGTCGGTGGCCAGAAGCAGGTTCGAGACCGGAGCATGGTACTGCTCTACCAGCGCATCGTAGGCGCTCCGGTGGGCTGTCCATATTTTTTGCAATCCCGCATTCGCGTAGTAGCTCTGCAATAGCGGCACGATACCCAGCACATAGACCGCGTCCGGGGGAAGGTCTGCCTCTTTGCCGCGCGGCGCGAAGGTGTCATCCAGGTTCAGCGCCAGGGAAACATATTGAGCCAACTGCCGCGTAGGGTCGGCCTGCATGTGGTCCACGTAGAAGCGGCACATGCGGTTCAGCGATTCCTTGGCCGCGCCACTCTTGGAGGCTTGCGCGACTTCGGCGCGTATCTGCGCACGTAAAGGGTTCGAGAGGGCAAGCTCTTCGTCGTAGCCGCAGCTATTCATCGCGGCCAGCACGCCGAACAACGCGGGGCTGCTATCCAACGACAGGGTTGGCGTTGCCTGGGCGCGCGCGCTAGATGCGCACAGCGCAACCAGTAGCAACATGCCCGCAAATCGACGAGCGCAGTCCGAGGCCAGCCTCTTGAGATTCTGTGTTTTTGGGATCATCAGGGTGTCAGTGTACGGGGTTCGTTCTCCGCAATCAAACCTCAAAACCAGCGGCTGCCCGTTCGCACATCGCTTTGAGGAAGAATGGCTCAACTTTACAAAACTTGTAAGAAAACGAAAGCCGGCCCGATTGTCCGGACCGGCAACCTCGGTTATCCCTTTACATTCACTTTCGCGAACGAAAGGATCACATGGCCGCTCGTCGGCTGACCGAAGGTCGTAGCCGGCTTGAACACCGTGAAGATCATCATGTTTTTCAGTTCCGGCAGCTCGTCGCGCGCAGAATCGGGCTCCGAAAGCACTCGATAATCCTGCACACGGCCGTTTGCATCCACGTAGGCTTCCACCACCAGCGATTCCGCATTTACATAGCCCATCTCCACACCGAAGGGAGACGAAGCCAGTTCCGGCGGAGTGAACAGCGCCGTCGGGACATCATTGGAGGCCGAAAGCTGTCCCGGCATCAACACCCCGATCAGCAATCCGAAGATGATGATCGCCGAAACCACTCCTGCCGTGGCCGGAACCATGAATGCGTTGAAAGCATTCTCAAACCGGACTAACACGCCCTGCCAGGAACGGCCGCGATTGCGCGCAGCTTGCTGAGAAATAGCGACTCTCAGTTTTAGCGCCAGGTCCGGCGGAGCCGAAATGCGCCCCACACTCGAAACCAGCTTCTGCGACCCTACCAGCAGCGAATACTCTTCGCAACAGTTGCTGCATCCTTCCAGATGATCGTTGACCGCCCGCATCCTTTTGCCTGTCATGGCACCATCCAGGAACGACGACATCAACGTTCGTGCGTCTGTACACTTCATGGTGTTACCTCTATTTCCTGATTACCTTTGCCGGCGCTGTTTACCTTGCGCCCCCGGGGTGCGGACCCTTCGCGGATCTGTATGCCGAGTGCTGGTCCCACTTCCCGGACAAACCGCTCGAGGCGCTTCTTCAGCACGTCGCGTCCGCGGACCAGCCGGGACTTTACCGTTCCCAACGATACATCCATCACTTCCGCGATCTGTTCATACGACAAATCTTCGATATCCCGCAGGATCACCGTCGTACGGTAGGGCTCCTGCAACTGTTTCAATTCCGCTTCCACACGCGCACGTATCTCTTCGTGCATCACGTTCTCGAACGGCGAAGCACCGCCGTCCACCAGCTTGTCCTTCATTGCAAGGACAGATCCGGGATCCTCGGATAAGTTCTCGGGGGAGGGCTCGATCGAAGTCTCCCGGATCTTGTGCCTGAACCACCAGCGACGGCGGTTCGAAGCCTCATGCACAGCGATGCGATAGATCCACGTTTTCAGGCTCGATTCGCCATTAAAGCGTTTCATACCTCTGAAAACCTTCAGGAATACTTCCTGCGTGGTATCCGGCGCGTCTGAGGGATCGTCGATGATGCGGTAAACCAGGCTATAGATGGGTTGATGGTACTGAGCGATGAGCCACGCATAGGCATCCTCAGACCCCGCCTTTAATTCGGCGATGATCGAGGCTTCTTCCGCACGTACAACCAGTGCGCCCGCCAGCTCCGTCATTGTTGCTGCTCCTGCAACGGCTCTCACCGCATTAGACCCCATGATAATTGGAAGTCACCTCAGCAACAACATACTCAAGTGCCATAAAACCCTCCCGGAATGCCTTTTTGAGCATTTCCCGGGATCCCTATCGCAACAGACCGAAATCTGCGCGCCTATAGACTGGAAAAACCTGCAACCGGTCTCTCCCTCGCCCATACTCCGCGTCGCTCCAGAAGCGCAGCACAGGCCTGAAGATGTTCATGATCCCTCACCGGGGATGCACATCCTCACAGCTATAGACTCCGTCAACAGGCCAGAAGTTCCCGCTACGGCGAATTTATCTTGAATTATTACTGCGGAGGTGTAACAGGTTTAGCTTTCTTTTTCTTGGGCTTAGCCGTTTCGTTGTCGTCCACCACGATCTTTTTCGGAGGTGGCGGTGCCACCTGCTGACGCGCCCGCGCCATCTGCGTGCGAAGTTGCGACAATTCCATCTCTTTCGCAACCGCCAACTGGTCCACCCTGTCGGCCAACTGACGCCTCAGATTATCCATGGCCATCGCCTGAGCAGCCAGAGCCTCATATTGGTCCTTCGGCCCAAAGGCGCCCGCCGACTCGGCTACCGAGGCGAAAACGTCGTACACCACATTGAGGTTCCTGTAGAGCCGGAAATTCGCAGCCAGATCGCCCGGAGCACCGCGCACCTTTCCTATCATCTCCGGCAGCGCTCCCTCAAGGTTGCGCTGCAGTGACTCGGAATTGGCCTGCGCCTGCTTCTTCGTCTCCCCATCGGCCTTCCACTTTTCGATGCGCATGCGACTCAACGCCAGATTCGCGTCCTGCGCCGTGTGTTGCAACTGTCCCAAGGTGTTGCTCAGTTGGACGTCAATAGCTGGAAGAGCTGCTGGCTGCGGTGTCTGCGAGAAAGCAAACGAAGTCAGGAACAGCCCGAACAACGCGCAAGATTTCTTCATGATGGCAATCTCGATGGGTCGGAGCTCAAAAAATCGTCCTCCATTCCCGCTCTGCTTAGATGCAGTCTTTGCGGCACAAGTTCTTTCAGAACCGCAACTTCCCCTGCATGAAATCGTGGCCCTCTCCGCGCTTCAAGCTCACCATTGTGAGTACCTGGATACCGTATTTTGGACAATCGCATGCAACGGGCGGAGCCTCAACCGCACCTAATCCCATGCTGCACCTCGTTTTCCTGCCACTGGGTTTGGAAGCTCAGTTGCCAAGGAATCAGTGGTGCTTATTTCTTGGAATGAGTGAAACGGTCCAGCCATGAAATCTTTCCGCACGCTCCAAGCCCTTTCGGTCTTGGTTGTTCTCCTCGCGTTCCTGACCACTGCTTGCCGCGGTCCTTTGTCGGTAAGCGGAAGCGGAGCCAATTTCGGAGGGGGCACCGATCCCTCCACCACTACCACAGCTTCTCCGATCAAGAATGTGGTGGTGCTCGTATTCCAGAATCGCTCCTTCGACCATCTCTTCCAGAAGTACACTCCGCCTGCGGGACAGACCATCGAGGTCGCGCGCCCCGGCGTGCTCGGCTTTACCCAGACCGACATCAACGGAGCCAACCCGACTTCGCCATTCTTATTGGCTAATCCGTTCACTACTGATCTGGCCCACAACCACAATCCCTATCTCACCGCCTATAACAGCGGCAGCATGGACGGCTTCATCAAGGCCGATAAGGATTTCCCTACCCCCACCCAGGTCATGGGTTACTACGATAGCTCCACGCCGGCGATGCCAATCCTCTACAGCTACGCCTCACAGTTCGCGTTAGCTGACCATTATTTCTCGTCCGTCTTGTCGAGCGCTCCGGCACAGATGAAGTATGCCGTTTCGGCAACAGACAACGGCCAGCCCTTCAGCGTCCAACCCGTGTACGGACCTTGCCAGGATCCCGACCCTGCCGCAACTCCAGACACAGCTCCCAATGTCGGCGACCAGCTTAGCGGCGCAAACATCGGCTGGACCTGGTTCCATGAAAATTATGGGCTCTGCACCGGATACGTCCAGCAGCAGAATCCGTTCCAGTACTTCACCACCACGCAGAACACCGTGCACCTGCAGGACTACCAGATATTCCTGAACCAGATGAGTGCTAACAGCTTGCCCTCGGTTTCGTTTGTGCAAATGAATCCTTCGCACAGCGGACACCCCGGCAGCAGCTCCATCACGGCGGCCGTCAACTTCCTCGATGGATTCGTTCAGAAGGCGCAAGCCTCGCCCGAATGGAAACAGATGGCCATCATCGTCATCTGGGACGAAGGCGGCGGCTGGTATGACCACGTTTCACCTCCCCAAGTAGATAGCGAAGGACTTGGCATTCGCGTTCCCATGCTGGTCATTTCGCCCTTCGCAAAAAAGGGCGTCGTCGTACATGACCTGATGGACCACACCTCCATCCTGAAATTCATCCAGTGGAATTTCGGACTCGCATCGCTGAATTCGCGAAACTCGAATGCCTCCATCTCCAACATGACCTCGATGTTCACCTTCTAAAGATGTGATTTGGAAGATGAACAAAAAAGCCCCGCTCTCGATGCGGGGCTTTCCATTTGAATATCGATCGGTCTTACCTTGCGTTGGCGGTATTTCGCAGCTGCCTTTTCTCTTGGTTGTGAAGCCGTGCGAGCGGCAATACCGCCTGCGCCGGCAAGGCCTGCACCGGCGCCTGCTGCTGTTGAATCTGCCCGGACGGACTTTCCGGCGAACGCGGACTCTGCCGGTTGCTGCCGCGGAAGAGGAAGTAGCTGATCAATGCCAGCACAACGATTCCGGCGACCACCAAAAGAATCTTCAACGTTGCGCCCGTTTCTTTCGGAATGACCGCAACCGGATTCAGGTGCGTGTTGAAGCGAACATCGTCATGCGTATCCGCGTTCGTCGTGAATCGCGGATCGATACGTCTTCCCTCATAAGTCTCCCAACGATCCTGCGGTCGCTCGTCGGGCTCTTCATCGGGTGGGTCGGGTAGTCGATTAGGGGTGCCCATTCCGAATGAGATGCCGCGCGTCAATGATTAGGTGGCGCAATAACGGGCAGCAGCCTGCGATTCGCAAGTAGCACGACAGCATTGCCATTAGATTGTAAGGTGTTTTGGTGGACCTAGTCGGGATCGAACCGACGACCTCTTCCATGCCATGGAAGCGCGCTCCCAGCTGCGCCATAGGCCCACTCTTTTAGGGAAGGCGTCGCGCACGACTCACGCGACAGATTCATTTTCTCTTACTAGCCGCAGATAGTCAAACAGCCTGTACTCTGTTTTCCTCTTCTGCCCGATTTCGGATATTCCAGACCCGAGCCAAGCGCGCTATTTCTCCGCGACCAACAAACGCGACGATCTCCGCTCGCTCGTCAACCAGCAAACGAACGCGCAGCAACTCTCAGGTTGCCCGGTTCTGCTCTTGTCGTCGTTGAGTACTAAGTATTGTTTCCCCCCCGCACTCAGTTGAAAAAACTCGGGCATCTTTCAGACATTCCCACAACTCCGGCTCCCATTCAGCCGCTATGATGTATGTGTGCGAAAACTCTTCCTGATCCTTCTCTTGCTCATCGTCATCGCCCTCATTGCGCTATCGTTCATGCGCTCCACAACTCCCGTGGTCATCGTGCCCACGATTACGAATATCGGACAGGGCACTCCTGTCAGCGTCCATGTCACAGACCCGCATGGCATTCGCGCCTTCACTGCAACCATCGAACAGGGCGGCAGCAGCTATCCTCTGTTCGCCCTCGCGCAGCCTACGCGCGAGCCGGATAACACTTGGAATTTCGTCGCCGGAATCACCACGGCACCGCAACTGAAAGACGGCAAGGCGCAGCTCATCGTCGAAGCCACGTCCAACAGTTTCTTGAAGAAAAAGACGCGGGTGCAACGCGAGGTCACGGTCGTCACCCACCCGCCCTCGGTCACCGCCGACTCCGACCAGCACTACCTCTATCTCGGCATGGCCGATCTCGCCACCCTCAATGTCTCCGGAAATTATTCCGAGGCGGGCGTCCGTGTCGGCTCCCAGACCTTCCGTGCGTGGCCCATGCCCGGCGGCAAGCCCGGAATGTTCTCGCTGTACGCCTTTGCGTGGGACATGCCTCCTGACACCTTGCCCGTCGTTTACGCCGCCAACGGCGCCGGTAACGATGCCACCGCTCCGCTGGTCGTGCAGTTCCCTAAGAAAGAACAGCCCAAGTACACGCAGCACGAGCTTCAGATCGACGACAAGTTCATGCAGAAGGTCGTCAGCGAACTCGACCCCAGTGGCTCCGGAGACCTCGTCATCCGCTTCCTGAAGATCAATAACGAGATGCGCAAGTCCAACAACAAGACGCTCTCCGATCTCCGCAGCAAGACCGCAGACCACTTCCTCTGGTCGCAGCCCTTCCTTCGCCAGGCCAACGCGCAGACGGAAGCCACCTTCGCCGATCATCGCCGTTACATCTATCACGGACAGAAGATCGATGAGCAGACGCACCTCGGCTACGATCTCGCCGTTACGCAGCATGTCGGCGTGCAGGCTTCCAACGACGGACGTGTCGTCTACGCCGCTCCGCTCGGCATCTACGGAAACTGTATCGTTGTCGATCACGGCTACGGTTTGCAGTCCATCTACGGACACCTCAGCCACATCGACGTCAAAGACGGCGACACCGTCAAACGCGGACAGGTGATGGGGCAAAGCGGCATGACCGGAATGGCCGGAGGCGACCACATACACTTCACCATGCAGTTGGACGGAGTGCAGATCGATCCCAAAAACTGGTGGGACCCGCACTGGATCAAAGACCACATCGCCAGACGCGTAGACCTTCCCGGCTTCACCATGTAGATGTTTCGTGCAGTACGCGAATAGAAACTTACATCCCCAAGTTGCCGCCTCACCTCTGGGGCGCGACTTGGGGATTTTTAGCAGTGGCAGCGGTCCCACCGCGCAACTTCCAATTGATACTCCGGCACTCCACCGGTTTCCATTTCAAGCGGACAGTCTGAACATATACACGTCAAGACACCGTAACGGCGTCCCAAGTTCCGAATACATTCGGAGGACCGTGATTCGACGTTGGTTTTGACTTTGATCTAACTGACAACTGGCAACCGGCAACTGGCTTTACCCCGCCGCCGCTTCCGGCATCACGAACGGATGCTCTTCCTGCGCGTCGTAGGCGACGCCGTCGCGGAAGGTCACCGTCCTTCCGCTGATGGCCGGTACGCGCTCCCCCGGCACCACGATGCCCACAAGGTTCAGCGGATCGGCCGCCGAAATCGTGATGGTCTCTCCGCTTGGCTCCACTCGTTTCATCTCGCGCACGCTCTCCACAGCTACAGGCAGCGCAAACTGTTCTCCGATAAAGCCGGAGACAAAGCGTCCGCCGCGAATCTCGCCGCGGTCTTCCAGTCGTCGATACGCAACCTGCAACTCGCGCCACTTCGGCAGATTCGATTCGCGCGCCAGCAATTCGCGGAAGACGATTCCGTAACGCTTCAACAGCATCCAGCAGGTCGCTTCAATCCGTCGCTGATGGTCGCCCGGTTCGAGATACAGTAGCGACCAGCGACCAGCGGCATTGCGCGGACGCGATGCCTTGGCGTGTCCCTGTCCCGCGCGCCGCTTCAGATCGATCAGCGAGCGCAGATTGTCAAAGCCGTCAGCCGTAACGAATCCGGCCGCTACCAACTCCCACAATCCGGTTTCCACTTCCGCTTTCAACTTGCCCGTCCCGCGCACAACGTCGGGGAAGAACGAAGCCCCGCGACGTCGCAGGAATTCAATCACCTCGCGCGCCACCGGAGAGAGTCCCTTTTCCTGTTCTTCATCTTCGCCATGTTCGCGCGGCGCCATCCACTCCGCCTCGTCGCGCAGGAACAGCGTGATCGGCGCAACCGACGTCGGCACCACGCGACGCGTACGCCCGCCATTCTCATCCACCGTCGCCGGATGCGGCGATAATCGTCCCCACCCGACCGCGCCCGTCAGGCACAGATCGTCCAGCGTCTTCGAGTCGTACTCGCGCAAGCGTCGCGTCAGTATCTGTCGCTCCCACGCATTCGCCGGAATCTCGAATCCCTGCAACTGTCGTATCGCTTCCAGCGTCCCTCGATCACCCGTCAGTTGCGTTCCCGGAGCGATGTGCTGCCATCGCAACAGCCAGCGCATGAACTGCGCAGGCATGACCGGTTCAATCTGTTTTCGCAGCGCGCCCAGCGTGAGCCGATGTATGCGCGCCAGCAATCGCCGATCGCACCACTCTAGAACCTTGCCCGTATCGCGCGCCAAAACCTCTGCGCCTTCCACTACCACCGCTGCCTGCGACACCGAGCGTGACGTCCTGTAATTCCCGCGCAGGATCGCGCCCGTTCCTTCCAACCGCAAGAACGCCTGGTTGATTTCTTTTTCTTCGATCCCCAAAGTCGCTGCAATCTCCGATGCAGTCGCCGGTCCCGTATGCATCATCCATCCCGTGACCGACGCCAGAATCGCATCCGCGCGCGAGATCGGCTCTGTCGGCAACTCCGGCGCCTCCTGTGCAAATCGCGCCTCCGGAAAAATCGCGCGGAAGGCATGGATCTTTTCCGACGGAACCCAGTACTCGCGCTCGCCATCCTCGGTCGTCACAAACGCCTGCACCGCCCGCCGGTGGCTAACCAGGTTGACCATCAGCATGTGCCACTCGCTCAACAGACGCGACCAGCGCGCTATCGGAGCGTCGGGCGCGGAACGCGACACATCAGGCGACAACAAGATCAGAGTCTGCAGCGTGTCATGCAATTCATCGCTGTCGCGAAGGTCAGGCGTGGCTTCGTCCTGCACCTGCTCGATCGCCGCCGGATCCAGTCCTCCCACTTCCTGCAAAATACTTTCCGGCAGAGTTCGCCGCATCTGCACAGCTCGCGCCCTTCGCTCTTCCAGCGGAGCGTCGTCCAGGTACGCATACGGATTCGCGTTCAGTATCTCGTGACAAAATTGCGATGGCACCGGCGTATCCACCGCAAGGATTTTGACTTCGCCGCTGCGTATCTGCTCCAGTACCTTGCGAAGGCCATCAATGTCCATCGCTTCGTGCAGCACATCCTTCATTACTTCCGTGACCAGCGGATGGTCCGGCACTTTGATCTCGCCTACGATATTTTCCTGGCACGCGGCGACGTCCGGAAACACGGACGCCAGCAGATCGTCCGAGCGCATGCGCTGTATCTGCGGCGGAACTTTCTTCCCACCCATGAAGCGCAACAGTGCCAGCGAACGATTCGCGTCCCAGCGCCATCGTGTCGCAAATATCGGAGACCCCGTCAGCACCGCCTGTTGCAAAACATCCTGCACGGTTTCCGGCTGAAGGAAACTGAATACATCTGCCAGCGGAAAACTATGCTGCTCCGCCAGCGCGATATTCAATCCGTCGTCCGTCGCCGCCGCCTGCAATTCAAAATTGAAGGAACGGCAGAAACGCTTGCGCAGCGCCAGTCCCCAGGCCTTGTTGATGCGTCCGCCAAACGGTGCGTGAATGATGAGTTGCATCCCGCCCGCCTCATCGAAGAAGCGCTCCGCGATGATGGTGCTCTGCGTCGGCACATCCCCCAACACTGCGCGTCCGGCGACGATGTATTCCACCACCTGCAGCGCGCCCGCATCATCCAGTCCGCATTCGGCTTTCAGGAACGCAGTCGCCTCCTGCACCTCCGGAGACATCTCGATGCCGCGCAACCTGGTCGACGATATCTCGCCATCATCGTTCCTTCGCTCTTCGTGATGCACAGGTGCAACGTGCGGCGTAAGTTCGCTCACGCGGCGACGCACCTCCGCCACATGCCAGCTCAACTCTTCCGTTCGCGAAGGCGCTTCGCCTCGCCAGAAGGGAACACTCGGCGGCGCCCCATGCGCATCTTCAACAATCACCTTGCCGGTCCTTCCCTCCACGCGACGGATTCGCCAACTCGTGTTGCCCAGCAACATGATGTCGCCCGCGTTGCTCTCCACCGCAAAATCTTCATCGAGCGTTCCCACCACGGTGCCTTCCGGCATGGCGACGACGGTGAACAGCGCCGTCTCCGGAATCGCGCCGCCGCTGGTGATGGCCGCCAGTCGCGCGCCGCGCCGCGCACGCAAACGCTTGTTCACCTGGTCGCGATACAGATACGCGCCATAGCGACTCCGACGCGCAGCAATGCCTTCCGACAGCATCTGCAAGACATCGTCGAACTCTTTGCGCGTCAGATTGCGATACGGATAAGCGCGACGCACCATCTCAAACAGCGCGTCTTCATCCCATTCTTCCGCCGCGCACGATGCGACGATCTGCTGCGCCAGGATATCCAGCGGCTTGTCCGGAATAATGATGCGGTCCAGATCGAGCTGCCCGATCGCCTGAACCAGCGCCGCACATTCCACCAGCTCATCGCGCGTCGTCGCAAAGATGCGCCCTTTCGGAATCGCTCCACGCCAATGTCCCGCGCGCCCCACCCGCTGCAACGCCACCGCGATAGAACGCGGAGAGCCTATCTGGCAGACAAGGTCCACCGTCCCCACATCGATGCCGAGTTCCAGCGATGCCGTCGCCACCAGCAGACGCACTTCGCCATTCTTCAGCTTGCGTTCCGCCTGCAATCGCAGCTTCCTCGCCAGGCTGCCATGATGCGTAGCCACCTTGTCTTCGCCTAGTCGCTCGGCCAAGTGCATTCCCAGCCGCTCGGCCATACGCCGCGTATTTACGAACACCAGCGTCGAACGATGCTGCAGCGCAAGCTCCGCCAGCCGGTCGTAGATCTCTCCCCACATCTCGTTGGAAGCGACAGGCCCCAATTCAGTCGATGGAATCTCCACCGCGATATCGAGCTTGCGCCTGTGGCCCACGTTCACGATGTGTATGCCGCCCTCTTCTGCATTCTGCGGCGCAAGAAACTCAGCAATTAACTCAATAGGTTTTTGCGTGGCAGAGAGGCCGATGCGTACCGGACGTCGCTCCGTCATCTGATCAAGCCGCTCCAGCGACAGCATCAGATGCGTGCCGCGCTTGTCGTCGGCCACGGCGTGAATCTCGTCGACGATCACCGTCTCGATGTCGCGCAAAATCCGCCGACTCTTTTCCGCCGTCAGCAGGATGTAAAGCGACTCCGGCGTGGTCACCAGGATGTGCGGTGGCTTGCGCAGCATGAGCGCTCGATCTTTGGTCAGCGTGTCGCCCGTGCGCACCACGGCGCGGATGGTCGGCATCAGCAATCCGCGCGAACCCGCCAGCGCCTGTATCTCGCTCAACGGTGCTTCCAAATTTTTCTGTATGTCGTTGCCCAGCGCCTTCAGCGGAGAAACGTACAGAACCTCGATGCGATCATGCAGATCGCCCGCCAGCGCTTTCCGCACCAGACGGTCGATGCACGCCAGAAACGCCGCCAGCGTTTTGCCCGAACCTGTCGGCGCGGAAATCAGTGTTGGAACGTTCGCCAGAATCTGTGGCCAACCGGCTTCCTGCGGCTCCGTCGGCGTTCCGAACTTCGAGACAAACCACTCCTGCACGATGGGATGGGCCCAACGCAGCGATTCAGGAACGTTCGTCGGATCAAAGGGAAAAGGATGGGGAACGGGCGCAGAAGTCGGCGCAGCGTCAACGTGGGCCAAGTCGTCAAGAACCCCGACTGGCGCGGACACGGGAGTAACGTCCTCTCCGCCCGAAAAAGGCGGGAAGGGCAGAATATCGTCAGAAATCCCCACTTGGATATTGTATTCCGAAGCCGGACTTTCGCCAAATGTTCGCCCGAGAAAAGGTTTTAGCTTGGTACGTTTAAGCCGACGCTACTTACTTTCTTCTCGCACCACCGGACGCGCCTCGTCCGTCTTGTCCATCTCGCGCATGAACTGCAGTTCGCGGATTCCGCTCGCAAACTGTATCAGCAAATATGCCCGCAGCTCGGTGTCCGTCACGCCTTCGATCTCGTGAAATGTGAAGTCCGGATTGATCTTCGACGCCGTTTCGATCACGCCCGGCAGTGCGGGCGGATTGTGCCGGATGGCGTGTTCGTTCGCCGGATCCAGTTCCAGCGCGCGCTGCGTCTGTTTCACTCCCACCGAAATCGCTTGCGCGATGGCCGCCTGCATCTCCGGAGAACGTTGCTGCCCGTCTTCACTCATCGACATGATCTTGCCAATGAGATCCTCGTTATTGGCGCCCAGTCGCTGGAACTCCGGGTCCTGTCGATAATCGACGCCAGCAGCCGCAGTCTGCTGTTGCGAGCCCATCACCATGCCCATCGAACCGGGATTGCGAATAGCCGATGGCTGCTGCTCCTTCATGTTCTTCGCCACTTCCGGGTCCACATTTTGCAGCACCGAGTACGCAGCACGAAAATAGAAGCGCGAGCGATTGAATGTTCCCGGCCCGTTCGGCTCGGTCGAGTTCTCCAGGCCCCTCGTCACACGCGTCGCAAGCTCCAGCGCCGCCTCATGCACCAGCCAGTCGGGAATCACTTTCAAGTTGTGAGCGCCGCGCAGGAAGCTGATGAAGTTCATGTCGCTGTTCAGCGGATCTTTTCCCTGGCGATAATAAGTAAGCGCGTCGGCAAATACCTGCGCCGCTTTTTCCGGTTGGTCTTTCAACTTTGAAAGTACTGGCACCATGGCGGAATACGGATAAGGCCCCGTATCTCCCAACCTCCGCGCGCGTGCGCGAAGTCCGGGAATCGCCTTCACGCCTTGTTGTTTCAGGATGTTGGAAAAAGTCACGCGAGCCACCCACGGACGCGGATCAAGCTCCGCTCTGGCAGGCGCTTCCAGGGTATCGAATAACTGCAACGCTCTCTTCGCATCTATCGGAGCCAGCAAGGCTACCGCCGTAGATTGCGCATGCGAACGCAGTTCATCGGAAGCTGCGAGTTCTCCAGCCGCCCGATACAGTTCCTCGGCCCAGTCGCGTTCTTCGGCCTGCAGCGAAGGCATCTCTGCCGCGCTCGAACAAAGCGAGATCAAATGTTGTAGGCGGGCTTCGGTGGGCAGTTCTTTGCCCAGCCCATAACTTTCGCTGAGCGCGCGCTCGGCCAGCGCAGAGTCATGGGCGACCGGAGTGGGCGTTGTTGTCGCTGCGTTCGGCGCGGCATTGCCCGTGGTTTGCCTGCTCTTCGCGGCAACTGGCGGCGGAGCTTGACCGCCCATCTTTATCTCCAGCGAATTGTTTTGCGCCCGGCACGGCAACCAAGCCAGGCCACCCAGAACAATCATCACCGGGATGCAGAAGCGCGAACCCATGCTCTCTCCTCGGATGCCAGTTTAGGGGACTTGGCCGGAGTTAGCCAGCACCGCAGATGGAAAGTTTTGCCTGTTACAATCGGGCTTCCGCTTGCTCCACCGCGAGGATCACACCCTATGTCCAAAGCTCGTGCCAGGAAAATCAAGCTGCTCATACTGGACGTCGATGGCGTCATGACCGACGGCACCATCTTTCTTTTCCCCGCGCCGCCGGGTATGCAGCAGGCCGTTCTCAAGGCGCAACAGGAAGCCAAGGCCGATGCCGGCGGATACGGCATCGCCTCCGACGCCATGGTGGAGACCAAGGGATTTCACGCGCACGACGGCACCGCCATCTCGCTCGCCCATCTTGCCGGAATCAAGCTGGCCGTCATCACCAAGCGCATCTCGGAAACCGTGCGTCTGCGCTGCCGCGACCTGCGCATCGACTACGTATTCCAGGGCGTCGCCGACAAGTTCTCCGTCTTTGAAAGCATTCTCGCCAAAGAAGGACTCACCCACGAACAGGCTGCCTACGTCGGCGACGACATCATCGACCTGCCCGTCATGCGTAAATGTGGACTCGCCATCGCCGTGGCAAACGCCCGTGAAGATGTGAAAGACGAATCGCACATCATCACTGACCGTCGTGGCGGAGACGGTGCCGTGCGCGACGCCGTGGAATACATTCTCAAGGCGCAGGGCAAACTAGAGCAATCGGTAACGGCGTATCTTGCCGAGCGCTCCTCAACCGGCAGCATGCGCAGCACTATCTAAGGCGGGTTCTCGAAGGCACACCTGGCCAAAAAAATAACCCACCGCAAAAATGCGGTGGGTTCACCGTTTCCCCTGAACAACGAGTCCGTTCTCAGGAGGCTCAACTCTATAGACGCAGATTCTCAGGATAAGTTGCGTGGGAATTCACTATTCCTAAGGTTTTTTCGTCGCCCGATTGGCACAAACTCTGTCCCTTGGGGAACTCACACCAGCAACAATGCAACTGATTACTGAATGAGCGGCGTCGCGGCCTGCATGAGTTCCGCAAAGCGCGGGTCCTGGCGGACGGCCGCAAACTCATCGTTCGTATATACATCCCTGATATTCGGATACCCGTCTTCCAGCGCGGAACGAAGCTGGCCTATGGCATGGTCGATGTCATTAGCCCGTGCATAGAGGCGCGCCATCATGTACGCATATACGGCCCGGTCCTCGGGCCTTGCCACCTTGGCCGATATTCCAATGGCCGAACTGCGGTTGAAGACCAAGGGGTCCAACTGCAAGGCCGCCCCGTATTCCTTCATCGCGGCATCCATCTGCTTGCCGTCGAAGTAGGCCGAGCCCAGGTTCAAGTGGAAGGAGGCTGAGTCCGGACGAATCTTGATTGCCTTCTTGTAAAGCGTGCTTGCCCGTTGGTAGTTGTGGCGCTGGTAGTAAACCACTCCAAGATTGTTCAGAGCTTCCGCATACTGCTTGTCCAGCTTGGTCGCCCGTTCGAAGCTGCGGCGCGCGCCTTTGTAATCGCGCAACATCAGTTGCGCCATCCCGGCTTTGTTGTACAGCACGGCATTCTTGGGATTACGGGCAATCGCGCGATTGTAGAGGTCCAGTGCCGTGGCCGTGTCCCGCTGCGAGCGAAAGGCGTCCGCGCGGTCTTCCAGTTCCTTGGGCGATAGCTTGGAGTAATCGGGGCGTGCGGCCTGTGCAAAGACAGACGAAGCGAGTAGCAGGATTGTGAAAAGAATACGCATGAGGACGAAAAGCTAGTTTAACAAAAATCAGCGGATCGGTCGCGAACCGGGGATTCCCCTGTTCGGAATTGCGAGTTCGCGACCGTCCGGATTCTACTGCGGAATCACGTTCATCTGCGTCGCCATCAACTCGGTGAATCGCTCGTCCTTGCGCAACCCGGCGAACTCCGAATCCTTATAGACGTTTTTGATCTCCGGATAGCCGTCTTCAATGGCTTTGCGAAGATACAGCAGCGCCTTGTCCGCATTGCCGTTCTGTGCGAAGACTCGCGCCAGGAAATACGAATATCGCGCGCGGTCTTCCGGAGATTCAGGACGCGCCGTCATGCCTGTTCGCGACGAACGCTCAAATACCGCCGGATCCAACTGGTATGCCAGCTGATACTCCTTGATCCCGTTCGCAAAATCCTTTTTCTCGATGTAGCTCGTTCCCAGGTTGTTGTGGAACGATGCCGAAGAGTCGTTCAACTCGATCGCTTTCTTGTAGTTCTTGATCGCGTTGTTGTACTTCGCCTTCATGTGGTAAACCGCTCCCAGATTGTTGTAAGCCTCGGCGTATTTCTTATCCATGCGGATGGCGCGTTTGATCGCATCCGACGCTTTGTCCCAGCGCCGCAATTGCAGATACGACATCCCTATCTTGTTGTGTACCACTGCGCTCGGCTTCAGCTTCAGCGCGGCGGAATAGTAATCGATTGCCTGCAGAAAATCCTTGCTCTCCCGCAGATGGTCACCGCGCTCTTCCAACGCGACTGGGTCCGTACTCGTCAGCGGAACCGCAGGCTGCGCCGAATTGATCGGCTGCACTTCCTGTACTTGTCCGCTATCAACGGGCCTTGTGATTGGAACAGCGTTTTGGGCTAAAGCCGGGAGAGAGCAGACGACGAACACGAAAGACACTACAGCGGAAAGACGACCTTGCATGGTGCGACCCTCCTACCCGTCCCACAGACAGGTGGCAAACCGTGCGGCGCCGCGCATGCTGATGGGTTCAGCTACACAGCTCCCCTAAATCCTTACACACAGTTTAGACCTACTTCGGTCGCGGATTGTTCCCATTATTTTGTGGAGGAGCTGGATTTCTATTGTCCGGATCGGGATTCACTTGGTCCTTATCGTCTTTGAACACACCGAATATTTTCCCGAAGAAGCCCTTCTTCTTCTTCTTCTCCTCCGGTTGCTCCGGATGCGTTTGCTGCGCATTCACCGCCGGCTGTCCCGGACGTCCCTGCGCACCCGGCACCGGGCCGTTGGTCGTCGGCGGAGGAGGCGGCAAAGGCTGCGGCCCCACGCCGAACATCTTCTGGAAGATGTTCCTCGGATCGCTTTGCTCGCAGGTTTCCTTCGGTTCCGTTCCCGCGACGTAAGCAGCGGTATAGCTTTCCGGACACGAAGCAGTTGCCAGCCGATTCGTGATCTTGTCAATCGGCACATCGACCACGCCCGACGGCTGATTGAATTGCGTCGCGTTGTGATACGCAGGCAGCGCCACCGCGCGCTTCATGAATTCCGCCCAGATGGGCGCCGCCGTAGTGCCGCCCGAAAGCCGCAGGTCGCTGTAATCGTCGTAGCCGACCCACACGATGCACAACAGGTTCGTCGTATATCCCGCAAACCAGGCATCGTGCGACGTACCCGTTTTTCCAGCTGCCGGCGCGCTGAATCCGCGCGCACGAACCGCAAAGGCTGTTCCATGGTCGATCACAGCCTGCATCATGTTGGTCATCACGTACGCCACTCGCGGATCGAGCACGGGCTTCTTCGAATTCTGGAAATCTTGCAGCACGTCGCCGCTCGGGTTGCGGACCGATTTCAGCATGATCGGATCCAGGCGAACTCCGTTGTTGGCAAAGACCGTGTACGCTCCCGCCATCTCCATTGGCGTGGCGTCATAGGCGCCCAGCGCCATCGCCGGCGTGGCCTTCACGGAATTCACGCCTGAGGCGCGCGCCAGTTCCGCAACCTTGTCGTAGCCCACCGTTTCCGCCAGTTTCACCGTCGCATTGTTCAGCGACTGCTGCAACGCGTAGCGCGCCGTCACCTGCCCGTGATATTCGCCCTTATAGTTGCGCGGCTCATAGATCTGGTCGCCGTAGGAGAACGTCGTCGGCGAATCGTCGATCAGCGAGGAAGCGGTAAATATCTTGTCCGGTGCGGTCTCGCCCGAGACCGCCGTATTCATCGCCGCCGCATACACGAACGGCTTGAAGATCGATCCCGTCGGGCGCTTTGCCACGGAATGGTTCAACTGGCTGAAGCCGTAATTGCGTCCGCCCACTAGCGCCAGCACTTCGCCCGTATGCGGATCCAGCGCAATCAGCGCGACCTGCGGCGTCGGCCCAGGCAGCACCGTCGTTTCCGTCTTCGCGTCCTTGCCCTTGCCGGTCTTCACCTTTTTGGTGCGGAGTTTATTCACCTGTTCGTCCACAACCTTAATGCCGAGGTCCACGGCTTCCGCCGCCACTCGCTGCAAGTCGGGATCAAGCGTCGTGTAGATGCGCATTCCCTGGTCGTTCAGGTCGTTCTCACTGAAGCGCGATTGCAGCGTGTCCTTGATAAGGTCCACGAAGTAAGGCGCGTCGCTCGCCTCCACGTTCGGCGGTGCCAGGTGCAGCGGCGTGGCTTTCGCCTTGTCGCACGCCTCCCGCGTGATCGCCCCGGTCTCCACCATCGATTCCAGAACCAGGTTGCGTCGTTCCTGCACCCGTTCCGGATGCCGGTAGGGCGACAAATAGCTCGGACGCTGAATGATGCCCGCGATCATCGCCGCTTCCGGCAACGTCAGGTTCTTGATGTCTTTATTGAAATACGCTCTCGAGGCTTCGGCAAAACCATTGATTGCGTACGAACCGCGTTGTCCCATCGGAACCTGGTTCGCGTACAACTCGAATATCTGCGCCTTCGAAAATTTCTGTTCCAGTTCGATGGCGATCAACATCTCCGTCAGTTTTCGGCGGATGGTCTTTTCCGGTGACAGGAAGAATGCGCGCGATACCTGCATGGTCAGCGTCGAACCGCCTTGCGCGTGCCTGCCTTCTTTCAGGTCGATCAGCGCCGCCTCCACGAATCGCAGATAGTTCACGCCCGAGTGTTGGAAGAAGCGCCGGTCTTCGATCGCAAGCACCGCATCCACCAGCACCTTTGGGATCTCGTCGAACTTTACGACCTGCCGCTTCGAACGGTCTTCGCCCTGGAAAAGCGCGGTCACAAGTTGCGGTTCCAGTTCGTAGCCCGCCAGCGCCTGGCCCTCGCTCGAACCTCCTACACCGACGATTTTCTCGACCTTGCCTTCGCTGAAGCGAACCACCGCGCCGTCCGTGGAGTGGAACGACGACTCTCCCGGACGAACCTCGACTCCGCCCTTCATCAGGCGGAACGAGCCCATCTGAGACTCCGGACCCTTGCCTTCTTCCGTGTATCCGGCACGCTTCAGGGCGGTGACCACCTGTTCGGCAGACACCTTGTCTCCGACCTCTATCAGTTGTGGTCGCGCGAAGATGCGCGCGGCGTTTTCAAAGATCTGCCCGCGCATGCGCTTGTCCACGATCTTTTCGTATTTCACGTATAGATAAGTGAAGGCCCCGAAGAAGACCAGGCCGATGAGGATGAAGCTGGCAACCGATGCTCGAACGATTGGATTCGAGAACCAGCCGCTAACGCCACTGTTTCGCTTTGTACGCGGGATTTTTACTTTAATAGCCACTGTTTACCAGAGATGCCGCTTTAGGTTGCGACGGTTACCCGTCCTTAAAGTTTCGCCCGGAAGTCTTGCCCTATCCGGACGCAGTCCCGGCAAGTCGCAGGAAGCGGCGTAGAACCAGTGTTGCCCGCAATCGCGAGCAGCGACGGAAAGCGCACCGGCATTTCCGCTGACCAGAGCAGTCAAAACATTCTAAATGACGGCTGCCCCCTCGTCCCATCTTGCAGAACCGTATTCGCCCGATGGCCTCGCCATACTTAAAAAAGAAACGGGCAATCGGATTGCCCCGACTGCCCGCCACAAATCTTTCGTCCTCGCGCCCGACCGTTCGCCTAGATGCGCTTGTTCTTCGTCGATGGAGTGAACTTAAGCTCTATCGGATGGACCGGCAGATCCACCGTAACCGTATATTCAGCCCAGATCGCGATTTCCGTACCACTCCGCTGCACATGTATGGCTTCCGAAGTGAGTGGTAATTCCAGGTCCTTCGCCTTCTTGAATATTCCTTCCTGTATCTCGGCTTCTGGCTTCGTCGAATACGAATTCAACTTCGCTTCCGACTCGATGAAATCCTGGAACTGGTAACTATTAAAGTACGGAGGCAGCATCATGTAGGCCACGTACGCGAAAGTCACCATGACAGCCAGCCCGAATAACGCCTTAAGATTACTCATCTTGCTTCCTCTACTGTCTGCCTCTATCCCTTACGGGCGGAGCAGCTTCGCAATCAGCTCTGGAATTTCCGAGATGTTAGCATCGAGCGTCTCACGTGTCGAGCGGGTAACAACCTCAACTTTGCCCTCCGCAAGCTTCTTGCCTATCGTGATCCTATAGGGGATTCCCACTAGGTCGGCATCCTTGAACTTCACTCCCGGACGCTC
>JBBRZF010000016.1:0-33589 GCA_038236965.1 Terriglobales bacterium | reverse complement strand
GTAGCCGGTCTCGATGGAGTCGTAAAGGGTGCCACCTATGGAATAGAGGTTTGCAAAGGTCGGGATGCCCGCGAGTTCGAACAAAATTCCGCCGTCAGTGAAACGGGGCGGAGCGGTAAACAGCAAGTTATCAAAAGTCCATCGAACACCATTCTGGACAAAGCCAGAATTGCTCGCAGCCATTACGCTCGTGATTGCCGCACCGTTGCGAACTCCGGTCATGCCGGTGACAAGATAGTTGCCAGAACTTTGCAGGGTTGCAGTGATTGTTCCGCTGGCAGCCACGCCGGAACCCGAATAGTTGAAATAGAAGGTGTCAGCGAACGACATGGCGGATGCGCAGACGATCACGGCGACGAGAAGCAGGAGCCTAGAAGTTTTCATTTGGAGTTTCTCCCTCACATGATTACGCCCGACCCCAAATGCCCCTTGAAGACTCTGTTCCGACTCTGAGGATAGGTTGCGTATCTGTTAGAAGTAAGGCACATTCATTGCCAAACTAAGCTATTGCAAATGAGGGGGTTGTTTGAACTTTCCAGGAGCTGTATGCAAACACTTGCAGGTCACTGCCCTGTTCCCTGCCCAAGGGTATTTGCGTGGAAGGCTTGATTGTAAGTGCTGCGGGATTGGCGAGCTGCGCGAGTTTGTTCGTTAATGTATTCAATCAGGCTCGAAGGCCCTCCGCCCATTGACAAAGAAAAAGCGGTGCTCGCGCACCGCGTTTCCTCTTGCGCTTCATGAGTCGAGTTGAAATAGCTGGTTTACCGCATCACGCTACAAAACGGCGCTTGATCGCGCCAGCAAGACCTGCGAGGCCCGTGCCCAGCAAGAGAAGCGAAGCGGGTTCAGGTGTCGGGGCCGCCGTCTCCGTCAATGTTGCTTCGATGTTTGCGCCATCGCACCAGCCGCCATCCAAGCCGAACCAACCCTTGTTAAATTCGGCATTTGCGAGGCTAAACGTGTATTGTCCGCCATTGGCAAAGTTCACGGTGACTGGTGCGTTCCAGTGCACCCAACCGTTCTGGATAATGCCCCCCAAAGAGAAGCCGCCAGTATGGCCGTCAACGGTGCCGCCTTGACCTGGCGGATTGAAAAAGAAATCAACCGAAATGTTTTTAGGTTGCCAATCATCCCAGTTCACAGCCGTCTCGTTGGTAAACAGGCGGAACAAGTTAAAACTTACCGGAATACCAGTAGTGAGGTTAAAGGACGGAGTGGTTGCGATATTGCTGTAATTCACGCCCAGGCCATTGTTCGGATTGGGCACATTGTAGAGACTAACGCTGTAGCTAGTCAGGGTGAAGGTGTCGGCGAATGCAGCCGGCACAACAGCAAGAAGCAGGAATGCTACAGACAGTAAAGCGATTTTTTTCATCAGCACATCTCCATTTCAGCCGAGCTGGCTACCAAGGGATAGGCCTTTTTGAAATGAGCGATGGAGTGCTCAGCGAAGCAAAGACTTGCAATGTTGTTGCCAGCGTTCCTATTTGGAAAGTCATCCGTATGCTGTTCCAAGAAAGAGGCTTTAAGCCTCTCCGGCCAAGACCTAGGCACTTGGGGCACTTGACATTGCGCAACTGTTTGTCAGAAGCGCGGTGGCACTGCGGCACTTATGTGCCGTCGCTGCGAACGCAGGGCTGCACCACGTTGTGCCGGAAAGGCGCGGGGTCGAGGGTCAGTGACTAATCGTGCACTCAAGGCACCAGGACGTCGGCGATACGTTCGGCGGCGTGCCCGTCCCATAGAGGAGGAATTGTACCGTGCTTCTTTCGACCTTGAATGACGCTGCGTAGCTCGCGCTCTATCGTTTCAATAGATCGGCCGACCAGCGTGTTGGTGCCGCATGTGATGGTGATAGGACGCTCGGTGTTCTCACGCACGGTGAGGCAAGGAATGCCTAGGTAGGTCGTCTCTTCCTGAATACCGCCCGAATCTGTGATCACAACAGCCGCTCGAGTCTGCAGCCCCAAGAACTCGAGGTAGGGTTTCGGCTCGGTAAAAGTCAAACCACTGTTGCCGTTCAATTGAATACCGGCTTCCTGCAATTGCTGACGCGTGCGGGGGTGGATCGGGAAAATTATGGGCAGATCGTGACTGATTCGCTGCAGCATCGCAACCATGTTCTTAAGCCACGGTATGTCATCGACATTTGCGGGGCGATGCAGCGTAACCAATGCGAAGCGGTCAGGAGCGTCGGCGCATCCCTGTTGCTTAGCTAAAGGCAGCATTCGCACCAACGTATCAATCATCACGTTGCCGACGAGGTGGATTTTATCGGCTGGCACGCCTTCCAGCGCGAGATTGTCGTTGCCATCTTGTGAAGGAGTAAACAACAGATCGGCCAGTTGGTCGGTCAAGAGGCGATTGATCTCCTCTGGCATCGTCCGGTCAAGGGAGCGTAAGCCCGCCTCGACGTGCGCAACGGGAAGAAGAAGTTTGGCGCATACCAAGGCCGCCGCGACCGTTGAATTCACATCGCCGTACACCAAGGTCCAGTCCGGTCGCTGATCAAGTACGACCGGTTCAAAACGCGACATTATTTCTGCCGTCTGCTGAGCATGACTGCCCGAGCCTACCTTCAAATTGAAGTGCGGAGCGGGAATTCCCAACTGCTGGAAAAATACCTCGGACATATTGAAATCGTAATGTTGACCGGTATGAACCAGAACCTGATTCACTCCGGACTTCGCCGCAAGCGCGTGAAATACCGGTGCAACCTTCATGAAGTTAGGGCGCGCGCCCACTACATGCAAGAACGTCAACATGTCATAGCTCCAATCGAACGAGCATTATGGCACAGGCAGCAATACTGTTTGCCGAGCACGAGTGCAGATTCGATTCGGACTATCACTGATTGCTTCCAATTCTAAAAGGCGGACCGCGCTTGAAGGACTACGTCCGATGAGGGGAAACCCTTATACCGATTTCAGTCCACGCCAGCTAACATCTTTTCCGAGGTTACTCATGCGCTACTAACTCCGCACACACTCCTTAAATGTCAATTCCGAGAACCGAAGGATCCCGATGAAGGTATTCGTAGCTGCCCTGCTCCGTAGGTCCGTGTCTCATGCCTTTCTTTTGGCAATGATGACAATCGCGCTACCCGCCATTTGCATTACCGCGCCAGCGGTTATGACTACACCTGTTCCGGGCACAAAATTGACCTCGACCACAGTGACGTTCGGATGGACGAGCGGCACATCAATCGTTAGCTATTCGCTTTATCTGGGCAGCACGTTAGGCGCGCGCGACATTTATGGTGCGACTCAAGGAACGAGCCGCTCGGGTACGATCTCAAACTTGCCCAAGGATGGCAGGACTCTCTACGTAAGACTCTTCTCGAAATCCACGACGGGAGCCTGGTACTCACGAGACTACACATACTCTGCTGCTGGAACAGCAACGACTGCGAGTTGCGATTCGATCGCCCTTGGCAAGAATGCAAGCTTGAACGGATTCCAACCCTTTGCGACCTCAAGTTCCTGGCACCGGGATGTATCGGCGGCGACCATTGATTCGAACTCAACCGCGATTGTGAACTACATTGGAGCCACGCGTGGCTTGCATGCTGACTTCGGGGCGGGAACCTACAACGGACAATATATCGGGATTCCCTACGTGGTAGTGAACGGTAGCCAAAAGTCAGTACCCATTAACATCAGCTATGCGGATGAGGGTGATCCAGGCCCAATGCCGATTCCTGCGAATGCACCGATTGAAGGCGATCCAAATCCCAGTTCAGGAGATCGCCACGTCGTTGTCATCGACAATGCGCGTTGCTGGATTTACGAACTTTACAGTGCCTACCCCGCCGCCAATGGTGCTTGGAACGCGGCTGGCGCAGCTATTTGGGACCTACTCGGAGATGAAAAGCGACCGTATACGTGGACTTCCGTTGACGCGGCAGGACTCCCGCTCTTCGCCGGGTTGATACGTTATGACGAAGTAGCGCGTGGGGAGATCAATCACGCCATCCGGTTCACCCTCCAACGCAGCCGTCAGGCCTTTGTGCCGCCCGCGTCCCATTGGGCGCCGAATTCAACTGACTCGCTCGCAGCTCCCATGGGCATGCGAGTTCGTCTTCGCGCTAGCTTCGATATATCGAAGTACTCAGCCGCGAATCAGGTAATCCTGAAGGCCATGAAGAAGTACGGGATGATCATGGCTGACAATGGCAGTTCCATGTTCATCAGCGGCGTGCCTGATGATCGCTGGAATAACAGTGATCTGTCGCTGCTCGGCAACGTGAAGGCGTCTGACTTCGAAGTGATCGCGATGAATCCTGTCTACACCTATACGAGCGTACCGACAGGCCCCCCACCGAGCATCAACAGCTTCAGCGCCTCTTCAACCACCGTTGCGGCGGGAACTCCAGTAACGCTCAGTTGGTCAGTGAGCGGGGCATCCTACTTGATCGTTACTCCGGTGGGTCCTGTGCGAGGCAGCAGTTTGAACGTGACTCCCTCGTCCACAACTACCTACACGCTTGTTGCCACTAACCAGTACGGACGAACCACCAGGACGGTGTCCGTCAACGTGAAGTGAGTTGAAATGACCACAAACGAGGAGCCCCGGAGTCTTTGCTCCAGGTCTTCTTTTTCCAAATCTGCATTCATAAGTAAATAGTCGATAACTTTAGAAAGTTCGCTATAATGGTAGCCATGCTATGCCAACTGCGAACAAATTAAGGACACTCTATACCTGCTTGCAGCCGGGAGCTCCGTTGACGGCGGCGGATCTGGCAGTTCTGGGTATATCAGCGAGTCTCGCGGTTCACTACGTACGCTCGGGGTGGCTGAACCGGTTAGCGCGAGGGGTTTATTCCCGTCCCGGAGAACCGTTGTCGTTGCACCCATCTTTGCGTCTGTTGGAAGGCGCGATCGAGGGATTCCATGTTGGCGGCAAAACCGCACTGGACTGGTATGGGGTTCGCCATTACGTCGCGCAAGGGGAAACATTACACCTCTATGGCTGGGCAGCGACTCGTCTGCCCGACTGGTTCCTCGAACGATTTCCATGCGAATATCACCGTAAACGAATCTTTCACGAACCGCCAGACGCGCCGCTCCATGTATCTCCCTTGGAAGGCCGCCCCGGGGCTCCGAGGGTATCGATGCCGGAACGCGCTCTGCTGGAACTTCTCAGCGAGGTGGGAGTTCGCCAGCCTCTCCAGGAAGCACGGGAGCTGGTGGAAAGCACCTACGGATTTCGCGCCGACGTGCTGCGAGAGTTGCTGAAGAACTGTACCAGCGTCAAGACCGTGCGACTCTGCCTCCAGCTCGGAGGCGAGTTTTCCTTGCCATGGAGGGCGAAGCTCAATCCAGACGAGTTGCCCACCGGCAGCAATCGACCATGGGTGTCTCGCTCCGGGAACCACACGTGGGTGCTCAAACCGCGATGAACCAAATCTATCTCAACACAGCACTCCTCCTGACGCAGGTCGCTCCTCTCGTGTTCCAAGACGGCGCATTTGCCCTCAAGGGCGGCACAGCGATCAACCTATTCTTCCGCGACATGCCACGTTTGTCGGTGGATCTCGATTTGGTGTTTCTCGACCACCGCGTCCCCCGTGACCAGGCACTGGCCGAGATCAAAGAGGCGCTCCGCCGATCAGCAGAGCGTCGGTGCGCTTACGGCCCTCAAGATACCCGACTGCCTTGTGAAGGTATTCGCCCGCAATGACCGGCGTGCGAAGTGCTCTGGGCCTTCATTTTTATTGCGCGATTCGATCACCAACTTTTGCGAACTCAGCGTTGAGTACGTTTGCGCAGACGCCACTTCAGGCCGCCAAGAACTCCCATGCCGGACACGAAAAGCATCAACGTTCCGGGCTCCGGCGTGACGGCGACCGGCGGTAGAGGCGGCGTGATGGGCGGCCCAATGGGAGGCCAAATCGGCGGCGGCGGCGACACGATCACCGGCGGTTTAGAGACTGCTTGTTCTACCAGCACTGGCGCTACAAAAGGAGGCTCGGAGATGAGCGGCCCCGGAATCTCAAACACGATTTCCGGCGGTTCTTCTTCCGGAGGAGGCGTAGTGCCTGCTAAAGGAGGCGGCAATTGCCTTACCCGGTTTCCGCAGCGACCGCGGACTACGTTATAGCCGTCCGTAAGTACCAGTTCACCTGCCGGGATTCTGATCTTGTTCTTCGTCCAGCGTACGTCATCGCCGACGCGATAGGACACATACACCAACATCGGAGCTGTCGTGCGGGTCGGGTACAGCCCTTCCATACGAACGTCGCTAAAATGTCGACGCACGACCGGATCGCGGTTGGCTGAATCAAGTAGTTCTTTCCATTCGTGCACGCCACCCGGAACTATCGAGAAAGGAAATGCCGGTCGTGCCGCTCGGAAGGTCAGGCCAGGAGCGGACCAGACGGGCGGTCTCACTGCATTCGCCCACGCTAAGACACGGCGCGCTTTCAGGCCGCCAAGAACCCCTGCGGCGAGGAGAAGAAGTAGAATCGCTCCCGAATAGATCCACCGTTTCATAGCATCCTGCCAATCTGCCACACCAGACATCGCGTGGCATCCTGCTAACCCCAACTCCCTTTCGCGGGAGAACTGGGCGACGTGCATAAACCTGGGGAAAATTGCGAGACTCGGCCGGAGGACAAACTAAATTCAAAGAGCAGCTTACGGCTTCCAGCTCTCCTGCGCAAATAACTTTCGTAACCTGCCGCCGGCGTTCTATTGGGTACTTTTGGAGGGTTACTTCGCTTTTTCGGGTATTCCACCCGGAATCGAAGACCCGACCGGGAGATTCGTCGCGATCGACGTCCGCGAAGGCGTGCCGTTGGAGCCGTAGAGTGCCAGGGCGACGAAGTAGCGGCCGTTCGGATATCGGGCCGTTTGAGCATAACAAACGCCGGCAGAGTATCGGTCGACCGCAATCTGCGTTTCGATCAAATGTGCGAGGCCCGCGGGAATCGTGTCCAGCTCGGAGGCGCTGAATGCAATCGCGTACTGAGCGCCAAGAATGGCGCCTTTGGCTGTACCCAATTTGTCGGCTTTCGCATCTTCACAAGCCCACTCTTGCAGCCGACTGTCGCTGAACTCCTGCATAGGCTGGGTGCCGGTTCGAGTACGAAGACCGGCGAAGCGTGTCGCTAAAGCTTGTGCCGCGTCTGAATTCGAAAGCACCGGACGCCTGTGAGCGAAATCTTCAACGAAGTACAACAGATCCCCATCGCGGACGACGGCGATGGCCACCGAGTCGAATTCTGAGTTAAGGATGTTGGCGCGATGGCCAGGTGAATTCATGAACGAAATATGCGCGCCGCCGGCGTCGTAATTCACCGCAACGTTCTCGCCAGAGATTCCAAACCGTGCGTCAACCTTGGAAATGCGCTGCTGCAGCGCTGGCTCGTCGGGGAATTGATGGGACAGTTGCCGGTTGCGCACCAGCAATTCCGCGTGGCTTTGGGCTGCGAGGGCGAGGCTGTCGTCCCAGACCAGAGGCGCGAGCGCCTGTTGAGTGCGGGCTGCGTTGATCAGAGCGAGCGTCTGGTGGCCAGCGTCAACATCAATCATGACCGCCGGAGCCGGAGGTGACACCTCGGCGGCACTGGCTGCAAACTGCACAACCAGGACCAACAGCGCGACCATCACCGCAGCTCTGAATCTCACACTACGATGTTATGACGCACCCCGCACAGACGCACCATTACGAAGGTCACTTGGGCATTACCAAAGTGTAAGTCGGAAGGTAACGTGAGAGATGCGAATGACGCCGCGCCGCGCCTCAGCGGGACAGTGCTCAACCGCGCTTAGGGAACCAATATGTCGGCGATGCGCTCCGCTGCACAGCCGTCCCACAGCGGTGGGATTGCGCCACGTTTCACGCGGCCCTCGATCGCGCATCGCAGTTCCCGCTCCCTTCTCTACAGATCGGCCGACGAGAGTGCTGGTGCCCAGCGTGATTGTGATGGGCCGTTGCGTATTCTCGCGAACCGTGAGGCAAGGGATTTCGAGGAAGGTCGTTGCCACCGAGCCAGTGGCACCCGACTCAGCTATCGACGCACATTGGCGACGACTCTCTTCATCATCTGGTGCGCGCGTTCAAGTTCTTGTGCTACCTCGCGCCGTGTGTCGCGATCAAGCGGCTTGTTAGCGACGAGGAATTCTTCGTAGACCAACATTCCTGGCGAGACGTCCTCTCTGAAATATTCGCCGAGGATCTGCGATACGAGATCTCCAAGCGACGGGTCGGATTCGAACTGGCGCTGAAATGCTTCTCTGAACCGCCTAATGTCCAACTGGGCCGAGACGATCGCAACGATGTCGCCCGCATGAGTTCGCGCCTCTTCTCGATCATGCCGGGCCTCGGCTGGTCCGCGGATGTTGCGATAGCGATCATCGAGTGCCAACAACTTCAGCATGACCAGCGCATGTGGCTTGGTCACCCGCAACGATGCCGTGAATTCTGAGCCATCCGGCAGCCGGCCTGCGAGCTGATGGACTTCCGACTCGGCGACGGCAAGACCCACCGCCCGTGCACGCGCGAGCATGAACGCCATTCTGGATATCCACGCGAAAGTCCTTCTCGCGCTTGAATTCTTCCGGCGCCATAAATTCGATCCGCATGGTTTCGAGAGTGTTGGGAATCGGTTTTTTAAACTGGAAGTTGCGGGATCCATCGACTACCGCGTATCCCAGGTTCTCCAGTTGAGCAGCAAGCGATAACGGCTCGCCACGAAGTTTCACCACATTTAGGACGAAGTCGATGTCTTTGGTCGCGCGCGCCCGCTCCACCATGAACTTCATTGCCTGCGCGGAAAGCACTTGTCCTAGCCGTCGCATGTCAGATAAAGCGATTCCTGAGAAAAATTGGTGGAGTCCACGCTGGCGAGCCGTGTAGAAGATTCAACTTAAAATTCCGGCGGTCTTCAACAAAATGCCGCCCGCTTCGGAGACGAAACGGGCGGCTTTTCTTTTTGCCTTCGATTTTTCCTTGGATCCTAACGAACCAGTACGCCTGCTCCCACGAGTCGGGTTGCAGTCTTCCTTGCCGGCGGAATCTTCTGGGCGACTATGTCTCCCGTACGGTAATCGACATCGCGCGAGGTGAGCACGCGCTTGCCAAGCATGCGAATGTCGGCATTGGCCTGGGCTCCAGTCTGCAACCACATGCCTTTGACTTCGCTGAACCGCAGCGTAAGCTGCAAATGCTTGACCCACCACGACGGAGACTTTGCAGGCTCGCCCTCAATGCGGCGAACGTTGAAACTCTCGGCGTCGATCCAGGCTTTACCTTTTATCAGATCTTTCGATTCGCGCTTGGGGTCGATTTGCAGAACGTAACAGCGGCGTCCCTCAGAGATCTCGTCCCCGAGCAATTGGAACTCGTAATTTTCCGCCGTCAATGCCGTACTCTCCCAATTCGAAGCCATCTCCTGTTCGTGGTCTAAAACCTTGCGAACGATTTTTTCGCCCTGACCACTGCCGAGGGTCTTGGTGATCTCGTAATCTTTTCTGGTTGGCGGCACAAAGGATATATCGGCCATGACTTGGGAATCGGCTTCGCTGGAGTTCCCGCCATAGAGGCGATACTCGCGAGTCACCGTGTAGGACCTTATGCGATCACGGTTGAGGGCCTGGGTCTCTGCGACGTGTCCCACAATCTCCTGAAGGCTGAGGCTGACTTTCGAGTTCTGAATTTCTGGCGAATGCGACTGCGCTGTCGCACTGCAAAGTGCGACCAACAACACTGCCATCATCGTCACAGTCGAATTGGATTGGGCCCGCACTGCTTACCCCGCTTTACCTTGTCTGCAGGGTTAGAAGCAAACCAAGTGCCAGTGGAGGGCTGCTCGCTCGTGATTCTGGCGTAAATTTTTCGCGGATTAGGAATCAACAAACCACGACTGACAGATCTTACGAGTGAGCACAACCCTTGCATTTTCAGCCGAAATCGTCCTCAAGCCTCCTCAAAGCGGGAAACCGTTGCCAGGCCGGCTCTCTGCGCTCCAGCAACTCAGGTGCGAGCTGCTGCGAAGTCAGTGGTCAAAGAATGCACGGTTCGGTAAAAAAGAATGGAAAGTGGAATGCCGATTCCCACCCCTAAGATTCTAGCGGCTCAGCGCAACTTCCTCGTAGACCTCGACCATGCGCCGGACGCTAGTTTCCCAAGAGAATTTCTTGGCCTGTTCCACTCCCGCCAATTTCAGCTTCTCGCGTAGAGTCTGGTCCATCAGAACCTTATAGAGTGCGCGGCTGATCTCGAAAACGTTTTCGGGATTCACCAGCACTGCCGCCTTGCCAACGACCTCGGGGAGCGAAGTGGTGTTGGAAGTGACCACTGGCGTGCCGTGCGCCATCGCCTCCAGCGGCGGCAGTCCGAAGCCTTCGTAGAGCGAGGGGAAGACGAATATCTTGGCGACGTCGTAGAAGATGCGCAGCACGTCGATGGGCACGAATCCGAGGAAGCGGACATCGTGCTGCACGCCGCTCTTGATGACGGCGCGGCGGAGGTCGGGATGTTTGGAGACCTCATCGCCAATGATGATCAGCTTCAGGTCGGGATAGGAATCATCCCGCGCCAGTTGCGCCTTGAGCGCGGAGAATGCCTCGATGATGCGTACGACGTTCTTGTGCGGACTGATGCGTCCGGCATAGAGCAGGAAGGGATAGTTGACCTGGTATCGCTCGGCGATCATCAGGCGTTCGGCATCACTGGTGTGTCCAAGGCGGAAACGGTCGTCAATAGCGTTGGGAACAACATCGACCTTCTCCGGCGCAAGCTTAAAGATGCGACACAGGTCCTTTTTGGTGAACTCCGAGACGGCAAAGATACGAGCAGCATGATTGATCACGTTGTCGGTGAGGTACAGGTGCAACATGCGACTGGGCAACGAGCGCGAGCGCACGCGATACATGTATTCAAGAAGATCGTGCACCGTAATGACGTATTTGCAGGGCGCGGGCGTAGGGCGCCAGAACATATGCGGAATGTGCGCAACGTCGCAATCGTAGTGTTTCAGCAATTTGCGGAAGGCGAGGTAGCTCGTAGGAGAGAGTTCGTAATTCGGAAAAGGAATGGAGTGGAAGTTCGGCGGCAGGTCGCCGATCTCGCGAAGACGTTCCACCATGCCGATCAGAAAGTATTCGCTCTGCAGGTCGACGCGACCGAGTGTTCGCACCACGTTGCGAATGTAGGTGGCAACACCGAAGTCGGTGATGCGACGGATATCGATGGCGACCTTCACTGCAACATTGTCGCACGGGAGCACGACGCGCGCCCGTGTGGCGGCCGTCAAGGAAACTGGGCAGCCGAAGCTGCCCAGTTTGGATAACAGAACGATCTGCTAGACGCCGGCGGGAACCGCATGTTGTTCGCGTCGCGTTTTATAGAGCGGGAAGCGCTCCGCCATCTCGAAGACCTGTCCGCGTATCTTCTGCAACACCGCGGCGTCCGTACGATTGTTCAGCGCCTCGGCGATCCAGTTGCCGATCTGCGTCATCTCCGTCTCCTTCATGCCGCGCGTGGTAAGCGCCGGAGTCCCCAGGCGGATGCCGCTTGGCTTCATCGGCGGATTCGTATCGAACGGAATCGCATTCTTGTTCACCGTGATGCCTGCGTCGCCCAGGGCCTTCTCCGCCTCGCTGCCCAGCATTCCCTTGCTGAATACATCCACCAGCATCAGGTGTGTGTCGGTGCCGCCGGAGATGATGCGAAAGCCCTCATCTGCGAGCGACTTGGCCAGCGTCTTGGCATTAGCAACGACTTGGCGAGCGTACTGTTTGAATTCAGGCTGCATCGCTTCGCGGAAGCAAACGGCCTTCGCGGCGATGATGTGGACCAGCGGCCCGCCCTGGCATCCGGGGAAGACGCTCTTGTCCACAGCGGCAGCGTATTGCTGGTTGCAAAGAATCAATCCGGAACGCGGACCGCGAAGAGTTTTATGCGTAGTGGTGGTGGTGATATGCGCGTGTGGTACCGGCGAAGGATGCGCGCCGCCCGCGACCAGTCCGGCGAAGTGGGCCATGTCCACCAGGTAGAGTGAGCCGACCTTGTCGGCGATCTGGCGCATGCGCGCGAAATCGATTATGCGCGGATAGGCGCTGCCGCCGCCGATGATCAGCTTGGGACGTTCGCGTTCGGCCGTGCGTTCCAGTTCATCGTAGTCGATGGTCTCCGTATCGCGCGAAACGCCGTAGGAGACGATGCGATAGGTTTTGCCGGAGAAGCTGAGCTTGTGTCCGTGCGTAAGATGACCGCCCATCGCCAGGTCCAGTCCCATCACGGTGTCGCCCGGGTTGATCACGGCGGCATACGCGGCCATGTTCGCCGACGAACCCGAGTGCGGTTGCACGTTGGCGTGCTCGGCGCCGAAGAGTTCCTTGGCGCGGTCGCGCGCCAGGTTCTCAACCACATCGGTGAATTCACATCCACCGTAATAACGCTTCGCCGGATAACCCTCGGCATACTTGTTTGTGAAGACCGAGCCTGCGGCTTCGAGGACAGCTTCGCTGACAAAGTTTTCCGAAGCGATCAGCTCCAGTCCATCGTGCTGGCGGTTCTCCTCGTTGCGGATAGCATTCGCCACTTCGGGATCAAAATCAGAAAGGTGTCGCGACATCGCATCGTTACTCATGAACATTCCATTCCGGCCTTATCAGGCCTGCATATAAATTCCGGCAAGGCGCTATTTGGCCGCCTCGGCGCGTTCTATCTGGCTTATCTTGTCGACGCGCATCTGGTGCCGTCCGCCGGCAAACTCGGTCTTCAACCACGTATCGACGATCTTCATCGCAGTCGCTTCGTCCAAGATGCGAGCGCCGATGGCGAGCACGTTCAAATCATTATGCTCGCGCGACATCTGCGCCTCGTACTCGCTGGAGATATTCGCCGCGCGCACGCCCGTAACTTTATTCGCTGCGATCGCCATTCCGATTCCGCTGCCGCAGACAAGAATGCCGCGATCGACCTTCTTCTGCGCCACGTCTTCGCCCACGCTCTGCGCAAAGTCGGGATAATCAACCGAACTGGTCGAGAGCGTGCCCTCGTCCTCCACCTCGTGTCCCAGCGAGACGAGATGCTGCAACACCTTCTGCTTGAGTTCAAATCCGGCGTGGTCCGCACCGAGCGCGATCTTCATGCCAAGAATTGTATCGCGGCGGACCTTCTCGGCTCCCGCTTTTCGCTATGCCAGCCCGGTGAATGTCCTTTCGTGCGGGCTAGGTACTCTCCGTCTCTTGCTCAATTCCCCGCGAAACGGGATAATTCGCCAACCAGTATCTGCAGCTCAGAGGTGGTTCCCATGACTACAAGTGAGACCGGCGCGGCCGGAGTGCCGGCGCGCAAATTCATCCTGTTTGACACGTCAACTTACGTTGCGCGCATTACGCTGAATCATCCGCCCTACAACGTCCTCACGATTCCGATGATGCGCGAGCTCGCGGAAGCCATCGAAAGCCTCAACGGGCGCAGCGACATCAAATGCATCCTGCTGGACTCCTCGCAGAAAACTTTTTCCGCCGGCATCTCGCTGGAAGATTCCAAGGCCGACCGCGTCTTCCAGACACTCGAAACATTCAATCGGGTCTTCCAGGCCATCGGCGAAATATCCAAGCCGCTCATCGTGGTGGTGAATGGTGCCGCCATCGGCGCTGGCTCCGAGCTGGTTGCCTTCGGCGATATGGTGATTGCAACGCCCAACGCGCGCTTCGCGCAGCCGGAAGTAAAGATGGGAACATTTCCCCCGTTTGCAGCCATCATGCTGCCCCAGGTGATCGGACCTAAGAAGACCTACGAACTCATCCTGACGGGACAGGCGCTGACCGCCGAAGAAGCTCGGGATTTCGGCTTCGTCAACCGCGTCGTGCCCGAGGCTGACCTCGAAAAAACAGTCTCCGACATTCTCGCCCGCATCGGAGAATTCAGCGGCCCCGTGCTGGAGATGACCAAAAAGGTCATCGGTTGCTCCCTCGGTTTGCCCTTGGCCGAAGCCATCAAAAAGTCGCAGGACATCTACCTCAACCAGTTGATGGACCTGGAAGATTCGCAAGAAGGGTTGCGTGCTGTCCTCGAAAAGCGCAAGCCGGTATGGAAGAACCGGTAGCAAATTATTCCACACAATAAAGGGCACGCCAGGGAGCGTGCCCTCATTGCATGGTTCTCTTGGAGAACCCTTTCGGGGGAGGAAATACTTCTCAAACCATACCTACGCATCTACTCTCATTCCACACTTTTCGAGAGTTCCTGAAGTTTATTCCAGAGATGATTTTGGGCAGGAAAAACGCGAGGGAGAACTCCCTCGCGCATGGCAAGACCAACCGTGATTTACCCGGCGAAGGCGCGCCCGATGAAGCGCGAAATGTGCCACGCATCCATGTACTTGTAAGGCGTCTCCCCCAGCGTGTAGTGGCCGCAAGGCAATTCCTTCACCGTGGTTTCCAATTGGCGGCGTTGGAATTCTCCGGCGATCTGCAGGCTGAATTCCGGCAGGAAAGTGAGATCGTACTTGGCGTAGATCATCAGCGACTTCTTGGGCCAGCGCGAAAACTTATCGAAGAAGGCCATGGGGCTGATCGCCAGTTGCGCTTTCCTCAATTTGTCCTGGTCCACCACTTCTTCCAGACCTGCGCGGACGTGGCGTGTCGATTGCCCCGTCCACATCACGTCTCCGAAATAAGTGGACGCGTGATTGAATACATTCACCTTCAGTCGCTCGTCGTGCGCGCTGGCGATGAAGGCATAACACGAGCCAAGGCTCGTCCCCATCACGCCCAGTTCGCTATAGCCCTGCTGTTCCAGCCAGTCCAGGCAAGAGCGTATGTCGATGATTCCCTGTCGCGCCGCATCGATGTTTCGCCCCATGTTGGCGGAGACGCAGTAGTCGGCGCGCTTCAGCTCCGAGGGCATGCGAATGTCGTGGTAAGGCATGCTCATGCGCAGAGCCGAGATGCCTAGGGCATTGAATATCCGGCAGAGCGCATTGTGACTGATAGCGTCTGAATTCCATTGCGGCAGCACGATCACCGCGCGCTTGCCATTGCCGCGCGCCGGAAACCAGCGCGCATTCACGATGTTGTTTTCTTCGTACTGCGACTTCACCGCCGAGGTGAAGCGCAGGAAGGTGCCGATCTGGTTGGAGTGCTTCTGCTCGAGTTTAGGGTCGATGCGGCTTCCCGTCGCGTGTACGCGCACGGCGCGCTGCTCTAGGCGGAAATCCGTTGGCGTCGTGTAGCCAAAGAATTCGTCGGAACGCTCGACGATTTGCCGGTTCAGCTCGAAAAAATATTCTTCGATTTCCGCCGGATCATTTCTCGGCCGATAGCTGCTGACGATAGGCCAGTGCTCAAGCCAGTCCAGTCCCCAATCAAAGGGTCGCACCACGCGATTACTGTCGCGTGTAGTGAGCCTGTGCTCCCAGTTGTACATCCACTTGGAATATCGTTTTCGCATTTTTATAGATTTCTACTCAACATAGATTCTCGGCACGCGCGGCGAAAGACCGCAAAGCACCTCATACGGAATCGTCTGCGACCAGCGCGCCTGCTCCAGCGCGGTCACGCGTTTATCGCCAACCTCGCCGATAAGAATGACGTCGCCGCCGATCTCCACGCCTGCCACATCTGTCACATCCACCAGCGTCAGGTCCATGGCGATATTGCCCACGATTGGCGCATATTCACCGCGAACGATCACCTCTCCGCGCGAGGACAGTTGACGGCTCAACCCGTCGCCATATCCAACCGGAAGCACCGCGATCCTCGACCTCCGCTTGGTCACATACGCGCCCGAATACCCCAGCGACTTCCCCGCCTCAAACTCGCGCAGTCCTATGATGCGAACCTTCCACGAGAGCACGGGAACCAGCGGCAGTTTGGGCGTAGGCGGAGCACCCGTGGCACTCACAAAATCCTGCTGGTATCCGTAAAGCAGCAGTCCGGGACGCACGATGTTCTTCCACGTATCCGGCCGCGCAACCACCGCGGCGCTATTCGCCATGTGAATGTATTGCGGCCTGATGCCGTGACGTTCCAGCGTGGCAATCGCGATGTCGAAATTCTCCGACTGCTGCTTGGCATCGATGGCGTCCAGGTCTTCCGCCGAGGCCAGGTGGCTGAAGATTCCTTCCACAAACAGCTCGCCGCCCGCATCGAGCGCGCCCGCCTCTTTCAATGCTTCGCAGATGGATTCCAGTTCTTCCATCCCGCAACCAAGACGTCCCATCCCGGTATCGACCTTCAAGTGGACAGGCACTCGACGGCGGCGCAGTTTATGCGCCTCTGCCCGAAGCGTGCGTATGTGCTCCAGCGTCCAGACCGTGGCCGTCAATCCGTTACGAATGATCTCTTCTTCTTCGCCGCGCCAGAATCCGGTCATCACCAGCACGCGTCCGCGGACGCCGGCCAGGCGAACCTTCATGCCCTCTTCCGTCGAAGTCACGCCGAACCACGTCGCGCCCGCTGCTTCCAACGCGCGCGAGCACTCGACGACTCCGTGCCCGTAGGCGTCGCACTTCACCACCGCGCAGATGGTCGTTCCCAAGCCGACGTGCTGCTGCACCACGCGGAAATTATGCTGCAACGCGGAGAGGGACACCTCCGCCCAGTTGGGGCGCGCGCTCACCGACTTGTTCTGACCGATTGAAAACACGAATGGATCCTGAGGCTTGATTATACGAGAGATTCTGGAGGGAGGCTTGCAGCCCGTAGATGGCCTTAGCTGTGAATCCACTCCGAGCGGTCGAGGTTCTCGAAGCGCGTGGACTGGCTTAGGAATGCCAACTGAATCGTATCCGTCGGGCCGTTACGCTGCTTGCCGATGATGAGCTTGGCCTTGCCCTTCAGGTCAGGATTGTCGCGGTCGTAATATTCCGGGCGGAAGATGAACATCACCACATCCGCGTCCTGCTCGATCGAACCCGATTCGCGCAGATCGCTCAGCTTCGGCTCTTCTTTGCCACCGCGCGTTTCCGGAGCACGACTCAACTGCGAGAGCGCGATCACCGGTACACGCATTTCCTTCGCCAGCCCCTTCAGTCCGCGCGAAATCGCCGAAACTTCCTGCGTACGATTTTCCGGACGCCGTCCATCACCGCTCACACCAGACATAAGCTGCAGATAATCCACCACCACCAGGTCGAGCGCTCCCTGTTGCTGCTTCAATCGGCGAAGTTTTGCCCGCATCTCCGGCAGAGAGATGCCCGGCGTGTCATCGATGTACATAGGCGCTTCCACCAGCGCGTTGAAGCCGTCGCGCAGCTTTGCCATGTCTTCCTTGCCCAGGAATCCTGTCCGCATCTTGTGCGAGTCCACCCGAGACTGCGAGCACAACATACGCATCAGCAGCGCTTCACGCGACATTTCCAGTGAAAACACGGCCACCGTCTTGTGGTCGTACACGGCGGCATTTTCCGCGATGTTGATGGCGAGTGCGGTTTTGCCCATCGAAGGACGGGCAGCGATGATAATGAGGTCGGAATTCTGCAATCCGCTGGTCAGTTCATCCAGGTCGGAGTAGTGCGTCTGGACGCCTGTGATCGCCTTGCCGCGCGAGTAGAGCGCGTCGAGGTTGCCGCCAAATGACTCCTGCGCGATGTCCGCCACCGTCATCAGCGTATTGCCGATGCGGCTGTCGGAAAGGTGGAAGATGGCCGACTCAGCCGCGTCCAGAACCTGCGCCGCCGAATCGGATTGCTCCAGTGCCTGCGTCAGGATGCTGTTGGCCGCATGAATCACGCCGCGCAACAGCGCCTTGTCGCGCACGATCTTCACATAGTGCTCGATGCTTTCGCGTCGCGGCACGCCATCCGTCAACGTCGCCAGATAGGCAACGCCGCCTACGGCTTCCAGTTCCTTGTGCTTGCTGAGCTCTTCGCTCAAAGTGACGATGTCGATGGGTCTGCCCGTCTCCGACAGCTCCGACATGCGCGCATAAACCCGGCGATGCGCGTCCAGCGAGAAGTCGTCTGTGCGGAGAACCGAGGCGGCTTCGTTGTGCAGCAGATTGTCGAGCAGGATGGCGCCGAGAATGGAGCGCTCGGCTTCCGGGCTGGCGGGTAATCCGCGGTCGAGACTGTGTTCGAGCGATGCCATCAGACCTAAATCTATCGAACTGCGCTGAATATCGAGTGAACAACTGTTAACCAACCTGCGTCAGTCGAGGAATATTTCAGTGAGATTAGTTGAGCCCGGTGTGCCAGCCGCATCACCGGGCTCTTTTTGAAGAGCGAACTCTCTCGAGTGGCTCGCTTCCCTGCTCCCGCCGCCGTATTGCGAGAACGTATCCGGGCGCCGTAACGCGAGGCGGAAAACCTTTTCCCCTGGGCCGCGCCGCCTTTCGGCAACGCGATCCTGACGGCAGGTCCACCCGCTAGCGACCGGATGTTCGCGACCACACACTCGGAGTTTGGCGAAGCTGCGGAACCGGTAACCGGACTCGCGCTGCGGACAAGCCGCGCTTCGACATCCGGCCACCGGATACTCACTTCACCGTTGCCGGGAGAAGTGATTTCCCGCTGCGCCGCTTCGTGCAACGCCCTACGTTACCGAAGCGGCAAGCCTTTTGCATCGCCTTGCTCCCCGTCTGTGACCGTGGAAGCACCACGCTTTGAGTTGTTCGCTCTTGCGTTGAATGAAGATTGCATCAGCCGGCCATGGCTCTCAAGCGATAATTCGCAAGCCGTTGTGAGTTTCGTGTGGAATTCGTGGAATGTTGTGGATTGCCGAGGAAAACTCGGCAGGAACTCTGCCGCATGCACATCGATAGGTGCAAATACAAAAACCCGGCCCGAAAAGGCTGGGGTTTTTGTTGGTGTGCCGTTGACTTGTCTGACGTCTGACGTCTGAAGTCTGCCTTTGTTGGTGTGCCGTTGACTTGTCTGACGTCTGAAGTCTGACGTCTGACGTCTGCCCTACAAAAGGCACGACCGAAGCCGTGCCTTCTGTTTCAACTTGCTCGAAAACTAATCGTGAACGCCGTCCATGAATGCGCGCAGCTTCCGCGAACGCGAAGGATGACGCAACTTACGCAACGCCTTCGCTTCGATCTGGCGTATGCGTTCGCGTGTCACCGCGAACGACTGGCCCACTTCCTCAAGCGTGTGTTCGGACCCGTCTTCCAGTCCGAAGCGCATCTTGATGACCTTTTCTTCGCGCGGAGTCAGCGTACGCAGTACCTGCGCCGTCTGCTCCTTCAGGTTCACGTTGATCACCGCTTCTGCCGGAGAAACCACCGCGCGATCTTCGATGAAGTCGCCAAGATGCGAATCTTCTTCTTCGCCGATCGGCGTTTCCAGCGAAATCGGTTCCTGCGCGATCTTCAGCACCTTGCGAACCTTCGCCACCGGAATATCCATCCGCTTTGCAATCTCTTCGCTGGTTGGTTCGCGCCCAAGCTCCTGCACCAGTTGTCGCGAGGTGCGTATGAGCTTGTTGATGGTTTCGATCATGTGTACCGGAATACGGATGGTGCGGGCCTGGTCGGCAATCGCGCGCGTGATCGCCTGCCGTATCCACCACGTTGCGTACGTGGAGAACTTGTAGCCGCGACGATACTCGAACTTGTCCACCGCCTTCATCAGGCCGATGTTGCCTTCCTGGATCAGGTCGAGAAACTGCAATCCGCGATTGGTGTACTTCTTCGCAATCGAAACTACCAGCCGAAGGTTCGCCTCGATGAGCTCGCGCTTCGCGTGCTCCGCGTCCATATCTCCCTGGATGATCTCTCGCTGGGTACGCTTCAGCTCCGGAAATACGGCTCCGGCCTCTTGCTCGATGCGTTCCAGATCTCCGCGCAATTGGCGAACCTGGCGGCGAAGTTCCTTCTTCTGCTCCTCGCTGCGAGTCGCTTCCGCGCGGTGTTCCAGGTTCTGTATCTGGCGGTCGAGCGCGCGCATGTTATCGACCGTCTTATTCACGCGGTCAATGAGGCGCTTGCGCTCGTTGTTGGTGAATCCGAGTTTGCGGATCACCTTGGAGATGTGGACCTGTTCGCGTCCCAGCAGCCAGCGGCACTTGCGGTTTTCCTTCGGCTTCTTTTTCGCCGGAAGTTCCGCCAGCTTTTCCGCCAGCACGATCGACTTCTTGTAATGCTTGTTGAGTTCGTCGATGCGCCCAGTCACGTCCTTCAACCGGTTTTGCAGCACGTCTTCCGTGATCTCTTCTTCGTCGAAGATCACGACTTCCTTGATGGAACGGACGCCGCGCTTCAGGTCGTCCCCGATCCCAAGGATTTCGCGTATCACGATCGGCGAACGCGAAATGGCTTTCAAGACGCGGAGCTGTCCGCGTTCGATGCGCTTCGCAATCTCAACTTCGCCTTCGCGCGTCAGCAGCGGAACCGTGCCCATTTCGCGCAGATACATGCGGACGGGGTCGTTCGTCTTTTCCAGGGCGCCCGGCGTCAGATCGAGCTCGACGTCTTCGCCTGCTTCGATCTCCTGATCGAACTTCTTGTCGAGCGTGGAAGACGGCAGCTTCGGCCCTTCCAATACGTCAATGCCCTGCGTGCCGATCGTCGTCAGCAGGTCATCGAGATCCTCGGGAGAATGCAGGTCGTGAGGTATCAGGTCATTCACCTCGTTGTAGGTGAGATAGCCCTTTTCCTTGCCTGTATCGATCAGCTTTTTGATATCGTCGTACTTATCGTCGAGAGCCAAACTTATATCCCTTCAGCGACGTCCTAGCGAACGCCTAAAGCCTGTTCACACACTTCGGCGGGGAGCGGTAGGTGATTTACCGGCACAGGCAGAAACTTACGTATTTTATCAGAACTGGGGACTAGTCTCCCAGCCCAAACACTTCTATCCCCGGAATCCCGCCAGGTTTCTTCCGAGGTTACATTAATTAGATGGCGCTTTCACCCGGTTGGGTTCGGCAGAAGCTTAGTTTCTTTGGCAGCTCAAATGCCTCATTTTCAAGAACTTTGGCCGATTGCCAGAATCAGCCTCTCTACCTTAACAGCATACATCCGCGCCGTCGTACTGTTTTCTCCCATAGCCGTCGAATGGCCGCAGAAAGCACTCCACCAGGATTAGAGGTGGGACATACAAACTAAATCGCGCGCCTACACGCTGCCGCCCGCAGCTCGCAATTTCTTGTCGACCTCGAGTTTTTCCTGTACCAATCGCATCATCGCAGGAGAGTCGTTCTTACGTTCAGCTTCAGAGATCAGCGTGTTCAAGTTGCGCTGTTGCACCTCAAGATGACGCCTGCGCAGGGCCGCCACCGCGCTCTCCAGCAGTTCCGGGGTAAGCGCTTCGTGCTCGTCGATCAAGGCCTCGGCCAGCAGACTCCGGTCCTCTTCGCTCAATGGCAGCGACATCGGGTCGGTGCCTTCCTCTTCGGCCACTAACAACGCCTCGATCAACGCTTCGCCCTTGGTCCCCGCATGCAGTTTCTCGTTGCGTAATACGAAGTGCGCCTGCCGAGCCGGCTCGAAATCCGTGTCGCCGCCTTCACGAGCCGAGACCGATCCATGTCCAAGATCATTCTTCGTTGCCAGTGCGCGTATCAGCAGACGCTCGGCGTCCGAAGCTTGCGACTGCTTGGGTGCAGCGATCTTCGTCGCCGACCTATCGGCCGCCACATGCTTCAACTCCTGCCGCAGAACGGCGGAATCGATCTGTAGCTTCTGCGCGATGTCGGTCGCTAGCTCGTCGCGCACGATACGGCTCGAGACTCTTTGCACGTGCGGCAGCAAGTAGTTGACCGCTTTGACTTTTCCCTCCGCCGTGCGCACCGGGAACATCGTCCTCGCGCGCTCGATCAGGTAATCGAAATATTTATTCGCTTTCCGCAGTGCATTCGTATAAGCAGGCGCGCCATTGCGACGGATAAACAGGTCGGGGTCGAAGCCCTGTTCCAACGTCAGCACCCGAATCTCGAAGTCCTCACTCACAAGCAAACCCAGCGAGCGTTCGGCGGCTGCTGCACCCGCCGTGTCAGGATCGAAATTTACGACGATCTTTTTGGTGAAGCGCGCCAGCAATCGCGCCTGCGCCTCCGTGAATGCCGTACCCGACGAAGCGATCACGTTATGGAAGCCCGCGTTGTACACCGAGATGCAGTCCATTTGCCCTTCCACCAGAATCACGTAATCCAGCGCTCGCATCGCCTCTTTCGCCAGATGCAGGTTGTAGAGCACGCAAGACTTTGTGTAGATCGGCGTCTCCGGCGAATTCAAATACTTCGGTCCGGATTTCTCATCCTGCGCCAGCGTGCGCCCGGTGAAGGCGATCACCTTCCCCTGCTCATTACAAATGGGGAACAGCACGCGATTTCGGAATTTCGAATACAGCGCTGCCTTGGGCGCTGTCGGCGGCGGTGTTCCGGGCAACGGAGGTTTCGCCTCGCGCGCATCTTCCTGCTTCCAGGAAAACAATCCCGACTCCCTCAGCAACTCGTCTTCCGCTTTGTCCTTCAGAAAATCGCGCAGCAGAAATCCCGACTCCGGCGCGAATCCAATTCTGAATTTTTCGATGGCCTCGTCCGTCAACCCACGGCCCTTCAGATACTCCCGCGCATGAGCCGCCTCCGGACGCCGCAATTGATCCTGAAAGAACTTGCACGCCATCTCATGCAGGTCGATCAGCACCACGCGCTGCTTTGCTTCCTTCGCTTCTTGCGGAGAACTGAACTGCATCTTCGGCATGGCGATGCCGAGCTTTTGCGCGACGTTTCGCACCGCTTCCGGAAAGGTGATGTTCTCTATCTTCTGCACAAAGCTGAAGACGTCGCCCGAAGCATGACAGCCAAAGCAGTGATAGAACTGCCGCGTGGCGTGCACGCTGAAAGATCCGGTTTTCTCGCTGTGAAAGGGACAGATGCCGGAATAGTTCTGCGCGCCCGAACGCTTCAGTTTCACGTACTCGCCAACAATGCGGACGATGTCCGCCTGTTGCTTGACCGTGTACGCGAAATCGCCTGGGTTCGCCATCGTTTACTAGTCTGCCTTAGACCCGGCACGGATGCTCGAACCGATTGCCCGCATTCAGTTCAAAACTGTGGAAAAGCTGTAGATATCAGGAGTTTGGCTCTGAATGGGTGTGGAAAACTGGCCCCTGCTTCCGAGTTCCTGATTCCTGACGCCTCACTCTTTGTATTTGGTCGCGTTTCAAATTACCAAATTACAAATTACCAAATTACAAATCTCTCTCGACCCATCCACACTCACAAGCGTCTTCCAGAATCTTCACTACCACGGGCCAGACTTCCGGCATCCCGATGCGCACCGCGTCCATGCGCGCCATCACCTGTTCGCGTCGGACCTTATGTATGCGCCAGGTTCCGCCTTCCGTCTGTGCATTGTGCAGCAAGGGTTGCAGACGGTCGAGTGCGTTCGCAAATTTCGACTCCGTGCTTTCGCGCTCTTCGAACTCGTCCCACAATTCGCGCAACTCGCGACCTTGGTCCTCGGGAAGCAACCCGAACAGCCTGTCTGCCGCCGCGCGCTCGCGAACATCTTTATCAACAAGCGCCTGCGTGTCGTAAGCAAACGTGTCGCCCGCATCCACTTCCACGATGTCGTGTATCAGCACCATCTTCATCACACGCGTTACATCAATCGGACCCGCAGCGTACTCGCTCAGCAGCATCGCCATGACCGTCAGGTGCCATGAATGCTCTGCGGAATTCTCTCGTCGCGATTGGTCGCATAACAAAGTCTGCCGCAGGACCGTCTTGAGTTTGTCGATTTCAATGATGAACGAGAGCTGTCTTTCAATGCGGTTCATAGATCCCATCGTGCGCGGATTGCAGTTTTGCGGGGTTGCGAGGCGCTATCTCAGCTTATCAGCATCCACAAAGCCAGGAACTCCACCCTGAAGCCGGAATGGTTTGTCGCTGGCCTCACGCGACTCTCTGCCATCCCTTGTCCCGACATTGGAATTGCTCGGTGTGTGCGACATCGAAGCGCTGGCGCTCTGGAAACCACTGCATCGTCTCCACAACCACATCCGACGATGTCGTCCGCAGCACGTTGAATGCGTTGTTTTCGCCACTGCGACGGCGGTCAGAGAGACCCGTAGCCGCCTGCACAATCAGCCCGTTCCAGCCCGGAGTCTTGTAGCGGCGCGTCGTGAGTTCCGTATGAACGACATGTAGATGTCCGGCGAGAAAGATATCCGCGCCCGATCGCGACAGCTCTGCCATCGCAGGCACCGCGCCCCTCACCAACTGGTTTTCCTTTACCAGCGGCGGCAAGTCAAATGGATGGTGTGTCACCACGATCTTCAGCAGCGACTCCGGCAGGCTGCGCAGGGTGGCGCAGGCTCGCAGCACACTGTTTTTCGCAATCCGCCCCGCGCCGATGAATGTGTAGCCATAAGCCGTGTTCAGGCTGACTACCGCAATCTCGTCGTCCGTGAACGAGGGCTCCAGGTCTTCCGAGATGTAACGCATGTATTTCGTAAATGGCCGCGCAAAGCGCTTGTACACGTCATAGAGCGGCACATCGTGGTTGCCTGGGATCACGATCTGTGGACTCGGCAATCGGTCCAGGAAGGTGCGAGCTTCTAAAAATTGCGCTGAACGCGCCCGCTGGGTCAGATCGCCCGAGATCACCACCAGGTCCGGGTTTGCCGCATGAACCGCCTCGACGCAGGGCTCCACCAGCGCCATATCTACGCGGCCGAAATGCAGGTCTGATATATGAACGACTGTGCGCATCAGCGGAGTTCGCCCTCATCCCGCGGCACGAGCACGCGCAAGGCATCTTTCCGCACACGGAAAGTCAGCGGCGTTTGCATGCGCTCCATCTCGCCGTCATAGGCGACATCGATCGTGGATCTACTTGTCTCCACACGCATGCCCTCTGAACAGACCAATTTGAAGTCGGTGTGTGGCTCAAGGTTGCGACGCAACATGCGCCACCCCAACCGCAGCAATCCCATGCGCCCGACAGGTGGCAGGATGTACGTTGCCATACCACCTTCCTTTACGCACTCGGAGCCCTCAAGTTCGTATTGCTCAAGCTGATAGGAGTTGTTGACTGCGAAGACGAGCGGAGTTCGCATCTCGTGTTGTTCATGACGAGTGGTTACGAAAACCTTCATGTGACGGCGTGTTTCGATCAACGTAAGCAGCGCCGCATAATAGGCAAGAAACTGGCTCCGACCAAACCGTCGGTACGTCTTTTCGCGTTCGCGCAGCATGGAGGGATACAGCCCGATGCTGGCGTTATTCAGGAAAATGCGTTCGTTCACCTCGCCCAGCGAAACAGGCCGTATTTCGCCTTCAAAACACAGCCTTGCAGCCGCACCGATATCCAGCGGGATTCCAAGTCTCCGCGCGAAGTAGTTGAACGTACCCATCGGCAGCACGCCCAGTGCGGTGTCCGTTCCGGCGAGCACAGAGGCCACCGCGCTGATCGTGCCATCACCGCCTCCCGCTAATACCAGCGGACAATGCTCCGCAACCGCCTCGCGTGCAAATTGATAAATGTGTTTAGAATCTCGCGCTAAGCCTATGCGCAGATCGCCGCCGTGCTCTTCGAAAACGCGCGATAGTTCTTCGGCGAATTCCTGCTGCTTCTGCGCACCCGACCCAGGATTAAGGATTGCCGTGGCGCGAATCTGTGCTGCGTCAAATGCGGGTAGACGAGAGAGCATGCCCTGATAAGATGCCGCAACCTGCTCCGGAGTCGGCCCGTATGCGATGGTCTAGACCTTCAACTCCACCACCGTCGCGCCCGCGCCGCCCTCATTCTGCGGAGGCTCCGTCACAGTCGAAACCTGCGGACTTTTCTGCAAGTACGCGCGCAGCGCTTTTCGCAGGATCCCCATTCCCGAACCATGCACAATGCGAACACGCGACAAGCCCGCCAGAAATGCGCGGTCGATGAAGCGCTCCACTTCCCGCGTCGCCTCGTCCACGTTCTGTCCTATCACGTTGATCTCCGAAGGCGCGGAATCATCTTCGTTGCGCAACCGCACGTTGATTCCCTTCGCCCGCGCCGCCGCCACCGGATTGTTCGACGCGCGTCCTACCACCTGCGCGATATCGTCGATCGGCACGCGCGTCTTCATGATGCCGACCTGCACTTCCACCGCGCCATCATCGAGCTTCCGCGTAACAACGCCCGAGCGTCCCAGCGACTTCAGCAACACCGTGTCGCCTTCCGCTACGCGCTCCACCACATGCGGACGCGCATTCGGATCACCTTGATCCGCCCCGGTAGTGTGCGCCACGATCGATTGATTGAAGCTCTCGCGGAAATCTCGTCGCGCCTTGGCGATGCGACGCTCCGCCTCCTTCGTCAACTTCAGCGCCGCCGCACGGTCCTGCACGGCGTTCACGGCCTCGCGCGCATGATACTCAAAATCATGCAGCAGCGATTCCAGCTTCTGCTCCATCTCCTTGACCTTTTGCCGCTGCTCTTTCAGCCCTTCGGTCTCCAGACGCTGACGCTCGCGCGCCACTTCCTGCTCTCGCGTTCGAATCTGCGCCCGCTCCGATTCCAGATGGCGCAACTCCGAATGCAGCTTGTCGAGGAAGGCCGCAATGTCCTGCGTCTGCGAACTAAGCCGCGCGCGCGCCGCATCGGTGATCTTCCGATTCATGCCTAACTGCTGCGCGATGTTGATTCCGGCAGACGCGCCCGGAACTCCCACTTTTAATTCATAGGTCGGCGCCAGCGTCTGCTCGTCGAATCCAACGGCGGCATTCTCCACGCCAGAAACATTGGCGGCATACACCTTCAGCGAAGTATGGTGCGTGGAGATGATGGTGATCGAGCGTGCCCGCAAAAAATGTTCTGCAATCGCAACCGCCAGCGCTGCGCCCTCTTCCGGATCGGTCGCCGATCCCAGCTCATCCAGCAGCACCAGTGAATCCGAAGTCGCCGTGTGCGAAATGAAATCGATGTTCTTGACGTGCGAAGAAAACGTCGAGAGATTTTGTTCGATGGACTGGTAGTCGCCGATATCGGCCAGCACCGCATCGAAAATAGGAAACTCCGCGCGCTCCGCCGGAACAGGAACGCCCGATTGCGCGATCAGCGCCAGCAGCCCCACGGTCTTCAACGCCACCGTCTTGCCGCCCGTGTTCGGGCCGCTGATGATCAACTGACGATGCTCGCTGTCCAGCTCCAGCGACATCGGCACCACGGCAAACCCTCGCCCGCGCAGATTTCTTTCCAGCACCGGATGCCGCGCACTCCGCAACACCAGCGCATCCGTCGCGTCAGGCTCCAGCACTTTTACCGTCACGCATCCGTAAGCTTCCGCGAAACGCGCCTTGGCAAACTGCAATTCCAGTTCGCCCAGTACATCGACCGCGATAGCTATTGCCTGTGAGCGCTCGCCCAACTTGCGCGTCATGTCCAGCAGGATGCGATGTACCTCGGCCATCTCGTCTTCGGCCAACCGCACCAGTTCGTTGTTCTGCTCAATGGTTTCCAGCGGCTCCACAAACACCGTCTGTCCGCTGGAACTCGTGCCATGCACCACGCCCTGCACGCGACGCCGCTGCTCTATCTTCACCGGAATCACAAAGCGCTCACCGCGAATGGTTACCACCTCATCCTGTGCCGCGCCGCCATCGGAAAGTTTGCGCAAATATCCGCGCAGCGATTCCTGAATCGTCCGCCGCTGCCTCTCCGTTTCGCGACGTATGCGGGAAAGCTCCGGCGACGAACGGTCGTCAAGCGTTCCATCCGGCAATATCTTGTTTCGGAAATATCGCAGCAGTTCCGTAAAGTCTTCGATGGACGCTGACAATTGCTCCACCACTGGCCACGGCTCGCGCAGCGATTGCGGAGGGTTCATCGCGATCTCGCGCCACTCGGAAGCCTTATCCACCACCAGCAGCACGTCGCGGATCTCTTGCGTTTCCAGTGTCGCGCCGATGATGCGCGCCTTGTCCAGCAATTTCCCCGGATCGGACAAGCCCGCGAATTCGAAGCGTCCACCGCTGCGATAGTAGGCGCGAATCTCCGCCGTCAGTTGCTGCTGGCGCTCGATCCACTCGCGGTCGGTAGTCGGCGCAAGCCGCGCCACGCGAGACTGTCCCAGTTGCGAACTCGCATACGAACGCAGGATGTCGCGAAAGGAATCGAACTCGAGAACCTGTTCGCTGGTGTGCTGCAGAAATCCGGATTGAGGAAGCGTGGACATAAGGTCAGGCTGCGGAAGCGCGCTGAACCTTCATGTTAGCACCGCGCAAACGCCCGCCGATGCCCGCTGTCGATTCCTCGGCGCAGCCCTGAACTGTCTATTTGTAGTGAAGGGGTCTTCAGTTCGCGGCCTTGTTGGCCGAAGAGGTGGAGTTCATCGAAATTGCTGGATCGGCAGCCGGAAGCCGCACGATAAACCTTGCCCCACCTTCCTCTCGGTTCTCGCACCGAATCTCTCCCTGGTGCGATTTCACGATTCCGTAACAAGCGCTCAGTCCCAGCCCTGTGCCTTTGCCCACGCGCTTGGTTGTATAAAAAGGATCGAAGACGCGCTTGGGATTGGAAATCCCCGCACCCGTGTCCAATACTTCGAGTTCGACCCAGTTTTCGACCTGGCGGGTGCGGATGGTGATCTTCCCTCCGCCCACTTCCTGGACTGCGTCTTGTGCGTTCCCAACAAGTTGGAAACAGACTTCCATCAACTCCGTAGTGTCTCCCCAGGTCCAGGCCAGACGAGCCTGGAAATCGCGTTCGATCTGCACACGTATCGCCGGTTGCGATTCCAGGCCTCGCACCCGCAAAGTGTTCTCCACAATCTCATTCAGGTTCACGAGAGACTTTTCCGAATCCGTGCTGCGCGCGAAGCGCAGAAGGTTGGTGACCAGTTCTTTCGTCCTGCGCGTCTGCTGTTTGATCTTGTGCGCGTGTTCGCGGGCTACCTCGTCCACCTTCGCGTCCGAGGCGATCAGGTCCGCATAGCCAAGAATGGACGTCAGCGGATTGTTGATCTCATGGGCTGCGCCGCTCACCAACTGTCCCAGTGCTGCCAGTTTTTCCGATTGCATCAGTTGCGCGTGCATCTGCTTCAGGTTGTGCAGAGTCACCTGCGATTGGCGCAACAGGAGTGTTCGCTCGCGGTCCAGCAGGTACTGCTTCAGGAAGACCAGTACCGCCAGTACGATGATGGCTTCCAGGCTGACCGCCAAACGGAACATGCAAACCTTGCGCGACGCTCCGCTGAAAAATGTGCTCCACGCGGCCATCACCGGCATGGAAAGGATTGCGATCATCGCCAATCGCGAGACCACCACTCCCCTATCCACAGCGGCGTTCGACGCAGGCATGGGCTCGGCGTTGCGCTCGGGACGCACCGCCACCACGTAAAGGAACCACAGGATTCCCGCCACGAAAGGCAGGTCGAACATGCTGCCCGTCTGGTATCGGTCGCGGATGATGGCGGCGTTGATCGCCTGCGATGCCAACACATACAAGGTGCTGGCTATGAATAGATTCTTGTACGTTTCCCGCCATGCGTTGTTCGTTCGCAGCCAGAGCACAGCCAACGCCGTGAGTAATGCCAGGTTCTCCCCCACATAGAGCAGCGAGAACGCCGTCGAATACTTGGCTACATCGTGCTCTACATACTGCGGCGGAATCACGATGACCACGTAGAGATACAGCCACCACAGCATCAGCAGCGCAAAGTCTATGGTCGAGAGTAATCCGTTCTTGCCCTCCATCGTCCGGTGCGGACGAGCGGCCAACGCGGCCATCAAGGGAACGATGTGAAAGAAGAGTACGACGTCGCCCGCAAACGGGTCTGGCACCGGACGCCGCTGCACAACCTCTATATAGCTCCACATCAGTTGCGTGACGGCCCATGACCAGAAGCCCACGCCCATCAACGCCCAGAAGATGCGAGCCTGTCCCTCGGCCTGTCGCGCATTGCGCGTTGCAAGCACAGCTACGGCCACGAGCATCGCCGATTGCAGCACATCGCCGCAGACAGTGAGCGCGAAACCTTCCGGTAATGCGAATGACAGCGTTGCGTGGAGGAGGAACGCTACAGCGGCCACAAGCACCCAACGCCTTGTGTCCGTACTTTTCATAAGTCGCGCCATTCAAACACAGAAGGCCATTGACCGAAAGTTACTTTGGTTTGCAGTGCCCCAAATAGCCAGGCAACCTCCTCCGCCAGCCCTCTAAACCCTGTATTTCTAGCGTCTGTGACTGAAATCACAGCCCCGTGCTCCAACCCCGGTGCTAAACTTTTAATGTCATGACATTCCCAACCGTTCGTCCTCGCCGCCTCCGCCGCTCCGAAACCATGCGGTCGTTTGTGCGCGAAACCCGTCTATCCCCCGACGGTTTCGTCTACCCCATGTTCATCTGTCCCGGCGAAGGAATTCGCAAGGAAGTCCGTTCCATGCCCGGCGTCTTCAATCTGTCCATCGACGAAGCCGTCAAGGAAGCGCGCGAAGTGAAGGCGCTCGGTATCCCCTCGGTCATCCTCTTCGGCCTGCCCGAATCGAAGGACGAGGTCGCCACCGGCGCATGGGCAGACGATGGCATCGTGCAGAAAGCCACCCGCGCCATCAAGCGCGAAGTCCGCGACCTCATGGTCATGGGCGACGTCTGCCTTTGCGAGTACATGTCTCACGGACATTGCGGCATCATCAAGCAGGTGCCCGCCCCCTCCGGATCCGTAGCCAGCGGAAGCGCTGCCGCCGGAAAAGCGCCCGAGCCCGAGTACGAGATCCTTAACGATCCCTCGCTCGAAATCCTCGCCAAGACTGCCGTATCCCAAGCCCGCGCTGGCATCGACATCATCGCCCCGTCCGACATGATGGACGGCCGCGTCGCCGCCATCCGCGCCGCGCTCGACGCCAATGGTTTCGAGAACATCCCCATCCTCTCCTACGCCGCCAAATTCGCTTCCGGCTTCTACGGCCCCTTCCGCGAAGCCGCCGATTCCGCACCTGCCTTTGGCGATCGCCGCTCTTATCAAATGGATCCCGGCAACATCCGCGAAGCCATGCGCGAGATTGAACTCGACCTCGCCGAAGGCGCGGACATGATCATGGTCAAGCCCGCCATCGCCTATCTCGACGTCATCGCCGAAGCCCGACGCCGTTACGACGTGCCCATCGCCGCCTACCAGGTCAGCGGCGAATACGCCATGATCAAGGCCGCCGCGCAAAATGGCTGGATCGATCACGACCGCGTGATGATGGAATCCCTGACCTCCATCTATCGCGCCGGCGCCGAAATCATCCTCACCTACTTCGCCAAGGACGCCGCAAAACTGCTCGCATAAGACGCGTATCTCTGACAAAACTCCGTCGCTTCGGCGACGGAGTTTTTTATGCGCGTCAGGTGTGTTTTAATTCTCATTCCCTACGGGCAGGTAGGAACCATGGAGGTTCTCCCAGGTGAGAAACATCTCTTCCCACTCGCGCGCCATTATCTTGCGCACCGTCTTCCTCGCACTGCTCTTCTCCATTTTCAGCCAGCTTGCTTTCGCCCAGGCCCCGCAACCAGCGCCCAAAACGCCCGCGGAAATCGAGCGCGCGCAGCACGACAAGCAACTCGCTGACTACATCCTCGCGCACTACGACAAGACCGAAATTCAAATTCCCATGCGCGACGGAGTAAAGCTTTTCACATCTATCTACGCGCCCAAGGACCATTCCAGGGCCTACCCCATCCTGCTCTCGCGCACGCCCTATAGCGTCGCCCCCTATGGCAGTGAGTACAAGAAGTCCATCGGCCCCTCCGAACTTTTCGCGCGCGATGGATACATCGTCGTTTACCAGGATGTGCGCGGACGCATGATGTCCGAAGGCGAATTCGTGGAGATGCGTCCCTACATTCCCAACAAAACCAGCAAGCAGTTCGACGAAGCCTCCGACGCCTACGACACCATCGATTACCTCGTGAAGAAAATCCCTCACAACAATGGACGCGTAGGTACCTGGGGAATTTCCTATCCCGGCTTCTACACGGCCATGAGCATCATCGACGCGCATCCCGCGCTCAAGGCCGCATCGCCGCAAGCGCCCATCGCCGACTGGTTTATTGGAGACGACTTCCACCACAACGGCGCCATGTTCCTGCCGCACATGTTCCTCTTCGAAGCAACCTTCGGACTCCCTCGCCCCGAGCCGACGAAAACATTCGGCCCGCGTTTCCAGGCCGGGACGCCCGATGGCTACAGCTTCTTTCTCACCGCTGAACCGCTCTCCAACGTCGACGAGAAGTATTACAAGCACAACATCAAGTTCTGGGATGAGTACATACACCACCCGAACTACGACCAGTACTGGCAATCGCGCAACACCTTGCCGCACCTGAAAGACATCAAGCCTGCAACCCTCATCGTCGGCGGATGGTTCGACGCCGAAGATCTCTACGGCGAAGTTCACTCCTACGAATCGGCCAATCGTCAGAGTCCCCAAGGCGACGTCAAAATCGTCATGGGCCCCTGGTGTCACGGATGCTGGTCGCGCGGCGCGGGAGACCATCTCGGCTACATCTGGTTCGGCTCCAAAACCAGCGAGTACTACCAGAAGAACATCGAGCTTCCCTTCTTCGCCCACTATCTAAAGGACGCGCCCGACCCCAAGCTTCCCGAAGCCACCGTCTTTGAAACCGGCTCCAACCAATGGCGCAAGTACGATGCCTGGCCTCCCAGGCAGAGCGCCGAATCCGCGCTCTACCTCCACGCCAACGGAAAGCTCAGCTTCCTCGCTCCCGCCGCCAGCGAAGGCTTCGACGAATACGTAAGCGATCCTGCGAAGCCCGTTCCCTTCTATTCCGAAACCACGCTCACCATGGCGCAGCCTTACATGCTCGACGACCAGCGCCACGCCTCGCGACGTACCGACGTGCTCGTCTACCAGACCGACATCCTCGATCACGACGTCACCTTCGCCGGCCCTCTCAAGCCATCGCTGTTCGTATCCACCAGCGGAACCGATTCCGACTTCGACGTAAAGATCGTGGACGTCTATCCCGACAACACGCCCGACGTCGATGACAATCCCAAGAACATCAAGCTCGGCGGATATCAGCAGCTAGTCCGCGGCGAGCCCTTCCGCGGACGCTTCCGCAACAGCTACGAACATCCCGAAGCCTTCGAGCCCAACCAGCAGACCAAGCTCGAGTTCCTCATGCCAGACGTCAACCACACCTTCCGCAAGGGACACCGCATCATGGTGCAGATCCAAAGCTCGTGGTTCCCGCTGACAGACCTCAATCCGCAAACCTTCGTGCCCAACATCTACGACGCGAAGCCCAGCGATTTCCAGAAGGCGACCGAGCGCGTTTACCACACGCCAGAAGCGCCCTCGCGCATCATCTTTCGAATGTTGAAATAGGATTTTCGTTCTGCTGTTGAAGTAGGATTTTCGTTCGAATGCAGAACTACGTTTTTCGTTCGTAGGTTGAAATAAGATTTTTGTTCGAAGGTTGAAATAGATTTTTCGTTCGAATTCAGACCTCCACCCATTTCGTCATCTCGACCGCAGCGAAGCGGAGCGGAGAGACCTTTTGTTTTCCCTTTTGTTTTCCCTTTTGTTTTGCCTTTGCCTTTGCCTTTGCTCTTGCTCTTGCTCTTGCTCTTGCTCTTGCCCTTGCCCTTGCCCTTGCTCTTGCCCTTGCCCTTGCCCTTGCTCTTGCCCTTGCCCTTGCCCTTGCCCTTGCTCTTGCTCTTGCCCTTGCTCTTGCTCTTGCCCCTGCT
>JBBRZF010000015.1:0-34178 GCA_038236965.1 Terriglobales bacterium | reverse complement strand
CGGTCAAATGGTTTAACGATGCTAAGGGTTTTGGATTCATCAGCCGCCAGAATGGTGAAGACGTATTTGTTCACTTCTCCGCCATTCAGTCGAACGGATTCCGCAGCCTCCAAGAAGGTCAGGCTGTTTCGTTCAATGTGGTGAAGGGACCCAAAGGCTGGCAGGCCGAGAACGTGCAGGTTCTGTAAGCAGCGGAACCAACAAGTTCTGAAAAGGGGTAGCGAAAGCTACCCCTTTTCCATTGCCCCAAAATGCTATTGATTTTGCCCGATACGGTTGGGAAATGTGGCGCGAGCGCCCTCGCTCGCGGCCGGTGACTCTGCTTCTTCTCCGCAGACGCTAGTCTCTGCTCTCCCCGATCTGCACCAGCGTCGCTCGTTTTCCCGCCGCGTTGACTAAGCCCACCTTATCCTTTGCGTTCCTTCGTGTCCCTTGTGCCCTTCGTGGTTCAATCTTTTGACTTTGGTTCTGACCTACACTCCGGCCGCCCTCAACTTCTCGAACTTCGCCGTGAAGTGCCGCAGGAAGGGCGGTTCGTAGGTCAGCTTCAATCCGCTGATCTGCTCTCGCTTTTTCCAGACTTCCAGAATCACTTCGATCACATAGTCGATATGGCTCTGCGTATACGTCCTTCGCGGGATTGCGAGTCTCACCAAATCCATCTTCGCTGCTTTGCCAAACATCAGGGTGCCGATCTCTACCGTTCTTATTCCGCCCTCGAGGTACAGCTCCGTCGCCAAGGCCACGCCCGGAAATTCTTCCAGCGGAATGTGTGGCACGAACGCACGCGCGTCCAAGTAGATGGCGTGTCCCCCAGGAGGCATCACGATGGGAACGCCTTGCTCGGCAATATGATTTCCAAGGTAGGCCGTCGATGCGATGCGGTATCTCAGGTAGTCCTCTTGCAACGCTTCCTGTAAGCCAACGGCGATGGCTTCCAAGTCGCGTCCCGCCAGCCCGCCGTAGGTCGGATAACCCTCCGTCAAAATCAGCAGATCTTTTTCCTGTTGCGCCAGCAGATCATCGTTCGTGCAGAGGAAGCCACCGATATTCGCCATGCCATCTTTCTTGGCGGACATCGTGCATCCATCGCCCAGCGCGAACATCTCCTGCGCGATCTGTTTCGGAGTCTTATTCTCGTAACCCGCTTCGCGCGTCTTGATGAAGTACGCGTTCTCCGCAAAACGGCAGGCGTCGAAATACAGCGGGATGCCGTGCTTTTTGCAAACCGCGCTCACGGCGCGCGCATTTGCCATCGACACTGGCTGTCCGCCGCCGGAGTTGTTTGTCACCGTCAACATCACCAGCGGAATGCGTTCGCGCCCAACCTTCGCGATCGTCTCTTCCAGCGCGGCAACATCCATGTTGCCTTTGAAGGGATGCACCAGCGAAGGCTGTTTGCCTTCCGGAATCACGATATCCAGTGCATCGCCGCCCGCGTTCTCGCAGTTCGCGCGCGTCGTGTCGAAGTGCGTGTTGTTCGGAACCACATCGCCCTTCTTCACCATGGTCGAGAACAGGATGCGTTCCGCTGCGCGTCCCTGGTGCGTCGGAATCACATGCTTGAATCCGGTGATGTCCTGCACGGAATCGCGGAAGCGGTTATAACTCTTGCTGCCCGCGTAGCTCTCGTCGCCTTCCATGATCGCGCCCCATTGATAGCTCGACATGGCTCCCGTGCCAGAATCGGTCAGCAAGTCGATCAACACGTCGTCCGCCGCCAGCAGGAACAGGTTGTAATGTGCGTCGCGCAGAAGTTTTTCGCGCTGCTCGCGCGTAGTCCAGCGGATGGGTTCTACGCTCTTGATGCGGAATGGTTCGATGATGGTGCGGATAGGCATGGTGATTTTCCCGTGAGCACCGTAGGCGCTCGTTCATATCAGGCGCTGCGCTTGGCGCGCGCGTCCTTTAGGAAATTGTAGCGGGAGAGGAAGGCAACAGCCTGTGATGTGGCGCACACAAGAAACGAGCCCTGGTTGGGCGCGTTTCAGCGGAGCGGAGCAAATCCATTATGGCTTGAAATTAAGTGTGACCGTCACGACCTCTTCAGCGCCGGGCTCATACTTCCAGTTCTTCACGGCGCGAACCGCCGAGTCAGCCAGCATGGGATGTCCGCCCAGAACCTTGGCGCTCTTCACCGTGCCTTGTGCGGTCACTACTACTTCCAGGCGAACGGCCCCACTGATATTCATGGTCTTCGCCATCTCGGGATATACAGGCTGAACCTGTTCTTTCACCTTGCGGCCACTGTCAGCGGCAAACGCCGGCAGAAGTGAGAGAAGACTGATAGCCACCAACATTAGCGAAAAATTTCTTACAGATTTCATCGTTTCGACCTTTAGGACCGGGGGAGTGACATGAATCTGGTTCTGTGCTTGTTGGCAGATTGTACTCTGGAACTAACGCCAACCGGACATTACTAAGGTGTTACGCAAGGTGCCTGTACTTCCACGTCAAAATGCAGAATAACCGCTGAGAGCCGATTTTGGAGTTGACTCTTTAGGTGCTTGCTTCGCCCCAAAAAAGAAGCCGGAAATCTTCTCCCGGCCTCCCTCGTTTTCGGTTTTGTCTTTCGGTTTTGTTTTTCCCCAATTCCTATACCTACTGCCTCTTACCTGTACTACTTCACTGTCTTCAGCGCCCTGTCCGTCGCTTCCAACATTGCTTCTGGACCAACCGGCGCACCCGTTGCGTTCTTCATCCACAGGTCTGGCGCGATTCGCCCTGTCTTCGCCATGCGCTCGAATTCCGGACCGATAGATCCTGTCTTGCGCATCTTTTCTTCGATCTGGTGCGCGATCAAATGTCCGATCGGATAATCCGGCAGGTACATGAACGAATCGATCATGTGCGAATAGATTCCCAGCAGCACAACATCTTTCTTGTGGAACAGCGGTGCATAATACTTGTTCCAAATCTCTTTCGAGATGTTCAACGTCGCTTCCTTCAACTGCGCCGGGGTCGCCTGCGGATGGTCGTACATCCAGTGCCACACGCCCATGTCCACCAGCGCTACCCCGGCGATCTCATACGTTCCCCAGAAATCATTCAGAGTCTTCAGTGCATCGCTCTGCGGGTCCGGTTGGGTCAATCCCAGTAACTCCAGATCCTGTGCCTGGAAGACGAAAGCCAGCGCCTCGGTGAACGCCGTGTTCGGAACGCCTGCAATCGAAAAATAGTCGATGTCGTTCAGCGAAAGCGTCTGCTCCACGTTGTGTCCCATCTCGTGAACGGCGATATTGTAGCCTTTGTAATTCATGCCCGTCTTTTCGACGCGCGTACGCAGGTGCGCCTTTGCCTGCCTCATCTGCGCGCCCATCGCGTGTCCCGAACCGCGTGCCGGGTCCACCGCGATGTTCGCCGCAATGTATTCCGCCCGTTCTTTCGGGAAGCCAAGCTTCACCAGCATGTTCGGGATGTCCTGCCGGTAGGCTTCCGCCGTCGGATACTTCTTCGCCACGATCTGGTCGAGCTCCGCTTCGCTGTATTTGCTCTTGGCGCGGAAGCCGTTGTACCAGATGTCGAATGGCTCCAGCGGACGTCCAAGCCTCTTCTCGATGAGCTTCGCCGTTTGTGCTGCCTCTGGTGACGAAAGCACTTTTTCCAGCATAGCCTTCACGCGCGCTTCCGGTATCTCGCGATCTTCTTCAAAGCGGCGCGCGATGTGTGTCGGCGCCGTCGGAGAATACGGATCAACCTTCCGCACCGCCTGGTAGCTACGCAACAGCACTGCGTAACGCGTGTCCGGTTCCGGCTTGTTCGACGGATTCGCAACCGGAGCCATGTCGGAATCCTTCACCGCCGCAGTCTTCACCTCGTTCGTCCACGGATTCCAGTCCACTCCCGGATTGTTCACCACAACCTCAGGAATCGTTTGCGTCACAATGCGTTCCATCACCTGCTGGATGGCGCGCTGTTTTGCCAGCCCATTCTGAGGGTCCGCGTAATCGCCCTTCAACTCGTCGCGCAGGTTCCAGTGCGAAAGCAACCGCATCTTTGCCGGGAACAGACGCTCGCCCTTATCGTTGACCAGGTGATGCATCCACACGTTGTATTCGGAAATGTAGCGCTCGCCCTCACTCGAAGCCTGCGCGATGGCCAGGCTCACATCGGCCGGTACGCGCTTCGAAAAGCGTTGCGCCAATCGCGCTTCCGCCCACTGGCGCCGCGTCCAGGTCTGCCCATCCTTCAAACGCTGATCGAGCGTGGTCAGCGGGAAATTCAACAGCACGGTGAAGGCGATCTTGTTCTGGAAGAAGTCGTCGTTCACGTGCGCCGACGCGTCATAACCGGCGAACATCTCGTCAAACGGCTCGATCGGACCCAGGGCCAGGTCGCTCTGCGTGCGGAACTCGCGCGTGATCTCCTGCATGTGTCCGTCAAGCTGTTCGAACAGTCTCTCGTAGCGCGAGAACATCGTATCCAGCGCTGCCGGGCTGCCGGCGAAGTTCGTCATGGCAAACTCGTGCATCGCCGCGGCGTCGCCATCTTCCGAGCGCCAGAACTGCGCAACCTGGGACACTCCGCGATGCGCACGAGTGCGGTCGGCTTCGCCATACTTCGCCACCAGATCGGCCTCCAACTTGGCGACAGAATCCTTCATCCATGCCGGCTGCACGGGTGTTGTCGGGTTCATCGATTTCTCCTGGCTCGCGGCGGTCGCGAATGCAATCGCACACAGGATCAAAACTGCCGCAAACATCACAATGGGTTTTCTGCTGATAAGGCGCAAGGTGTTGCCTCGCTCGTCGTTAGAGATGATGGCGCAAAGCCCGTTCCGTCTGACCGACCATCTTATTCCCCCAACGCCTCCGCCGACAATCCAAGTTCTTCGGCTCTCCAGTTTCCGCCATCGCCTCAAGTCCCCTTCCTGCTCCGCCGATATATTCCTGTGAGAGTGAACCCGCACTCTCGGTCGGAGGTTCCCATGAAACTTCGTTTCCTGTTGCTCACCTTAGTCGTGTTACTGCCGCTGTCGGCGAACGCGCATTTCTATAGAAAGGGAACCATTGTTCGGATGAGCGTCGTGTCATGCATGGGTGCGGAGCACAAGGGAATCATGGATGTGATTGGTGGGGGAATGACGGGCGGCGGCGGTCCCGAAGGCCTTTGTCGCGAGTTCACGCTCAAGAGCGACAAGGTGGTTTATCGCATACGCACGCGCAAAGAAGTGTTGCTCCCGCTCGGCGAAGACGTTGACTTCCGCCTCGCCCGCAAAGACCTCGTCATCAAGCAGGACGACGAACCCGATGAACTCAAGTTCACCGTGCTCTCCATGAAACTAATCTCGGAAGCCGACGAGGCCGACCAGCGCGCCGTCCGCCTCTTCTCCAACCATTGCATCGATGCACACGGAAAGATCACTGTCTGCAAAACGAACACAGAATCCGCATCCCTCGCCGACGAGGACGAAGACGAAGAATAGCTTCTCCCCCGCACAAAAAAGAAGGGAAGCGGATCCCCGCTTCCCTTCTTTTTTCGAAAACACAAGATTACGGAGTGTTGCCGCCCTGCTGCGTCACTTGCGCCAGCAGCTTCTCGTTGATCTTGATCTTCCCGTCTTTTTCCATACGCTGACGCAGGTTGGCAACGAACAGTTCCAGCACTTCGCTGCGCTTGCGGGCCAGCAGTTGGTCGCGAAGCTGTTTCTTCGATTTGTCGAAGTCAGCTGGCGAGGGTTCCTGCTTTTCCAGTAACTGCATAACGACACCCGACTGTCCTGCCTGAACCGCGTTGCTGATCTCGCCCGGCTTCATGTCGAAGATGACCGCTGCCTGTCCAGACATTGCGCCTACATCCGGAACCTGCGAGGCTGGAGTCACCAGGTCGCTCGTCTTCACGGTTGCGCCAACGGCTTTTGCCGCCGCGCGCAGGTTATGTTCCGAACGGGCCTTGTCGGCCAATTCCTGCAAGCGTTGCGCGATCGCCTGTTGCGCGCGGTCCTGACGGAACTGCGTCAACAGCTTGTCTTTTACCTGCTCGAACGTCGGAGTCGCAGCCGGCTTTACATCCACCGTCTGAACGATGGCCACGCCTTGCGGCACGCTCACCGCCAGCGGAGGCGATTTCACCTTGTTGGCAAATACCGCATCCATGAACTGCGGCGAACTCACGCCCGGAACGTTCTCCGTTCGCGCGAAGTAGCCGGATTCCGTCACCTGCAATCCGCGACTCGCCGCAGCTTGCTGCATGCCCCTGGTGCGCGCTTCTGCTTCCAGTGTGCGCCCCATGCGATCCACTTCCGCCTGCGCCTTGGTGCGCGCGACGATGGGTTCAATCTGTGCTTTCACTTCCTCCAGCGTCTGCTGGTGCGCAGAAGTCTTGTCTTCCACCTTGAGGATGTGGAAGCCGTAGCTCGTCTTTACGACGCCGCTCGTTTGTCCTTTATTTAGCGAGAACGCCGCCTGCTCGAACTCGGGCACGGTGCGTCCCTTCGTGATCGGACCCAGGCTGCCGCCATTTACTGCGCTCGACTTGTCGTCGGAATTCTTCTTCGCCAGCTCAGCAAAATTTCCACCGGCCTTCACCTGTTTCAGTACATCCTCGGCTTTCGCTTTGGCCGCATCCACGGCCTTCGAATCGACTTTGCCATCCGCGCCCGGCGGAGGAGTCTTGATCAGGATGTGGCTCACCGTGACCGATTCGGGTACGCGGAAATCGTCCTGGTGCTGCTTGTAGTAAGCGCTCAGGTCGTCGTTCGTCGCCTTCGCGGCATTCGCCAGTTTGGCGGCGTCAACCAGGATGTAGGCAGCCTTGCGCTGTTCCGGAATCGCATCTTTCAGCGCGTCTTTGTTCTTCTCGTAATAAGCGCGCAATTCCGCGTCGTTCGGATTGATCGTCTTGCTCACGTCTTCCAGCGAAAGCACCGCGTAATCAAATTTCACTTTCACGTTCATCTGCTTATACGCACTCATCAGGTCCGCGTTCGAAACGGTCACGCCGCCTTCGATCACGCTACGCAGTTTGCGGATGGTGATGTCGCGCTTCACCAAATCTTCAAACTGTGCCGTGCTCATCTGGAACTGGCCTTGCACGAACGACTTGTAGGCCTCATCGCCGATAAACTTGCCGTCCGGATACAACTGCTGAGCGATGGGTCCGTGCTGCAATTCGCTGCGCAGTTCATCGTCGCTCACCTTCAGTCCCATGCGGTCCGCTTCTTCCACCGCGGCCTTCTGCATCACCAGGGCTTCTATCGCGTTCTTGCGCATTAGAGGCAGCAGTTGAGGAGGGAATCCGCGCGGGAATTGCTGGCGACCCATTTGCGTCGCCATCTTGTCAACTTCCTGAAGCGAGATCTGCTCCGAACCTACTCGGGCAAGCGTCTGCGGATTTTGGTTGAAGGAGTCGCCAAGACTGCCGCCCGGGATGAGCGAGTAAACCATCGTCGCGCAGATAATCAGAAGGAGGCCGCCCAGCAGGATTTTTTTCGTCGGGCCGGGGGTTTGCAGAAATCGAATCATTTTCCTATAGCTCCAGAGAAACGCACCCTTACCTAGTGGCTTACAGATTTAGGGTTCGCGAATCCATTATTTTACCAGCAAAGTGCCTCATTGCAGAACATCCCTTCAATCCCCGTGAAAATCGCGAGTACATCGCAAACTTTGCGGAACTCCATCCGTCTATTTTTCGTAGGTGTGTTTATGAGGATGATGCTGGATATTCTCGGGCAAATCGCTCGAACGCTCTGGGCGCACAAGCTGCGTTCATTCCTCACCATGTTCGGAATCGCCTGGGGAGTCGGCTCTCTCCTGCTACTCGTCGGACTCGGCGAAGGCTTCCGTTCGGGCAACAAGAGAGAACTCGCCCAACTTGGTCAGGACATCATGTTCATCTTTCCTGCCATGGCGCCCGCCGTAGAGGGAAGCTCCAGCTCTGGCCGTAAGTACGAACTTACCTACGCGGATTATCAAGATATCGTCCGCGAAGCCAGGCACGTCGGCTCGGCTTCGCCCGTCCTCAATCGCGGAGACATTCGCGCCGTCAGCGAGTACGCCACCGCCAACGGACAGGTCGTGGGCGTCGAACCCCAGTTCAAAGACATACGTTTCCTGCCGCTCGAACAGGGACGCTGGCTCAATCCGATGGACGAGCAGCAGCGGCGAAACGTGGTTGTACTCGGCTTGGAAGCCGCCAAGAATCTTTTTTCCGGACGCCCTATCCTCGGCAGTATCGTGCTGCTCAACGGCATTCGTTTTGAAGTCATCGGCACCATCGGCAGTGTAGGCAAGGGCGACAATAATTCCACCAACACGCGTCTCTACATGCCTTACTCCACCATGAGCACCTACTTCCCCGTAAAAGACGCCAAGCAGCCTGACTCGATCTCCTTCATCAACTATCGTCCCAATATCCGCGCCGAACACCTCACCGCGCGCGACGAAGTGCGCCGCGTCATCGCCCGCAATCACGGTTTCAATTACAAGAACGAGGACGCCTTCGAAGATTGGGACACCGTCAAATCCTCTGAGATGGTGGGCAAGATCTTCGACGCCATGAATATGTTCCTTGGCAGCGTTGGCATCGTTACGCTTGCCCTCGGCGGAATCGGCGTCATCAACATCATGCTGGTCGCCGTCACCGAACGCACCCGCGAGATCGGCCTTCGCAAAGCCCTCGGCGCAACCAATCGCAGCATCCTCGCTCAGTTCTTCATCGAGGGCGTCTTCCTCTGCGTGGGCAGCGGACTCATCGGCATGTTTGCCGCCGGAGGTCTGATGGCTGCGCTGGCAATGTTGCCCGCTCCTGAGGGCTTTGACACGCCGCGCCTGGTGCCGGCAACCGCCATCCTCGCTATCACCTGTCTCTCCATCGCCGGCATCGTTGCCGGACTTTATCCCGCGCGCAAAGCCGCCATGCTCACTCCTGTCGACGCCCTCAGGGCCGACTAAACAAGGGCCACGCATATGACGCACGACTTGCTGCAACAGGCTTACGGCGCACTCAAGCACAATCGCCGCCGCTCCGCGCTCACCATGGTCGGCATGGCATGGGGCATTGCCACCGTCGTGCTTCTGCTCGCCTACGGCGCCGGATTCGGTGCCGCCATCCACACCATTTTTGCCAGCTTCGGAATGCACGCCATGGGCGTATTCCCCGGACGAAGTTCCATGCAGGCCGGAGGCACGAAGGCCGGCACCCAGATACGCTTCACCCTGGAAGACATCGATCGCCTCAATGCCAGCGTCCCGTTCCTCGCCCATGTCAGTCCCGAGGCGCAGAAAAAATCGCAGGTGCAATACGACAACCGAACCTTCCCCTTCAACGTGCAGGGGGATTATCCCTCCATCCAGAACATCCAGGTGCTGCACATGCAAGAGGGCCGCTTCTACAACCAGGAAGACCTCTTGCAGAAGGCGCGCGTCGTCGTCCTCGGCTCGGAAGCAAAAGATAAATTGTTCTCGGGAAAATACGCGGTCGGCGAACACGTACGCATCGACGGCCTCAGCTTCGAAGTCATCGGCGTCGCCGACGCAAAAATGCAGGAAGCCGACAGCGACATCAATCGCCAACTCTACATTCCATTCACCGCCATGTCCGAACTCAAGGACACTCACTACCTCGACGGCATCTGGCTCGATTACGAGGGCAACCAATACGAAATGATCGAGCGCTCCGTCCGCTCAAGCTTCGCCACACGTTACGGATTCAAGCCCGAAGACCGCCGCGCCGTGCAGGTCTTCAGCGCCATGAAGCAGATGAACCAGTTTGAGATCATCACCACCGGTCTCAAGATCCTGCTCGCCTTCATCGGCACGCTCACCCTCGGCATCGGCGGCGTCGGACTCATGAACATCATGCTCGTCTCCGTCACCCAGCGCACCCGCGAGATCGGCGTCGAAAAAGCCCTCGGCGCGCGCCGACGCGACATCATGCTTCAGTTTCTAGCCGAAGCCCTCGCCATCACCTTCACCGGAGGCCTCGCCGGAATCATCTTCTCCTACATCATTTCGTTTTCCGTAGGCAAGCTGACCTTCTACAGCGCGCTGGCGAAAAACGCCGAAGCCGCCGACATCCAACTCATCATCTCGCCCGGCACGGTGCTGGTAGCGACCATCATCCTCACCGCCGTAGGCCTCATCAGCGGCATGATCCCCGCCATCCGCGCCGCCCGACTCGACCCCATCGAAGCCTTGCGTTACGAATAAGATTGCGGCCTTTGCCCTTGCCTTTGCTTAATGTGGCGCGAGCGCCCTCGCTCGCGGTCTTTGACCTTGCCCTTGCCTTGCGTGGGCCCGGACGCCCTCGTCCGCGGCGGGCGAGCAACGCTCGCCTCGTTCTTGACCTTGCCCTTGCCTCGCTCTTCGCCTACCCGGAATCCTCCCCACTCTTCTCCAACGAGCTCTGTCTCACGGCACGACTTCAGTCGTGCCAATCAGCGCCCAAGAGAATGGGGCTTTAGCCCCTGCTCACAGCCCCAAAACAAAAAAGCCACCCGCCTTCGCGAGTGGCTTAACAATCTCCGGAACCTACCGCTTCTTCCCGTTCGGCCTCGGACGGTCGTCCCGCTTCTTGCCTTGGTTGTCCCAGATACGCTTCGTGGCAAACGCCTCGCCGCTTAGCGGCGCCGTCTTCGCTCCTGCAAAACTCTTCTTGCCGGCAAAAGTCTTCTTGTCAGCAAAAGTCTTCTTGCCCGCGCTGGAATAAGGCTTCTTGCCGCTGCTGCTTCCTGCACCCGCTCCGAAACTTTTCTTCGGTCCGCCTGCTCCAAACGTTTTCCGCTTGCCCGCAGCCCACGACGAGCCCGCCTTCTTCGGGAAATTTTCTTTTTTGTATGGCGGCGGTTCTTCGATCACTTCCGGCGCAGGCAATGCTTCGCGGCGGATTCGCACCAGCACGGCGGCTAACTCCTCCGCGCTGCGCAATCCTAGTAGCACGCGTCCTGCTGCCAGATCTTCATCTGCGGAAGCCTCCGTCATCGCGGCGATTTCCTGCACCAGATTTTCTTCGTCCTTCGCCCGGATCGAATCCGCCGAAGGTGCCGGCGACCAGATGGCCTTTATCTTCGCCGACTCGAACAGCCGCTGCGCCGTCCCGCGACTCTGCGACGGAACGATTATCACCGACAAACCTTTGCGTCCCGCGCGACCCGTGCGCCCGCTGCGGTGCAACATCATCTCTTTGTTCTGCGGCAGGTCGGCGTGGATAACCAGTCCGAGGTCGGGCATATCCAGTCCGCGAGCGGCCACATCGGTTGCCACGCAGACGCGCGCGCGTCCATCACGCAAGGCCTGCAAGGCCGTCGTGCGCTCGTGCTGTTTCAATTCGCCGGAAAGCGCGACCGCCGAGAATCCGCGTTCCAGCAGATTTGCGTGGAGATGTCGCACCGCTTCCCGTGTCGAACAAAATACCAGCGCGCCTCGCGCATCGAAAAATCGCAGCGTATTGACCACCGCGTGTTCGCCGTCGCGCGGACGAATCGGGAAGGCCTTGTATTCGATATCGCCGTGCTGCTCATTCTCAGGTGAGAGCGCCAGCCGCAGCGCATTCCGCTGATACTTCCGCGCCATCCCCAAGATCGCCTTCGGCAGCGTCGCGGAAAACAGCATCGTGCGTCGCTCCGTAGGAGTCGCGCTCAGCAGCAATTCCAGTTCGTCGCGGAAGCCGAGGTCGAGCATCTCATCGGCCTCATCCAGCACCACGGCGCGCACTCCCGCAAGGTTCAAATGTCTTTGGTCCAGATGGTCAGCCAGACGTCCCGGCGTGCCCACAACAATGTGTGCCCCGGCAGACAACGCGCGTTGTTCGCGACGAATGTCCATGCCGCCCACGCAACTGATCACGCGCGCCCCGGCCACTCCCAATATCCACGCCAGTTCGCGTTGAACCTGCAGCGCCAACTCACGCGTAGGTGCCACGATCAGTGCCAGCGGCTGCTGCACCGACGGAAATCGTTCTTCTTCGCCCAGCAGCATTTCGCCCAACGTAAGTCCGTAGGCGGCGGTCTTGCCCGAACCCGTCTGCGCGGAAACCAGCAGATCGCGGTCCGCCGCCTCTTCACGTAGAACGGCTGTTTGCACGGGGGTAGGTTCAGTGTAATTGCGCGACTCAAGCGCGCGCATCAAAGCAGGATGTAGTTCAGGAAACGGCATATCTATTTAGTATAGCCGTGATTTGCCCCCGCCCTCCGCTTTTGCCCTTGCCCTAGCCTTTGCACCTGCCTTTGCCCGCGTGGGCCCGGACGCCTCGTCCGTGGCGGCGAGCGCAGCTCGCCTTGGTTTCTGCTTTTGACCTTGCTCTCTTGCATCTCCTCCGCGCGAACGCCCTCCAAAAAACAATAGCCACTCGCTCCCGAGTGGCTGCCCTGCCTATCACCCTGCCCTACCTCGATCTCGCCAGCACCAGCGTCACATCGTCCGGCTGTTCTCCCGCGCCGATCCAATCAATCACCGACGTGATCACGATGTCGCTGATGCGCGAGAGCGGCAGATGCCGATTGTCTTTTACGATTTGAATCAAGCGTTCTTCACCGAATTCGCCAAACTCGTTTTCCGGCTCGGTCACGCCATCGCTATAGGCCACGAATATATCGCCGGGCTCCATCTGTATCGCCGCATCTTCATACGTCACGTCCCCGAACAATCCCACCACAAGGCCGCCGGTTTCCAGCGGACGCACACTGCCGTCGCGCCCGATGAGGATCGGCGGCAAGTGTCCGGCATTCGCGTAGGTCAACTCGCGCGTGCGCGCGTCGTAGAAACCCAAGAACATCGTCGCGTATTTTTCTGTCGGAGTGCTTTGATAGAGCTGCTGGTTCAGCATCGCCATCAGCGCGCCCGGCGGCAGGTCCAGCGTCTCCCGCAATTTGCGGCGCTCATGGGTCACGCCTCTTCCCTCGCCAACTACGACCGGAGCCGTCAATATCGGGACTTTTTCCACCAGCGTGTACGCCCGCACAAACGCATGAACGGTCGCCATCAGCAGGGCCGCCGAGATTCCTTTGCCGGAAATATCTCCCACCGCCAGCCCAAGCCGGTTTGGCCCCACCGGAAGGAAGTCGTAATAATCGCCGCTCACCGTGCGCGCCGGACGGCAGATGCCATGCACCTCCAGCGTATCAACTTCCGTGATGTCCCTGGGGAAGAGAAGTGCCTGCACTTCCTGCGCGATCATCAACTCGCTCTCGATGCGTTGCTTTTCCTTTTGCTCGGCAATCAGTTCCTGCAACGATCCGGTCATCGAGTTGAACGACATTTCCAGCGCCGCCAACTGGTCTTTCGAAGTGACTTCGATCCTGTGCGAAAGGTTTCCCGCATTCACATGCTGCGTCGCCTCGTAGAGCGAGGCCACGCTCTGCGTCATCGTGCGCGTCAGCCTGATGCCAACGATCAGAGCCAGCAATTCGATCAGCGCAAAGAAGATCGCGACAGCAACCAGCGCCGAAAAAACCATGTTCGCGAATTCGCCCAGCGTCCTGAACAGCCGCTCGTACAGCAGCGACGGACGCGTCTGCACCACCAGCAACCCCGTGCGCGCTTTGCCCGTGTCCCACTCGCGGATAGCAAGCACAGTGCCGAAATTCAACTCCACATCCATGCGGCCCTGCTTCGCTCTCAGCTCTCCGGCCGAGACGCTCGAGTCCGGACTGTTTTTGAAGGAGACGATGGAACCGCTGGAGTCAAAGTTCACCTGCACGCCCGACTTGTCTCTGTTGTTATCGCGACCGGGACGCTGCAAGGTCACCACGCCCAGACCCTGCACCATTTTGCTCAGCAGCGTGGGCGTAACCGGCACGCTCGATATCACGGACACCCGTCCGCGCGCCGTCTGCCGCGTAGCCACAGCCCGCAGATACATCTGGTTCTTCGTATCCAGAACCAGCGATCCAAAGTTCGCTTTTTCCGTCGTGTAATCCGGGGCTGCGAGCGGCTCCGTCTCTTTCGCGTCGCCCGTCTTTTCCAGCAGCGCCGGTTCGTTTCCCACGAGGACTGTCACCGAGCGTTCCGGAAACTCCCGCTGCATCGGCTCATCCAAAAACTTGATAGAGGGTGTTTTACCCGGCGCCGTGGCGATATGTTGTGCGATCTCGGTTGCGATCGTCGAGTTTGCGGCCTCTATGCGCCTCAACTCGGAACTCAGGTCGGACGTCACTACAAAGGTTGAGAACTGTCCCGCAAACAAATAGCCCGCGATCGCGCTCATCGCCAGCAGCAGCAAGATCGGGATCACTCCGATGAAAACATAAGTAATGATCAGACGGTTTCGCAGACGCCACATCAGCTTCTGGCGCACCCAGCGCAAAAGCAGCATGGCCACCACGATCGTCAGCACAATGCTGACGAACGTCGAAGCCACGTTCAGCGAAACTCCTGCGGGCCCCGTCGTTGCGATCCGCCGCACCAGGGTGAGCACGGCAAGCAAGACCGCCAGCAGGATGGCCAGCCTGCCCAGCACAGCCTTCGGCCATAGGGCGGCGAGTCCAGCCTTTTCACGCATCACTCTGGTGATATCTGTGTTCATGCTTTTGCGGATTTCGTCCCCGGTGCCTGCCTTGAGCGCAGCCCAGGAGCAGAACAAAAACGTATGCTGATTATATCTGCCTGCAAGCGGACTCCTGCTACTTCATAGACAGTACGAACCGCCCTTTGGTTAGGTTCCAAAATTACCCGATTACAAATTACCCAATTGCAATTGCTCTAAATCTCCGGGTAGATATCGAAGAAGGCCTCGATACTTTGCCGCAACTGCTTCTCGATGTCTTCTTTACTGCCTTCCATTAGGTGCATCGTCACGCGCGCTTCGTGGCCATTCTTCAACTTCAAGGTTGCGTCACTCACTTCCGCCAACTCTTCTGAGGGCAGCAGACGAAGTCCATAAACTAAGGTCAAATTTGCCATCCCAAGATTCTACCGCCTCGGTCGACTCGGGCGAGCACAGCGAAGAGAAAGCAAAGGGGCGGCCTCAGCCAACCAAACGTCTAACGACCTTTGCCCGTGGCCCTGCCGAATCAGCAAGGCCTTCGCGCCCTGCGCGTTGTAAAATCCCCAACGTGCGAAACTCTGCCTTAGCCCTGCTGCTTCTCTCTGCGTCCTTCGCGCTCGCGCAACAAACGCCTGCCGCTGCTGGGCAACAACCGGCCCCGACCGCGAAATCGACGCCTCCCCAGGTCAAGGTGAACTACCTCAACGTCTGCACTCCCTCGGACGCGGAGACCAAGGAGATAGCCTCGGCACTCGCGCGCATCCCCGCACACCCGCATTTCGCGCCCGACTTCGAAGTCTCTCGCGGACTCTCCCGCATGAGCGATGATCTCCTCGCCGCCGGAGCAGGCGCTCAGATGAAGTCCACCTACGCTCCCCCGACTGCCCGCTGGGTTCGCGTGCGCAAGGAGTTTCCCGACCAGGCACCCTTCCTCAACGCGCAATATTCTTTCAGCGTCACCAACGACCAGGTCTCGGAAACTCTAGTCTTCCGCGCCCGCGACGCCCGTGAACTCATGCAGGTCTCGCTCTCTGACTCCGCCATCTCTGCCGACCCCAACACCATCGCCAAATCCAACACCGCCGCCGACCGCATACGAATCGAGCGCTTCGGCAAAAGTTCTCTAGTCCTCGCCCGCTGTCCTAGCGGAGATCAAACCAAGTACGAGTCGCTATTCCAAACGGCTTCCTCGTTGTTAACGACTTACCGCAAGGCGCTTAACGTGCGCACCATCGTAGTCACCGATCTGGCCAAAATCCCCACAAAATGAAGATGGATGTTTTTCAACTGGCAAACTGGCAACCGGCAACTGCTCTTCAACTGGCAACTGGCAACTGGCAACTGACAACCGGCAACTGGCAACTGCTCTTCACCCCGCAACTGCTCTTCTCCCCGAATCCCTTTCCCGACCTGTTAATCTAAGTATCGACACGTATGAATAACGAAATCCGCAATACCGTCATCATGGGTTCCGGTTGTGCCGGACTCACTGCGGCCATCTACGCTGCACGCGCCAACCTTAAACCGCTCGTCCTCGAAGGACATGAGCCCGGCGGACAGCTCTCGCTCACCACCCTGGTCGAGAACTTTCCCGGATTCCCCGAGGGCATACAGGGCCCCGAACTTATCGACAACATGCGCCGGCAGGCGATGCGTTTCGGCGCCGAGTTCATCACCGGACACGTTCAGTCCGTCGATCCCACTCATCCCTTCACGCTCACGCTCGGCCAGAACCAGCACATCAAGACGCGCTCGCTCATCATCGCCTCTGGCGCCAGCGCGCGTTGGCTCGGACTCCCCAGCGAACAGGCGCTCATCGGGCACGGCGTTTCTTCCTGCGCAACCTGCGACGGATTCTTCTTCAGCGGCAAGCCCATCACCGTCATCGGTGGCGGCGACTCCGCCATGGAAGAAGCGCTCTTCCTCACGCGCTTCGCCTCCAAGGTCACCGTCCTCCATCGCAGTAACAATTTCCGCGCCTCCAAGATCATGTACGATCGCGCCCGCGCACATCCCAAGATCGAATTCATGCCCCACGTCGTCGTCGAAGAGGTGAACGACGTCGCCAAAAAAGAAGTCACCGCACTCAAGCTTCGCAACCTCCTCACCAACGAGCGTTTCGAACTGCCCACCTCCGCCATGTTCCTCGGCATCGGACACGAGCCTAACGCCCGCATGTTCGCCGGCATACTCGACCTCGATCCCGATGGCTACATTTGCACCCGCGACTACGTATTCACCGGAGTCAAAGGCATCTTCGCCTGCGGAGACGTCCAGGACCGCCGCTATCGCCAGGCAATCTCCGCCGCCGGAACCGGCTGCATGGCCGCCATCGAAGTAGAAAAGTATCTTGAAGAACTAGGACGGTAAGAGCGATTGATGATTTACGAAACCCGCCCTCAAAAGCGGGTTTGCTTTTCAATCTGCAATGTTTCAATCTTCAATCTGCAATTCCCGCCAAGCGGGTTTGCTTTTCAATCTGCAATGTTTCAATCTTCAATCTGCAATTCCCGCCTCTCCGATTCGCATTTCGAACTTCGCAATTCGAAATCGCCTTTGTTCCCCTCTTCCACTGTGATAAAAACAAGTGTCGTACCCGCGACATCTTTATTTGAATTCATATCCTGGCGCTGAAGCTGCGCCTATGGAGCAGTATGCTGAGAGCTCTGTTCATCGCCTTATCCCGCAATAAATCCATGCGTTCTTTTGCCGAAAGCAACAAATACGGCAAACGTATGTCGCATCGCTTCGTCGCCGGCGAAACCGTTGAAGACCTCATCGCCGCCACCGAAGCCGTCAACAAACAGGGAATCCGCGTCACCGTCGATAACCTCGGCGAAAACGTCACCAACAAAGAAGAAGCGCTGCATAGCTGCAAGCTTTATCACCAGCTTCTCGACGAGATACAGACCCGCAAGCTCAACGCCAACGTCAGCCTCAAGCTCACCCACATGGGACTCGACGTCAGCGAAGACCTCGCCACGGGAATCGTCCGCGAACTTCTCGACCACGCCGTTTCCATCGATAGCTTCATCCGCATCGACATGGAAGATTCCTCCTACACGCAGAAGACTATCGACTTCACGCGCGAACTTCACAATCGTCCCGGATACCACGGCAGGGTCGGCACCGTCCTCCAGGCCTACATGAAGCGCACCGAAGCCGACGCCAAGCTGCTCTGCTCGGAAGGCATTCGCATACGTCTTTGCAAGGGCGCGTATCGCGAGCCACCCGAGGTCGCCATTCAGGAAAAGTCGAAGGTTGACGAGAATTACATCAGCGTCGCCAAGCAGATCATCCGCAGCGGAGTCTTCCACGGCATCGCCACCCACGACGAGCTCATCATCACGGAAATCAAACGCTGGGCGCAGTCGGAAGGCATCGCAAAGTCCGCCTTCGAATTCCAGATGCTCCACGGAATCCGTCGCGACCTGCAACAGTCTCTAGCCGCGGAAGGTTGGGGAATGCGCGTCTACGTCCCCTTCGGCTCCGAGTGGTATCCCTACTTCATGCGCAGACTGGCCGAGCGCCCCGCCAACGCAATCTTCATCGCGAAGAATCTTCTCCGCGCCTGACGTTCAGTTTTCAAACGAACAAAAGCCCCGCCATCGAGCGGGGCTTTCACCACCAAATCGACCCCACAGGTGGCCCACGTTGCAGCTTTCTTCGTTAAAATCTGCACCCTTAACATCAATTTCGCTCTCCCGCAGCAGCAAACTTCACTGCAATTTGCGCAACTCCATTATCGCCATCCAACTTGCAAGTCTCTCAATCAAAGCCACTTACGACTACGCCTTCCGCTCAAAATAAAAAAGGCCTTCCCCGAGAGGAAGGCCTTTTCTTCGTACTCGAATCGTTTTAGAAACCCGGCGGAGGTTCGTCGCCTTCGGGCGGCTCTTCGATGGCCGACATTCCACGAAGAAGACTGCGCTCCTGCTCTGAGAAACTGTTGCGGAAGCGGTCGGAATCGAGCGCGCGCTGCCGTTCTTCCGGACTCATCGTACGCAGTTGTCGCAGCGTTCGCACAAAGACACGGCGACGGTCGGGATCCATGTTCCTGAACTGCCCGAACATTTCGCGAGCGTGCTGTTGCTGGTCAGGCGACATGTGCTCGAACAGTTCCATGCGATTTAGAACGCGCTGGCGCTGATCCGGCGGCAGGTTGTTGAAGTTCTGCAAACGCTGCCGAAGCTTATCCTGACGATCCGAAGGCAGCTTCTTGAAGATGGGGTCCTTCTCCAGTTGGCGCTGCTGTTCGTCGGGCGGAAGCGAACCGTAGTGGCGAAGCCAATCCCCGGCATGAGGGCCGGGGCCATGCATGCGGCCCGGCACCACGAAGTTGTTGGAACGCTGGTCGCCATTGGGACGCTGGTCACGGGGACGCTGATTGTCAGGCTGTTGTTGTTGGTTGTTGTTGGAACCTTGATCGGGCGCCGGACGCTGGTTCTTGTTATTCACGGAACCATCGCCGCGCTGCTGCGCCGGAGGACGTTGTCCCCATCCTGAAGCCGAGCCCCCCTTGCCTCCGCCACGTTGTGCTGAGGCGGAGATCACCATCGCTGCGATGGCTACGGCGGTCGAGATGGCTTTCAGTGACTTCACGTTAAGGGTCCGGCTTTCCTGTTTCGTACGCTGCAACAGTTCCTGCTAGTTTACGTCCGAGTTGCTGGAAGAATCCAGCGCGTCGAGTGCGTCAAAATCGGTCAGCAGGTCGGAGTTCTTGTCCAGATACTGCAAATCGGCTACAGCGGTTCCAGTCTTCGCGACAATTTTGTGATCGGCAGAGGCATTGGGCGAGGTGTTGTACTTCAGCGCATCACCGTACTGGAAAAGTCCGACGCCGGCGACAAGCAGCACGGCGGCCGCGAGTCCAAGGGCGGGCTTGCGCAGCCAATCAAAAAACGAGCGGCTGCGGGCCTTCTCCTCGCGCAGGCGAGCCTGCATGCGTACATCGAAATAAGGAGAAGGCTCGGGAGCCTTCCATTCGTCCATTACCGACAAGGTTTGGCGCAAACCGGTAAGGACCTCAGCGCACGGACTGCACAAGTGCAGGTGCTGCTCAAGTTCCACCGACGCCGGAGTCCCCATGGCAACGTCAATAAGTTGTTCGCGAAGATGATTGCAGTTCATAACAACCTCAAATGAATTCCTTGAGCTTCTCGCGCAGCGTCTCATAGGCGCGGAACAGAAGCGATTTCGTTGCCGACTCACTCAGATTCAATACATCGGCGATCTGCCGGTAATCCATGTTCTGGTACTTGTGCATCAGCACCGCCAGGCGCTGGCGATCAGGCAACGACTCCACGTGCCGCTTAATGGCCACGAGCCGTTCTCGCCGCAAGATGCGTTCCTCGACGTTCAACCGCTTATCCGCCACATCGATCGAGAGCCCGGTCTCTTCGTCCGACGCGTCGATCGAACTCATCACTTCCGGACGTTCGTGCTTGGTATCGCGTGCATGGTTCACCGCCAGGTTCGTAGCGATGCGATACATCCAGGTCGTGAACTTGGCATTGGCCGTGTAGCTGGCGCGCGAGCGGTAGACCCGCAGAAATACTTCCTGTGCAAGTTCTTCTGCCGTCGCCGAGTTGTGCGTCATGCGATACATGAAACTGATCAGCGGACGACGAAATTTTTCGATGAGGAAATTGAATGCGTCGTCATCACCGGTCTTGACGCGCAGCATGATCTCGGCGTCCGTCAGACCTTCGAGAGTCACCGGAACGTGGCGATGATACCGCACGGAATCGGAGGTATCCGGTTGCGCAGGTAACAGGCCGCCGTTCATTGCTGCTGTGCCCATGTCACTAGTAACCCCCTCTTTCTGCGAAAGTTGCGGAAAGTCGGCATCATCGGAATCGACCGGGTCGGGCCGTCGGGATTCGGGGGGATAGGTCACGCTAGGGACATTATGGCAGAGCCAAGGCCGAGAGGGAATTGGGCAGAGCCGCCACCCACAAAGAGGGCGAAGATAAATCGAATATCCAAGGGCCGTAACGGCTGGCGAGCAGGCACACCCGACGATGGATTGGCCTCTAGAAGCAGGTCTGTTATTATGGTCGGCGTAGACTTCTCCGGCTCCGCCAAACTGGCGGAATGAGATACGTGGGCGCTTAACTCAGCGGTAGAGTGCCATCTTCACACGGTGGAAGTCGCAGGTTCAAGTCCTGCAGCGCCCACCATATATCTTGTTATTCCACAGCCACTTGCGAGTGGCTGTTTCTGTTTCAACCCGGAAAATATTAGTTGTAGGCAAGTCCCGCTCTGACCATCGGGCCCTCCCGGCATCTCTGCGGGAGTTAAAGCCGGCAGAGATGAACTGAACGGTCAGGCGATGCCGACAACCTTGTCTAGCTGCTTGCCCAAGTCCTGCGTGGCATCGCGAAGTTGCAGCAGTTGACCCTTTTTGAAGGGAACCTCGTCCTTCGCCAGGTCTGCCTGCACCAATCTGCAAAGCTGGTAGGTGACCCGCACGCGCTCTCCGGTCAGAACCGATAGAACATTGATCGAATCGGTCTGCGTAGTCTTCAGGTTTAAGTATTGCTCAACTGCCCACGCCGTATTGCGTACCCGGTTCAGAGCGTCTCTGAAATCGGTCAGGATACGAGGTTCGACGTCTTCCTCCAGCGTAAGCAGGTCCTCTATCCGGCGCAGTTCATTGGTGACGTTCTGAAGTCGTACCGAGATGGATTCCTGGTTTTCAGAGGCGAAACTCAAGGCTTCCTCCATTCGGGCATCTCAGCACGAATTTGTAACAAAGACATACCAGGCGGTAGATTGTGCACGCGAGGCCAACGTCTATGTCGCAGACTCTTCTGTTTCAACCCGAGTTGTTCACTTTTATCCTACAACTCAAACGCCATAATAACCGCGAGTGGTTTGCCAAACCCAAACTAAAGTATCAGCACGATGTGGTGGAGCACGCGCAGAGATTCATCAGCGAGTTTGCGGAGCCATTGAACAAACTGAGTCCGCATTTCGTCGCGGCGCGCAGTTCGCTGTTCCGCATCTATCGCGACATTCGTTTCTCCGCCGACAAGAGTCCTTTCAAGACCCACATCGGCATTCGCTTCTCGCACGAAAAGGGAAAGGACGCGCACGCCCCCGTTTTCTATCTGCACTTGGAACCGGGCGGCTGTTTCGCCGCGGCGGGAGTGTGGCATCCGGACAATCGCTCTCTTACTAAAATCCGCACAGCCATCGCGAGTCAGCCAGAACCGTGGAAGAAGATCCGTCGCAAGTTGGAGCTCGAAGGCGAGAGCCTGACGCGGCCGCCTCGCGGATTCGACCCCAGGCACCCTTTTATCGAGGACATCAAGCGCAAGGATTTTGTGGCGTCGGTGGCACTCACCGACCAACAAATCTGCAGCCCGAAGTTGCTGAAAGAATTCGCCGTCGCATGTCGCTCCATGCTGCCCCTGGTGGAGTTCACAACGAAGGCATTGGGATTGAAGTTTTAGAATGGCGCGGGCGATCATCAGGACGTTCGATTCGTGTCTTATGCTTTTGAAGACCGGTGGAGCCTTTATCCGTCTCAAATTGTTCGAAGGAATGCCTCATTGTTCGCAAATCACAGATTCTTATTAAACTTCCCGCTACTCTGGCCGATGTCGAAAAGGAACAACATTCAGCAGGCGACGGGAACAATGATGTACCGAAAGATCGGATTGATCGCAATTTTATTGATGATGATGGGAGTCTCTTCTGTATTGCGTGCCTCCGATGGCAGCGCTGCCGAAGGCGCTAAGAAAGATGCGGCACCGAACAAACCCGAGGCGGCGACGACCTCCGGAGTTGCGCAGGTCGAACAGAAACCGGCACCTCGCGAGTCAATCCAGGTGGGCGCGGAGATTCGTTTCCGCTCCGAAAACTGGAATAACACTACCGATTACAACTCCAGTTTCGCTGACCGCCGAAATCAATACCGATTCCGTACCCGCTTGTGGATAGATGTGCCCGTCACAAAGAAGATCGAGTTCTATGTAGGGCTGGTCAACGAATTCAAAAAACAGGACACGCCGGACCTCAAGATCGATATCGACGAGATGGTGTTCGAAAGTCTTTACGTCACCTTAAAGGACATCGGGAAAAAGGGCGTGACGCTGCGCGTCGGCCGGCAGAATCTTATGCGCGGCGATGGCTTCATCCTGATGGACGGGAATCCGAGCGACGGTTCTCGCTCCATGTATTCCAATTCGGCGGTCCTCGGGTACACCTGGAAAAAATCAACCATCGAGCTGATGGGGATACTGGATCCAGCGCGCGACCGCATGCTGCCGCGCATCAACGACAAGGAAAAAGCGCTGGTGGATTGGGAAGAACAGGCGCTCGGCTTGTACTACACGGACAGAAACCACAAGAGCACGGATTGGGATTCCTATTATTTCTACAAGAAAGAGATCAACGATCCTCGCCCTGCAACCAATGCATTGTTCCAGCCAGACCGTAATGTGCACACAGCAGGCTCGCGCATCGTGCATCGTTTCGCGCGGGGTATCACCTCGAGCAGCGAAGGCGGCTTTCAGTGGGGTGCACAGCATCCTTCCACCGAGGTACGCGCATGGGGAGGCTATAGCACGGTACGCAAAGACCTGAATCGCAGTGGGAAACCGTACTTTCTCGCCGGATACATCGCGCTGAGCGGCGATGATTCGAAGACGAAAAACACCGTTGAGGGTTGGGACCCGCTGTTCAGTCGATATCCGCGCTGGAGCGACCTGTACCCATACGAGCAGTCCAAAGAAAAAGCCGTGGGCTATTGGTCGAACCTGCATATGTCTCAGGCGGAGTTTGGCGTAACGCCGCGCAACAATCTTTCTTTGCGTACCACCTGGTATCACATGAGGGCCTTTCATGCGATTTCGAAAGCCCCGATCTTTGGCGACGGAACTACGCGCGGAGACTTGCTTCAGTTCCGCGCAGATTACAAATTGAACGACCATCTGCGCGGACATCTGGTATATGAAGCCATGGTGCCGGGAACCTTTTATTGCGGAGACTCGTATGGATACTTTGTTAGGGGCGAGCTCATCTATACCTGGAAAAAGGCTTTCTGAGTTGGTCCGGGTGCACCAGGGTGATCGCGGAAACTCCTCCTTGGACTCGAACCGGACTGGAAGATGTTGTCCCCTTTGGTGCAATATTCCACAGGCAGTCGTTGTAGCATTCTCCGAGTTAGTTCATAATGTCTCCAGTGTTTGGGTGCTGCTAGCGGACGCATAAAACTAGTTTGTGTCGCGCGGCATCCAGTAGGAAGCACGGAAGACGCGTTCGAGCGTTTTCAAAAGGAAGTTGAGCCGCTGGTCAAAAGTGCGGCTACCCAGCGAATACGATTCATTTGGATAACTTCGCGATTGAGAAACCTTTCTGCGGGGAACCATATCCAAGCGAAGTCGTTCAGTCGTTACACTGCTGAGCGACTTGGGCCATGGGGAGCGGTTTGCAAGCGCTATTCTGCTTGCGCCATCCGGAGAGTGCCAAGTACTATCGGCCTCTCTGACGGCTCCAGTGCAGCCATCCCTGGTTACAGCCCTTGCGCGCTGAAGAATCAGTCAGCGAAGCGGGTCAGGTGAAGGACAGAGTCGTCCGCACTTTAACGAGCGCGAGCAAACGACAGCAGCAGCATCAAAAACGCTAAGTGCAAATTAAAAGAGAAACTAACAACTTATGACTAATGCACCGAACCATCCGTCCGGAAGTCCCGGGGGGAGAGGACGCAAGCGGCGTCGTGGACGCCGCGGGCATGGCGCGACTCCTGCGCAACCCCAGCAGGGCGGAACAACAGCTCAACCCCGTCAAGGTGGACAGCACGCGCCAAGCGCGACCGGAGGGCATCATGCAGGACGTCCCGCCGGACACTCGCAGAATCCGAAACGCGCCAGTGGTTCACGCGGACCACGCCCGGATCGTCCGGCACGCGTGAAGGGACCCGACGCGGAACTCTATTCGGCGCCGATGGACCACAATTACCGCGCGCTTCAAAACATCGACGGCAATAACACCAACGGACGAAGCTTTGGAAAACCATTTGCCCCGCCCGTCGTGCCAGTCATCGACGAAAACGCCGCGCCGAAGATCTATGCGTTCGTCGACGACCTCTTCTTCCTGGCAAAGATCCAGGAGACGGCCCGCAAACTAGGCGTCAAAGTCCAGTTTGTAAAGACCGACAAAGAGATCCTCGAAAAAGTCGCGGAATCCCCGGAAACAAACAAGCCCTCGCTCATCATCTTCGACTTGAACAATGTGAACGCGAAGCCGCTCACCATGATCCCGAAGCTGAAGACAAAATTGAAAAAGGGCACGAACTTCATCGGATTCCTTTCTCACCTGCAAGGTGAGTTGAAGGCGAAAGCCGTGGAAGCCGGTTGCGATATGGTGGTGCCGAGGTCAGCTTTTTCGCAGAATCTGCCGCAGATTCTGCGTCGCCACGGCGCTCCCGAAGAAGAAATGGACGAGTCTTAGTCAAGATTCAGAGTCACTGCCGAAGGCGAAGTTCTTGGCTGGCAGCCAACTATCCGGCAGGTGAATGCCGTCATACACGGGTGAGTGTCCACACCAGCCGAGGCTGTCCCAATGTCCTTGACCCGCGCGTACGAAGATCACGAGGTTGGCCCGGAAATACGCAGGATCTACGGCGAAGTCCGGGCCGCCTTCGACATCCCCTTTGTTCCCACTATCTTTAAACTCGCCGCAGGTTGCCCTGAGTATCTAAAAGCCATGTGGCACGATCTGCTGCCCGTGGCCTCGTCGCGCGAATTCCAGAACGCGGCACTTTCGCTCGATGAATTCATCCGTTCGGAAGTGGTTTCCGGCGGATGGAAGTTTGGTGACCAGGAGCGCACACTCGCGGCGCAAAAGATCTCGACCGCCGACATGGCGGTACTCGCCGGAGTGGTCGGAGTTTTCGTCCGCGCGCTTCCGCGCATGGTGCTCTTTACGCGATTGATGCAGCGCGGATATTCCGGCGGTCAAGCCGGCAGAGTCAGTCCAGGCAGGCAGCACCCCGCGCTTTCCCGGCTGGTGACTCTCCACGTTCCTTCCGAAGAAGAAGCGGGCATGCGCGCATGGCTCATCTTTGGCGATATCAAACGCACCATGAAGATCAAGAATGTGCCCAGCCCCTTCCGAGTGTTGCTGCCGTTCCCGGGATACCTGGGGTCAGTGTGGATGGACTCGAAAAAAGTCTTCGGCAACCGCGAGTTCTTGAAAGCCCGCGATGAGGTTGCGCGCCGCTCCATGGGATTGCTTGCGGGGCTGCCGGTAAAAGACCACCGCCAACTGGGACGCCACTTGACGGCCCAGCAATGGCGCGAGGTCGAGGAGTCTGTAGATGGAGTCGCGAGATTGCTGCCGCAAATGGCGGTGCTGGTGTCCGTCTGGCAGCGTTCCTTCGCTCTGTTGCCGAGGTCACGAGCAGCGTGAGAGAAAGCGGTCAGCTGGCAAAGCCCCTGCAAAAGAGGAGCTTTTCTTTTGCCTGAGATTTAGCCTGGAGGCCAACTCAGGTCGCGTCCGCCGACGAGATGCAGGTGGATGTGAAAGACGGATTGGCCTGATTTTGGTCCCACGTTGAACACCGTCCGATATCCGTCTTCGATCTCGCGCTCGCGCCCCAGGCGCGCCGCAACCAGTTGCATGTAGCCGAGTATCTCCGCGTCACCTTCGCCCGCCGTGTTCAGTCCCGCGATGTGTTGCTTGGGAATGATGAGGATGTGCGTGGGAGCTTTGGGGTCGATGTCGTTGAAAGCGAGCACGCGCTCATCTTCGTAAACTTTGCTCGCTGGTATCTGCCCGGCGATGATCTTGCAAAAGAGACAGTCCATAAGATTTCAAATTCTCGAAACGCCAATTTGTAATTTAAGACCTTGGCAAAGGATATCGCAGAAGAACGGTTCTACGATTCTCGGTTACGGGGGATTCTGTCAGTCCAGGCGAACAAGAAAAACGCCACCCTCTTCGACATTGATGATGTGCGCGATTTCCTGTGCGCGCCTCTTATCATCTTCGAGCGGACGTATGCGGACCCAAAACCCGGTAGGTCCGGCAAACTCGAGCACCTTCGCCGTCGAGTAACGACGCGTAAGTTTTTCTTTGAGTTCGGTGGCGTCGTGCTGTTTAGTGAAGGCTCCCACCTGCACGCACCATCGTCCGCCAGTGTCGATCGCGGCTGGTGACTGCAAAACATCGACGCGCACATTGGCCACGCCGGGTCGCCAGATATCGAGTTGCTTGGCTGCCGCCAGCGACAGGTCGATGATGCGGTCTCCGATGAACGGACCGCGGTCCGTGATGCGCACCACCGCCGATTGCTTTGTCTTCAGGTTGGTGATCCGCACGATGGAATTCATCGGCAGCGTTTTATGTGCGGCGGTCATGGCATTGGTGTCGAATATCTCGCCATTCGCCCCGCGCCGGTTGTGATACGGAGGCCCGTACCAACTGGCGAGTCCGGTCTGCGACCAGAGTACTGGTGCATCCGGATCGACATCCGGTTCGGCGGAACGCGGTTCCGCTTTCGGCGGCGTATTGCGCGCCTCTTGCTTCGTCGGAGTGGAGACCGTAGGCGGAGGAGGAACCTTGTTCTTCGCGCGCTTCTTTTCTCCGCAGCCCGTCAGCACCCACATCAGCGCGAGCACCATCGCCAACAGCAGGACTGCACAGCGATGACGACGATGGGCGCGATTCCTCATTCAGACTTCTGGTGCTTCTCCATGTAATCGGCCAGATCGCGCATCTTTTCCGAAGCGGTGCGCAATGCGCGCGTCGAGTGTGTTCGGACGGCGGGAACTACTTCATCGTTCAGATACTTGATGAACTGCTCCGCTTCATGCTCGATGCGCTCGGCGGCTTCGTCAAGTTTGCTGCCTGCCGAGCGAAATGTAGTGCGTCCGGAAGTCTTTGCTTCGTCAGCCACAAGTCACCACCTCTGAAATATATTTGCGTGCCTAGTATCGCGGGGTTCGTGGTCGCCAAGCAAGGCAGCCGAACCTGAAAGCTAAACGTGGCGTGCAGGTAGTTGGATGCGGCAAAGGCGTGGAATCCCGGGGAGGGTGTCTCTTGGAATTTAGTTCTATCTGCCGGGGTTAAGGCCCGCAACTCCCACCAGGGACTCTCCCGGACGGAGACAAAGTTTCTGCTTAGGTAAAATTGCGCATCTTACTGGGTAGCTTCCCTCATCAGAACTTGCATTTTTTACCCGATTCTGCGCAAACCCCGCGTCGGTTGCGGGCTTCTAACTCTACATAACAACGGCATCAATCTTGCAAGCAAGCATAGTGTCGGTGGGCGGAGTTTCGCCGCAAACCGGCGGCACTAAACCGGGGTGGTCAAGAAAGCTGCACCTTATGTGGCGGAATCTGGCAATCACGATGGTGGCATTGGGGGCCATAGCGGCAAGCGCGCAAACCTTTGTGCATTCGCCCGAGACTCCGAATGCTCCATCGGCCAGCAAACGCCAGCTTCGGTTGCGGTACGCTCCTGTCTCCACGCGCCCAGCAACATATTCCGAACTTCCCAACGCGCCTTCCTACACTCCACTGAGTGATGCAGAAAAATTCCAGATCTTCCTGGAAACTTCGCAGTCGCCTTTCACCTTCATGTCGGCTGGCGTGAACACCAGCATGCGTCGTGCCGCAGGTTCGCGGATGTATGGTCCGGGTAAATGGGGCTATTCAAAAATGTATACCGCCGCCCTGGCCACCAAGGAGTCGAACGAATTCTTGGGCAGGTTCCTCTTCCCAAAACTTTTGAATCAGGACCCGAGATATCATGCCTCGGGCAGCACCAGCATGATGCCTCGTGCCTTCTACGCTGCCAGCCGCGTGTTCGTCACGCGCCGCGACGATGGACAGCCTACGATGAACAGCTCGTACCTGATGAGCACGGTGGTTAGCGCTTCGCTGGCGAATGCCTATAAGCCGCAGTACTATCGCAGTTTTGGCAACACCTCTTCCGATATTCTTTCCACCATCGGGAGCGAGGCGGGAATGAATGTGTTACGCGAGTTCTGGCCTCAGTTGCGCGAAGGACTCGGCAAAGTGGAACCGGCTCCGATGAAGAGAATGAGGGCGAAGATACGCGACAAATTCCAGTAGAGTTGGTACTCGGGTCAGCAAAGCCAAGCCGCGCATGTCGCGGTTTTACTTTTGCGCAAACGACAGCGCGCATGAGCGGAATCCATTGAGCGACGGTCCGGCGGTTCGCCGCCGGACATCTGGGCACGATTAACCACAGTACCCTAGCTCGTTACTTCCTAGATTCTCTCTGCGTTTTCAATACCTTACCTTTGTGACTGTTGTCACCATTCGATGTGATATTTTACTGCTTAGCCCCCGAAACCTGCCGTTCGTGGTTTCCCGGTTTGGTATTCGCGCCCGGCCCCGTAGCATCAACGTGGCTATATCTGTGTTCGATTGCTGGACGTGGGGTCCGGCCAAGCGACAAGTCAGCGATTTCAGAGGAGATGGTGATAGATGCACAAACCTATCAAGTACGTCGAAAAGGCTTTCACTTACGGTGCGAAAGCGGCCTGGGCTGTTTTCGAAAAGTTGAACAGCATCAACCAAAATGCGTCGTTCACTCCGAAGTGGAGCGACAAGCCCCTGCTGAAGTCCTATCAGAAGACGAAGCCGCCACTGGGTTGGCCGCGTACAACCGACTCGCTTTGCCCCAAGTGCGTTCCCGAGATTCGTCAACAGATCGTCGACGGCAAACTCCCCGTCGAACTTTTGCTGAACGAGAAAGTCGGCGAGATCAAGGCACAGATCATCGAACGCGACGGCCAGATCCTGATGGTGAAGGATTGCCCGAAGCACGGTCACTTTGAAGACGTGATGGCCATGGACACAGCCTTCTTCCGGCACCTCGAAGAAGTCTTTCCGGGCCGCGACATTCGCGCACACAACGACGAAAAGCTGCACAACCACGGCACCTCCACCGTTAAATACGGTCGCGGTTCGGTGCTGACCATCGACCTTACGAACCGCTGCAACATGATGTGTGACCCGTGTTTCATGGACGCGAACCAGGTCGGCTTCGTTCACGAACTGCAGTGGGAAGAGATTAAGACGATGCTGGACAACGCCATCACCATCAAGCCGAAGCGGCAGATGAGCGTGCAGTTCAGCGGCGGCGAACCGACTCTGTCTCCCTACTTCCTGGATGCCGTGGCGTACGCCCGCAAGGTGGGCTACAACTCGGTACAGGCGGCGACGAACGGAATCGAATTCGCGAAGTCTCCGGAATTCTGCAAGCAGGCGTTTGACGCCGGTCTGCGTTATGCGTACCTCCAGTTCGACGGCATCGGCAACGCGGCGAACTCGCACCGCGCAGTCGGCAACCTGTTCGACGTAAAACTGCGCGCCATTGAGAACCTGCACACCGCGGGCGTAGACATCGTGCCGGTCACGACCATCGTCAACGGTCTGAACAACGAGCAGGTGGGACGCATCATCCAGTTCGCGCTCGACAATCCCAAGCGCATCAGTTTCCTCTCGTTCCAACCGGTGTCCTTCACCGGACGCGACGAAGAAGTTACCGACGAACGCCGCGCGGCCCAGCGTTACACCTTGAGCCATCTGGCGCACGACGTAAAAAATCAGACGGGACTTGGCGAGCCCACGCGTGACTGGTTCCCCATCTCCTTCATGAGCACCTTCAGCGACTGGGCCGATCTTACGCATGGTCCGAATGCCGATTGGGGTTCACTCAGTTGCGGATGCCATCCGAATTGCGGTATTGGCATGGCGCTGATGATCGACAAGGAAACGAAGGAAGCCGTTCCGGTGACCGCGTTCCTCAATGGAGATCGCATCGCGCAGGATGTAGCGAAAGTGACCGACGCCGGACGCGGAAAATTCATGTCGAATCTCGGCATGGCTCTCGCGCTGGGTCGCAACTACAACCCGTTCATGGCTCCCAAGCATTTCCGCTTTACCGATCTGCTGATGAAGTTCGATAAGACTTTCTCGGCTACCGAGACGGCCGACAAGCGTTACGGAACGCAAGCGCCGGAACGCACCGCGCAGGATGTGGCGAAGCGTAGAGGCGATCGCTGGAACTTCCTGTTCATCGCAGGCATGTGGTTCCAGGATCTGTTCAACTACGACTTCCGACGCACCGAACAGTGCATCATCCCCTACGCCACGCAGGAGGGCGAGATCAGCTTCTGCGCCTACAACACGGGCGTGGGCTGGCGCAACATCATCGAGAAGATGCATATGACGGCGACGCTCAGCAAGTGGTACGACGAGCACGGACGTCACGAGATCTTCGCGGGAGGCAAAAAGGTTGCGATGGAAAGCGGTGAGCACTCGTTGAAGTTGAACGATGAGCACGTGCAGGCCAGCGCCAACGATACGCTCGATAAACTCGGCATTGCGAAGACGGCCCGCGAAGAAAAGACGCGCGCACGCGACGCAAAGCAGTTGAAGATTCTCGACCCGAAGCAGGCGGCGGAAGACGCGCGCATGTTGGCTCTCTACAAACAGCACGTGCTCGGCGAGAAGCCGCCCGAAGGTGGATTCGTTCCCCTCGGTTCGATTGCTCCGGTCAAGAAGGAAGAAGAAGTAATGGGAGATTAGTTGCAGGCCGTCCGTTGCCAGTTCCCGCTTAGAAACGAAAGCCCCTCTCTCGCGAGAGGGGCTTTTTGCCGCGCATTTCCAGTTAAGTTTTTCGTCGAGCGCGAGGGATTGTTTTTGTTCCAAAGGGAAGACACAGTTCACTCGCGATTCACGACCATTCACACTCCTCTATATCCATTCGCTGAGAAGAAGGGTCACGCGAGCATGTGACTCATCGCACATCCCCACGTGTGCGATAAAAGGCACAATCTAAAGAGGTTTCTTGCGGGAAAACATTGGGTTTGACGTGTTGATTCCCGTTGCCGGACACTCCTGCATTGGATAAGGCCCCGGCAGAAACCGCAAGTTTCAAGTCCAGACTGGAGACAAAGAGTGAGCACTGCAACACTATCCCCTGCGGCCAGACGTTCTGTTCTAAAGATCCTGCAACCGGAAAAGACGAGGACAGGCGGCCTGATAAAGCCGCTACAGAAGGGTCTGCCCAAGACAACGGAATCATTGTGTCCGGAATGCACCAAGGTGATTGCGGCTAGCATCTTCGAAGAGAACGGCAAAGTCATGATGGAGAAGACGTGCGCCGAGCACGGCGACTTCAAGGATTGCGTTTACGGCGACGTGAAACTCTATCTGAAGATGGAAGACTGGGAGTTTGGCGACGCGTTGGGCAACGAGAATCCGGCGGTCAACAAAGGCGCAGAGACCGTCTGTCCCGACGATTGCGGACTCTGTTCGCTGCATACCTCGCACACCGCGCTGGCGAATGTCGATCTGACGAACCGCTGCAACCTGACGTGTCCCGTATGTTTCGCCAACGCGAACGCCGCTGGATACCTGTATGAGCCGGACATGAAGCAGGTTCGTGTGATGTTGCAGGCGCTCAGGGACGAGCGTCCGGTCGATACGCGCGTCGTGCAGTTCTCCGGCGGCGAACCCACTTTGCATCCGCAATTCGTAGAGATCTGCGAGATGGCGAAAGAGATGGGTTTCTCGCACATACAGGCGGCCACAAACGGCATCCTGCTGGGCGCCAGCGTGGAATTCACGAAGCGTTGCAAGGAGGCCGGACTCTCCACCGTGTATCTGCAATTTGACGGCGTGAGCGACGATATCTATCGCAAGACGCGCGGTGAGCCATTGCTGGATAAGAAGATGGCCTGCATCGAAAACTGCCGCAAGGCCGGCATTAAGATCGTTTTTGTGCCGACCATCGTAAAGGGATTGAACGACCATCAGTTGGGCGACATCCTGAAAGTCGCAATTGAGAACGTGGACACGGTGAGCGGCATCAGCTTCCAGCCGGTGGCATTCACAGGACGCATCGCTAAGGCGGAGCTGGAAGCGAAGCGCTTCACACTGACCGACCTCGCCCACGCGCTGGCCGACCAGACCGGGATGTTCGACCACTACAACGACTGGTTCCCGCTCTCCAGCGTCACGCCCTTCAGCAAGCTGATGGCGAAGCTGGCGGGACGCGGCGTTCCGACCATCTCCTGTCACCCGCACTGCTCGCTCGGGACCTACCTGTTCGTGGACGATAAGTCCGGCAAGGCCGTTCCCGTCACGCAGTTCGTCGACATCCCCGGCATGTTGCAGGATATCGAGGAGCTCTCCAGAAAAGCGACGGGCGGAGTGATGAAGTACTATCACGGCGCGAAGGCCTGGATGAGCTTGAACAAGCACTTCAAACAGGAATTGGCGCCGCCGGGACTTACGTTCTCAAAAATGCTCGACACCTTGCAAGGAATGGTGGACAAGAAGCTTGGACGTAACGGCATGGACGGAGTCTTCACTTATCGCACGTTGCTGGTTGCGGGCATGCACTTCATGGACGCCTACAACTACGATGTCGAACGCGTCAAGCGTTGCGTGATCCATTACGCCGCGCCGAACGGAAAGATCTATCCTTTCTGCACCTATAACTCGGGGCCGACCTATCGCGAAAAGATCGAGAAAGAGTTCTCCATACCTTTTGAAAAGCAGTTGGAGCGCTTCAGTCTTGGCACTACGGCGAAAAAAGAAGGATGCAATTGCGGCAGCGGCGCCAAGTGCTGCTCGAAATAGAAAAGGTACTGGTTATAAGCAAAGTCCCTCGCAAGAGGGGCTTTCTTCATTGGTAGCAAGGGGAGCGATCCATTTTTGCTACAATGCCCCGCATGTTTTCACGACGGGTTTTGGCAGCTCTCTGCGTTTCGGTTTTGTTGGCAACCACCGCCTGCTCGATGTGGGCAGAGAAGAAGACCGCCGGATGGAGCCAGGCAACCAGCGGCGAGCAGATCGAGCGCTTGTTCTGGCAAGACGTTAAGGAGAAGAACTGGCAGTCGGTGAATCAGCGACTCGCGCCGCTCATGGTTTCCATGAATGGCGCCGCCACCTTCGACAAGGCGGCTACGCTTGATTACCTGAAGACCCTCGACCTGAAGGATTTTCAGATCGGCGAATTGAAGACCGAGACGGCCGGAGCCGACCTCATCGTCACCTACACCATCGCCTGCAAGGGCACCACTGCGGGACAGCCTTTCCCCGAATCTCCTCTGCGAATGATGACCGTATGGCAGCAAACCAAGAAGGGCTGGATCATCGTTGCGCACGCCACCGCCCCCACAAAATAGCTTCCAATCAGCGTCACAAAAGGGTGCGGAAGTCTCTGCCCGCATGGACAAAGCTTCCTAATATGTAACAAAAAGTTACATCATGCGCTTCCTCCTTCGTTGCTCCCAGCTCTTCTCTCCAACATAAGCCCCTATTTATCAAGTACATTCACCAACGTAATCTGGTGGAACTCTGAATGCACTGATAGTAATATTCGGAGCCGTCTCCCCGGGAGTCATCCGACGCGTGCGCACCGGCGTACTGCGGGAAAGAATCGCGAATGAGAGTTGCTGCAAAACGAACTGACGGCGGTTTCACGCTGGTGGAGTTGCTGGTCGTTCTGGCGATCATGATGGTGGTGGCCGCCATGGCGACGCCTAACATGTTGACCGCAGTCGCGAACTACCGTTTGAAGTCATCGGCAAGCGGACTGGCAGGCTTGCTCCAGCAGTCGCGCATCACCGCGGTGCGCATGAATAATCGGATCGCCTTGCGATGGGACACCGTCAACAGTCGCCAGCGCGTTTACATTGACGTGCCAACGGGTCTCCCCCCAGCAGCTAACGGTACCTATGACGCGGGGGAACCGAT
>JBBRZF010000014.1:0-34185 GCA_038236965.1 Terriglobales bacterium | reverse complement strand
GTGAATACGTTGCCGAAGGTCGCGGCGGTGTCTGGCCAAAGATGGTCGCCATCCACGGACAGACCTTCCAGCGCGCCCTCAAGGCCGGAGTGAAGATCGCTTTCGGTACCGATGTCGGCGGCTTCTCGTGGGACATCAATCCCGCTGTGCAATTCAAGGGCATGGTCAAACTTGGCATGACTCCCGCGCAAGCCATACGCTCTGCCACCACCGATGCCGCCGAACTGCTCGGCTGGCAAGACCAGATAGGCTCGCTCGAACCCGGCAAATTCGCCGATATCGTAGCCGTCCCCGGCAATCCGCTCGAAGACATCACCAACCTCGAAAAGGTGCAGTGGACCATGAAGGGCGGCGAAGTCTACCACAAGTAGAACCCGCTCGGAATACAACAAGGCCTCTGCTGGAAATCTCAAGCAGAGGCCTTCTTCATTGAAAATTCTTGTTCCATTTCCGGAACAAGGTTTAAATCAGACCCGCAATCACCCGCGATTGCTATACATTTAATGTTCTCTTTAATCGAAGCAGTCTCTTACGCACGAGGAATTTCATGGCGTTTTACTTGAACGGGCAGATTCCGACGCCAGCTGGTCTACCAAAAGACGTGTTCCCGATCATCGTATGCGTCATCATCGCGGTAGCCTCACTGGCTTTTTTCGCCGGAAAGAAAAACTAGTTCCATCGCGGCAGGCAGGCTTTTCTTATGCGCTTTCATGCCTGAAGAAGCGCTCCCAACGGGTTATTCCCGGGCCGTCATCCGGCGCTGCATCTCTTCCAGAGAGACGTCTTCCTTGTGCGTTCCTATCCACCAGGTATTGCCCAGGGCATCGCGCACGCCGCCGTTGCGGTCACCATAGAACTGGTCTGCCGGCGCCATGATTGACGTCGCACCCGCTGCAATCGCCCGCTCATACGCGGCGTCCGTGTCCGGCACGTAGACGTACACCATCGCCGTCCCAGCCTTATATTGCTCCGTCGCGTCGGAGATCATTACCACAGAATCGCCGATCTTCACTTCAGCGTGCCCCACGCTTCCATCCGGGTGCATCATGCACTCCGTCGCTTTTGCTTCGAACGTGGTCTCCAGGAACTCGATCAGCTTCTTGGCGGATGAGACAACAAGATAGGGAACCACCGACTGGCAGCCCTTGGGAACGTAATTCACGGTCATGGCAGAACTCCTGATGGAAGTAAAAATCGTGGGCAGGAGTGGCCTCCTGCCCTTTGTATCGTAATCCGACAAGTTAACCCGGTTAACTGTTTACTTCTTCACCGCGGCATAACGCTTGTTGATCTCGTCCCAGTTGACGACGTTCCACCACGCCTTCAGATACTCGGCGCGACGGTTCTGGTACTTCAGGTAATACGCGTGTTCCCAGACGTCGTTTCCCATGATCGGATGCAGTCCCTGCGACAGCGGGCTGTCCTGGTTCGGCGTGCTCATCACCTGCAACCCGCCGCTGCCCAGCACCAGCCATACCCAGCCGCTACCGAACTGTTTGGTTCCGGCATCGTTGAATTTTTCCTGGAACTGCGCAAAATCTCCAAAGGTGCTCTTGATCGCATCCGCGATCGCGCCCGTCGGATTCCCCCCGGCATTCGGGCCCATGATGGCCCAGAACATCGAGTGGTTCACGTGTCCGCCGCCGTGGTTGCGAACCGCCGTGCGGACCGCCTCCGGTACAGCGTTCAGGTCGCGCAGAATGTCCTCCGCGCCCTTCGACTTCAGTTCGGGTGTCTTGTCCACCGCGGCGTTAAAGTTGTCCACATACGCCTGGTGGTGCTTGTCATGATGCAGGTGCATGGTCTGCGCGTCGATATAAGGCTCGAGCGCTTCGTACGCGTACGGCAACGCAGGTACTTCGAATGCCATGAGTATCCTTCTTCCTTTTAGGGCAATGGATGCAGCGGAGTAGGTTGCGGTCACATTATTGTGACCCGATCGGGACAAAAAATCGTATCACGCTGAGAACGTGTCTTGCTTACAACATCGAGTGACATGCGTTTCATGCCCACTCAGAGCGGCTGCGTCTTCAGTTCTCCGCACCGGAACTACATCTTTCCGCTCGCACGGCGCTTCTCCTCTTCCGACATTTGTGTCCAGAGCATCTGCCGATTCTCCTCCACCCACTGGCTTCCCGGAGAAGAATCCAGCGCGCGCGACATCCACTGGTAGGCGGCTACACGGTCTTGGTTCACGCATTTTCCCGTCGCATACATCGAGCCCAGTCGTATCCTCGCACGGGCGAAACTTTTGTTTGCCGCCGACTTCAAGAGGATCACCGACTGCTCGCAATTCTGCGGAACGCCGCGTCCATCGGCGTACATATCCGCCAGCCGCACTTGTGCTTCCGAACTCCCTTTGCCAACCGCGCGCCACAGCCAGGCCGCTGCCGTCTCAGGGTCGGAAGCAGCAGAAGCCTGCGCCAACTCCGCCTGTCCCGGATCAGGATGGCTCGTCTCTTTTGGCTGATTGCGCCGTCCCGGGGTTGCTGCCGACTCATTGTCTGCCGCATCATCCGCAGTCGCTGGCTCGCCTTGCGGCACACCGCGATTGCCGGCTACGGAAGTTCCCTGGCTCGGAGGCTGTGTAGGATTACTTGCCGCGGAGTTGGCTGGCGAACCATTTGCCTGGTTCGCGGCCTCCTTCTTATTCCAGTCTTCAGGGTTTCCACTCTGCGCGTTCTGCTGCCCCGCTTGCGGAATTGCGTTCTGCGGATTTGCGTTCGGATTCTTCGTTGCCTCCGCAACCATCTCAGGCTTGCCGTCCGTAGCGGGTTGGGTAGCTTGCGGTTCTTGGGGATTCTCCGTCGAAGACGTCGTCTGGCCTTGCTGTGCACCGAGTATCGACAGGTGCATCGTGCCTGCATAGTGTCGTCCGAAGTCGCGTATCGAACGCCATTGCACCGCGCCCAGCGTCACCAGTATCAGCAGGATGACCAGTGCGAGATTGCGACGCGCGTGCGAGCCTCCGTCGTTCTCTTCCTCGTAATCCATCGGCGAAGAATCCAGCCCGAGGAACGAGGGACCATGCAAGGAGTTGCGATCTTCTTCCGACGATTCCGAAAAATCCAGAAATTTGTTGCCCAAATGCGCGTCTCGCCCTGGACTCGCTCCCTTTGCTTCCCGGCTCGCAACCGATGCACTCGTCGAAATCGGAATGGGCGCTTCCGTCAGGTCGTCCACGCCGAAGATCGATCCGCTGTGACGCACCGGCTTCGCACGAGGTACGAGTGGTTCTGCTGTAGTTTCGACAGGCGGGGGAACTTCTACGGGTCCGGACGAGATATGTTCGGCATTCTGCCGCACTCGGTCGCGGACTTCGCTCTCTGAATCCGGCTCCAGCAAAGGCTTTTCACGGAAACGCCATTCCGGCCTGCGGCGGTCCATCCCCGGCTCGGCAATCAATGGGATCTGGTTGTCGAAATCGATCAACTCCGGCTGCATCTGCATTACCGGCTGTTCGCCGTTATCGTAGCCTTCTCGCGGATAGCCATTGGAACGAAGATTGCGCACGTTGGGATGCAGATCGCGGAATTGGTATACGTTTTGCCAGCGTTCACGTTCCTGTGCCAGAACCTTTTCGCTCAGGCCTTCTTTGCTGGCCTCCGTGACACTCGTCGCCGGAGTTTCATAGCGACCTTCTGGCGTCGCGGGATTCTCCGGACGCTCTCCGCGCGGATGCTCCCGCGCTACTCGTTGCAGATAATCCACCGTGTTCTGCGCCTGCGAAGGCCCGTCCGAATTGGCGCTTAGAAGAGCACCGCATTTCCCGCAAAATCGATTCTCATCTGGATTCGTATGTTGGCACGACTCACAAAGCAAAGCCTACCCTCCGAACTCGTGTACGCGAATACACCACTTAGTTGGATGAATACGGCAGGTCTGAGGTGGGTAGCTGAAACCGATTGTTTAGCCCTAATCCATGCTTCTCTGGAACTAGGAGGTTCCCACTACTGCCAGCCGTTTCAGTCCGCGGCCACTGGTTTTGCCCGTTCCGCCAGGGACTTCCGGGTTCGGTCCGCTCCGGCAACTACGATACGGTAACCCAGCAACACCGCAAGTACGCACGCGTACAGCACCGGTGTGCGCAAATCTTTCTTCACTAGCCAGATGTAATGAGTTACCGCCGCCACGCCCGTCACGTAGATGAGCCTGTGCAGCTTCACCCAATTCTTGCCCAGTCTGCGGATCCACCCTTTGGTCGAGGTGAGCGCCAGCGGGATCATCAGCACAAAAGCCGTAAAGCCCGCCGTGATGAACGGACGTTTGTACACGTCCTTCAACATCGCATGCACGTCGAACGACTGGTCCAGCCAGATGTAGGTTGTGAAGTGCAGCGAGCCGTAAAAGAACGCGAACAGTCCGATCATCCGCCGGTACTGCACCAACCAGAGCTGTCCGCTCAATTTGCGCACCGGCGTGATCGCCAGCGTCGTCAGCACGAAGACGAGCGTCCAAGTGCCTGTCGAACGCGTGATCAACTCCACCGGATTCGCGCCCAGGTCATCCGTCTTGAACAGGAAGAGCAACCGCGCCAAAGGCAGCAGCGCGGCCAGAAAAACAATCGGCTTCAGTATCTTGTTTCGCACTCTGATTCGTTTTCAACTTTCAGTCTTCGATGTTCGCCGCTCAAGCCGACGTCTGGCGTCTGCTCTCCGACGTCTGCCCCTAGAAATTCTTCTTCAGATCCATGCCCTTGTAGAGGCTCGCCACCTGGTCGCCATAGCCGTTGAACATCAGTGTCGGACGCTTCAACAACTCGCCCAGCCTGCGTTCCTTCGCCTGGCTCCAGCGCGGATGGTCCACTTCCGGATTCACGTTGGAATAGAAGCCGTACTCGTTTGGCCCGGATTTGTGCCACGTGGTCTCCGGCAAGTGATCTATAAAGTTGATTTTCACGATCGACTTGATTCCCTTGAACCCATATTTCCACGGCACCACCAAACGTATCGGAGCGCCATTCTGGTTCGGCAAAATTTCGCCGTAAAGTCCCACGGCCAAAATCGCCAGCGGATTCATCGCCTCGTCCATGCGCAGACCTTCCACGTACGGCCAATCCAGCACATCGCGTTTCTGTCCCGGCATCTGCTCCGGACGCACGACGGTGGTAAATTCCACGAAGGTCGCCTTCGATGTCGGCTCTGCCAGCTTGATCAGCGCGCTTAACGGGAAGCCGATCCACGGGATTACCATCGACCACCCTTCCACGCAGCGCATGCGATAGATGCGTTCTTCCAGCGGAGCAACTTTCAGCAGCGAATCGATGTCGAACGTCTGGTTCTTCTTCACCAGGCCCTCCACCGAAACCGTCCACGGTCGCGGCTGGAACGAACCTGCCAGCTGCGACGGCCCATACTTGTCGGTCGAGAACTCGTAGAAATTGTTGTAGCTTGTCACATCTTTCAGCGGCGTCTCTTTTTCGCTCGTGCTCAGGTTGCTCTTGGAAAATTGCAGCTTGGTACCGGCCGACACTTGTTCTCGCGGCTCCAACATGCCAGAGAATTTATATCCCGCCAGCGCGACCGCCCCCGTCACAAGAGATGCGCCTATGAACTTTCGCCGATTCACATACAGCGATTTCGGAGTCATCTCTGACGAGGGAATAGAGGGAATATCAGATTTCTTGAAAAACATACAATGCCCCACCCTTTGCGAATAAGATTCGCCGGGTAGCGGGATGATTCACAAAAAGTGGCTCAAGCTCGCCGCTTCGTCATCCGGATGCGCCGTCACGAAAAGCATTCTCAGCATCGAGTGTTGCTCCCACGCCGGCGCGATTGGCGCGGCGTTTGCATCTGGTCAGGTGTAACACGGGAATCAGGAATATGTCACAAGGCCAGCTTTTATCGAATCGTTGCGGAAAGCAAAGACTTAGTTTTCTGCTGCTACTTGGATTCTGCTTTCTCGCCGTCGTGGGCGCGGCACAGGAAGCCCAACAAACGGTATTTTGGTACCGTTCCCCGGTGTCAATGGGCTCGGAGGGATTCAAGCAATCTTCCACGAAGCGACTCTTCTACCTCTTGGCATCGGCCGAGAACGTCGAATTCCAGGGACTTAAGGTCACTCGCAAAAGCGTGGGCGGCACCGTGCTCACCCCCCAAGGTAGCCAACTCGCCGTATATCCCTCTACCCTTAACTTTCGCGTCACCGCCAGCACTATCGATGCCCAGATGTTCGCTGGCAGTTCACCCATTCAGGTTTCCGACGACACCGACCTGAACGCGCTACTGCTCAGTCTCCACTACCGGCTCAAGGTATATCGCGGACTCAAGATGACCGTGCTTCAACCCTCCTCGGTCAAACTCATCGGCATCCCTGCCGACACCCCTGCCAACGAACGTATCTACCGCATCTCCTTCAACACAGATTCCATCCCGGTAGACGCGCGTCTCTGCCTGGAAATCTTTTCGCCCAAAGGTGAAAAACTCACCAGAATGCATTTGGAATTGTTGTAAGAGGAATTGTTGTAACGCGAAGTCAGTTCGCAACGACGTTCTTTGCTATTGCTCGTCCACAAGCAATTGCTCTTCGTCTTCCAGCATGAACTCCAGCATTTCCTGCGGCGCGCTCGCCGTCCATACCGGTGCGAATGACTGCCTGTGCAACGGAGAGGGTCCGTGCTCGCGCAAACTCTTCAGATGTTTTTGCGTGTAGTAGCCCTTGTTCTGCGCCAGCCCGTACTGCGGATAGACCGGATCCCAGGCGCGCATCATCGCATCGCGCTCCACCTTGGCGATGATGGAGGCCGCCGCAATCGAGGCCGAAAGCGCGTCTCCATGAATGATGGCCGTCTGCGGCAACTCGACCTTCACCTTCATTGCATCGATCAGCAGATGCTCCGGAAAAGGCGTGAGCTGCGAAACCGCAATCTCCATCGCCAACTGTGACGCCCAATAAATATTGAGCTGGTCGATTCGCGCGACATCCACGGCCGCAAACGAATAGGCAATCGCGTGTTCGCGAATCCGCTTCGCCAGATCCTCGCGCTTCGCTTCCGGCACCAGCTTCGAATCGCGGAGTCCGCGAATGCGATAAGCCGGATCAAGAATCACCGCGCCCGCCACCACCGGCCCAAACAGCGACCCACGCCCAACCTCGTCCACGCCGGCAATGAACCTTATGCCCGAATCCCACAGCGGCTTTTCAAACTGGGTCGTGCAGTGCAGCTTCTTCAGCAGACGCAACTTCGCCGCAGACTTCGAGATCGGTTTTTCAGACTGCTTGGAAGTTTTGGAAACCCGCATGGGAAGAGGATAACGCGGAATGTTTGTGGATTGTGCTCGTTTGCAGCAAAAATTGAATGCCCTATTCTGGACACAATGAAAATGGTAAGACTTCGACGATGATGGAGTACAGCGACAGCGCTTGACTCAATCAAGGATGCTTCAGTCCAGCGGCGCTGCTTGACTACAGCGACTATGCTTGACTACAGCGACGCTGCTTCAGTCCAGCGCCGATGTTTGACTACAGCAAGGGTGGTTTGTTATCAGGGCACGACTTCAGTCGTGCCCTCACCTGCACCTGAAGTTCGGGCTTTAGCCCTGTGCCAATCGTCGGACGGCTGCAGCTCCTTAATCCGAAAATCTTGCAATTCGTAAATCCTGAATTGTTCCTAAAACAGCATCGCGCGCGAACGAATGCTCTCGTTCGCGCGCGATAAGTTTTTCGTTCCGCTTATTTCGGGCGGGTATCGAGTTCCTTCAAACGGGCAGCCTTGCCACGCAGGCCGCGCAAGTAATACAGCTTGGCGCGACGGACGCTCGCTTGACGGACCACTTCTATCTTGTCCACCACACGCGAGTTCATGGGGAAGATGCGCTCGACTCCATGACCAAAGCTCATCTTGCGTACGATAAAGCTGGCCTGTTCGCCGGCTTTCATCTTGATGACGACGCCTTCAAACGCCTGCAGACGTTCCTTGTCGCCTTCTTTGATCTTTACCTGAACGCGAATGGTATCGCCCGGATTGAATTTCGGGAGGTCTGTACGCTGTGCTTTCGCCAACAGCTTCGTGATGATCGGAGATGACATATTCGTTTCCTTCTTCGCTCGTTCGCGGCATTGCCGTGGAACTTAATCTCGTTTTGTCCTGCGACGCCTTCGGCCCGGAACTTCAAGCCCTTGTATCTCGGCGATCAAGACCTGGTCTTCTTTGCTGAGTGCGGCCGTCTCCAGTAGATCGGGCCGATTCTTCAGCGTTTTCTCCAGCGCGCGGTGACGTCGCCAGCGCCGAATCTCGTCGTGGTTCCCGTTCATCAGCACCTCGGGAACCGGCATCCCGCGAAAATCCGCCGGACGCGTGTAGTGCGGGTAATCCAGCAATCCACCGGAACCGCAGGTCGAATCCGGCAATCCTGCCGCCGTATTCGTTTCGCGCTGCGCATCACTCCGCCCAGCCGTGAACGACTCCTGCCTTGCGGAAGCCTCGTTGCCGAGCGCTCCCGGCAGCAACCTCGTCACCGTATCTACGATGATGGCCGCTCCCAGCTCCCCGCCGCTCAACACAAAGTCTCCAACGGAAACCTCGCGGTCGGCGAGAAACTCGCTTACCCTTTCATCCACGCCTTCGTAACGTCCGCACAGCAGAACCACCCGCTCCAGCGCGCAGAACTCTTGCGCCAGTGCCTGGTCGAACATCTGTCCTTGCGGCGAGAGGACGATCACCGTCTCCTTCGCCGTGCCGCTCACTCGCTCTTCGCGCGGAGACATCTTCATACTCTCCAGGCAATCAAAAATGGGGCCAGGTTTCAGCACCATTCCTTCTCCGCCTCCGAAAGGACGATCGTCTACCGTGCGATGGCGGTCTTCCGTGAACGCCCGCAGGTCATGAATGCCGATTTCAATGATCCCGGCTTCGCGCGCCTTGCGCACAATGCCGTAGTCCAGTGGCCCGTGAAAAAAGTCCGGAAAAATCGTAACTATCTCGAACTTCATCTTCGTTCCACTCGCGAACGCTAGGTCCGCAAATTTCTGCGATTACTTCTCGCTATCCCCAAGCCGTGCCCGTTCGCGATCTTCGCGCGAAAGCGGTGCGTCCAGCTCCAGCATCCCCTCGGGCAGCTCCATCACTATGCGGCGCCCTGCAAGATCGATGCTGCGGGTAAATCTTTCAACGAACGGGATCAGGTATTCCTTTTTCCCGTCTTTCACAACCAGCAACGGAGCCTCGCCGGCGCCGAAGTTCACTTCTTCCAGCGTTCCCACTGTGCGCTCGCCGCCATTCTCCACGGCCAACACTTTGCACCCAACCAGTTCGCTGATGTAGATTGCGCCCGCTTCCAGCTCAGCCCGCTCTTCTCGCGGAATCTGTAGCTCCAGGCCCAACAGCTCTTCCGCGTCGTTTATGGAGTCGATGCCCGCAAACTTCAGCACCATTTGGCCCTTATGCGGCCAGAACTCTTCCAACTCCAACTCGCGACGCTGGCCCCTGTCGTTCACCGCCGACAACTTCCGGCGTTGCTCGAATTTTTCCGGGAAGTCCGTGAACAGCTCACAGGCGACTTCGCCGACGCGGCCTTGCGTCTTTACAACCTTGGCGATGGTGATGAACTCGTCAGCCATGGCAATCTCTTGGCTAATCGACGATTTCTACCGTCACGCGCTTACCGGCTTTTTCGCCGGCGGCAGCGGCAATCGTGCGCAGGCAACGGGCCGTACGGCCCTGCTTGCCGATCACTTTGCCGTAATCGCCTTCAGCAACGGTCAGGTTCAGTTCCAGCCCACGCGCGTCGTCCACCGCTTCCACGGAAACGGCATCTGGCGCGTCGACCAGCGACTTCGCCAGAAACTCCAGCAGTGCTTTCACATCACCTGCGTAAGGTGTCGCCATAACTCTCCGAATACTTGCGCTTACAAGCTCGCAAACGAATTAGGCAGCGGTAACAGGTGCCGGAGCGGGAGTGGCAGCAACTAACTTGCTGACGCGCTCGCTCATCTGGGCGCCCTTGCCAACCCAATAGCTCACACGCTCATGCTTCAGTTCGATCGAAGCAGGATTGGTGCGCGGGTTGTAGGTGCCAACAACTTCAACAGAGCGGCCGTCACGTGCGCGGTCCTTCTCGATGACAACAATGCGGTATACAGGCTGCTTGCGCGCGCCACGGCGCGACAGACGGATCATTAACACAGAACTCGGTTCCTTTCGTTTTCACTCTCCCGATGCGGCTTTTCGACACACATCGGCCCCCATGCAAGCACACGAGCGCAATTCTCGCTCGCTTAACCCGTTGAAAACCCTTGGAATCAACGCGCCTTGATGGAGTAACCACAGGCTGGCCCGGACGGATGTCCGGTCTCGACTGGTGGCAAACGCTTATTATTGCGTAAGTTGCACGAAATCGCAAGCTTCGCAACCGCGATCCGGGACGATTACACACACCTGCGCCCCGTTTCGCGCTCCCTTAGAATACAGCAGACAACCATGTTCCGAGAAATAGAAAGTGAGTAGTTTCAGATAGTTTCTGCAAAGCTGACGAGTCCATCTAACGGATCCAACTACAAACCTTCGGAACTTACCGGTCCCACCCCGCCCAGCTCTTGCCATTGACGTTGCTCTTGCCCTAGCCGTTGCCTTCATCTGCGTTGGGCCCGGACGCCTCGTGGCGGGCGAGCAACGCTCGCCTTCGCTCTTGCCGTTGACCTGCTCTTGCCTCTGGCTTTGCTCTTCTCTCCCCCGCGCCGGGAAGGCCGCTTACAAAACCCACACTCACTACTCGCTACCCGCTACCCGCTACTTCTTTTTGCCCTTCGGCTTTTCCGGCTCAATCCCCAACTGTCCTTGCGCAGTCGCCAGCAGTTTGTCCCACGCCTGTTGCGCCGTAATCTGCTTGCCACCTTTATTACGCCGATACTTATGCTCACTGCTGCACGTACGGCAAATCGTCTTCACCGGTTCCTCGCCAGCCATCGCTGCAACCGAGTGGTCCGTCGAGCGTTTACAGACCGAGCAATAATCATCCACATAGTCGCCAATGTTCATACCCAAGATTCTAATGCGAACCGGCTAATCGGGTAATCGGGTAATTGCGAATTGGGAAATCGAACCTACTTGCCTTTGATCTCAGATTCGCAATTACCCGATTCGCAATGGTTTACCCGATTTGCAATGCACTTGTTATCATTCCTTCTGTGAAAGCCCATCCCATCCGCGGACGTTTCATCACCATTGAAGGACTCGACGGTTGCGGTAAAAGCACGCAACTCGAACGCCTCGCCACCGTACTCCGCGCCGACAATCTGGAAGTCATCGTCACCCGTGAGCCCGGCGGCACGCCCATCGGCGAGCAGATTCGCGCCGTCCTGCTCGATTCCCGCACCCACGGACTCGCGCCCCTTGCCGAACTCGCCCTCATGTTCGCCTCGCGCGCGCAGCAGGTCGAGGAGGTCATCAAGCCCGCCGTCGAAGCCGGCAAATGGGTTCTCTGCGACCGCTTCACCGATTCGTCCGAAGCCTACCAGGGTGGCGGACGCCAGCTCGGAACCGAGCGCGTACTCACCCTGCACCGCGCCCTCCTCGGCGACTTCCATCCCGACATGACTATCCTCATGGACTCCGACGTCGCCGCCAGCGTAGCTCGCGCCCGCCGACGCAATCAGCAGAAGTCCGACGGCGCAAGCGACGAAAATCGCTTCGAGCAGGAGAGCCGCGCATTCTTCACTCGCGTTCACGACAAGTATTTAGAAATCGCCGCCCGCGAATCCAAACGCGTTTTCCTGGTCGACGCCCGCAAGTCCGGCGACACCGTTCATCCCCAGATCGTCGAAGCCGTTCGCACTCGCCTCATGGACCCGGCGGTCGATCTTTGAGAAACGATTCTTTGAGACAAAATGGCTATGAGGAATTACCTTGCCGTTCTCTGATTTCCACGGAAATACCGAAGTAGTCCATCGCTTCCGCGAGATGCTCGCGAACGATCGCTTTCCCCACGCCGTCATCCTCACCGGCGCCAAGGGAAGCGGCAAATACACGCTCGCGCAGATGATCGCCAAGGCGATGAACTGTCTCGACCGCCCCGACCCGAATTCCATGTTCGCCTCGGAACCCGCAGCCGACGCCCTGCCCGGTTTCTGCGGCGTCTGTTCCAACTGCGTGCGCATCAGTCAGGCCGACGACCTCGAGGCGCGTTTCACCGAGGCCGTCGAAGCCCGCGATAACCTCCGCGAAACCGATAAAAAGGAAACGCGCATCCTTATACAGACCTTCCCCGACGTGCTCGTCATCCCGCCCGACCCCCCGCAAATGCTCATCAAGGTGGACCAGGTGCGCCACGTCATCCACGGCATGTACTACCGTCCGTCCGAGGGACGCAAAAAGGTTTACATCTTTACTGACGGCGCATTCATGAAGGAATCCGCCAACGCGCTGCTCAAAATTCTGGAAGAGCCGCCCGAATTCGCGACGCTATTTCTTCTCGCGGAAAATGCAACCAGCCTGCTGCCAACTATCCGCTCGCGCTGCATCACCATGCACCTCGCGCCGCTCACCGTCGAGGAAGTAGAGCAGGATCTCGCGCATCGCACCGAATGGACTGCCGCGCAACGCAAGGTCGTCGCCCGAATCTCCGGCGGAGCCCTCGGGCGCGCCCGAGGCTTCAATCTCGTCGCCTACGCCGCCGCTCGCAACGACGCGCTCACCCTTCTGAAGTCCGCCGTGCCCACCTCACGCAGCGGAGACGTCGATCACAGCGCGCTCTTCAAAACCACGGAGAGCTATCGCGCCGGAGGCGAAGGCAAAGAGAAAACCGACCGCCTCATCGCCGTCCTTTATTCCTTGATGGAGGACATCGTCTTCCTCAAATCAAAGACGCCCGACCTCGTCCGCAACGTGGACATACAGTCCGACCTCCAACTACTTGCCGCCGCCGTAGATTTTCGCTGGATACAACAGGCCACCGACCGCATTGGCGAAGTGCAGGCCGGAATGCGCCGTAACCTCCTGCGTTCGCTCTCCTTGGACGCTTTGGCCGTCGCCCTCGAGAAGTAATCTTTAGTGGCTGGTCTGGTTTCGATTCCCCGCGCTGTCGCAAAATGGCGCGCCTTCTTTAATCCCACACTTTCGTCACTTCCCAATCATTGTTTCCAGCATTTAGCTGTGATAGTTTCAATAACCAGATTACCTCTCAAGATGGCCTGGTTCCCAAATGTTCCTGAGTTGCCGCAGTAAGCCTTGCGTGTGTCTCTGAGCCAAGGATTGAACCGGTCCACACCAACGGCAACTCGCCAACAGTGCGGGAACCGTTATCCCCTAAAAGGGGCAGGTTGTGCCATGAAAAATGGAATGGACTCAGCGGCCGTAGGTCGCGCCCCCGAACCAGAGTCGTTCGGGAACCGTAAACTCATCAGACCCTCGCTCACCCGCGAACACGTTCGCAATTCCGAGGCTGCCGTCGAACGTCGCGAACGTTCCGATCGAGCTCCCAGCAACGGCGGCGGCGTCGCCGGAAAGAAAACGCCTCCTCCGGAACAGACTCACGCGGAAAATTTCTACTATCAGAAACAGATGCAGTCCAAAACTCCGATGGTCGTCGTCCTCAACGACGGCGAACAACTGCACGGCGTCATCGAGTGGTACGACAAGCACTGCATCAAACTCAACCGCGATGGCGGACACAACTTGCTCGTCTACAAACCCAGCATCAAGTACATGTTCAAAGAAAGCGAAAGTTCCGGACAAAAGTCCTAATCTCGGCACTGATAGCAAACTGGAAAGCCCGCCATCCCAAGGCGGACCATTTGATTTTGACATTGACCTTTGATTTGGTGCTCCACCTTCGCGTCGTGCCATTCGACGTTAAGGTGGGGTTCTTGATTTTGACTCGGCCTTTGATTTGGTGCCCCCACCTTCACATCGTGCCTTTCGACGTTAAGGTGGGGTTTTCTGTTCTCCGGTTTGCGGGCTCTCCCGTTCTCCGGTTAGCTTTTCTCCATCTCTTTGTGATGAAATCATTCCCATGAACGTCCTCATCTTCGGCGCTACCGGAATGGTCGGCCAGGGAGTCCTGCGCGAAGCTCTTCTCGATCCCGGCGTCGCACTCGTCCAAACCATCGGACGAACCTCCACCGGAGTCCAGCACCCCAAGCTCCGCGAAATCGTTCGCGCCGACCTCTCTCACTTCGACGCGTCCGACCTCTGCAACTTCGACGCCAGTTTCTACTGCGTCGGCGTAACCTCGTCCGGCACATCGGAAGCCGATTACGACCGCATCACTTGCGGACTCACCATGGCCGCCGCCTCGCCGCTTGCCCGCCTCAATCCCAACATGGTGTTCATCTTTGTTTCCGCCGTCGGAGCCGACAGCACGGAGAAGGGAAGCATCATGTGGGCGCGCATCAAGGGCAAGACCGAGAACGCGCTCCAGCGCCTGCCTTTCAAAGCTGTTTACGTCTTCCGTCCCGCCGGAATCCAGCCCATTCACGGCGAGCAATCCAAAACAAAGTCCTACCGCATTGGATATAGCGTCATGAAACCGCTGCTAACGCCCCTGCGCCGACTCTTCCCCAACTACTTCCTCACCACCGAAGAGATCGGACGCGCCATGCTCAACATCGCCAAACACGGCGCACCCAAAACAATCCTGCTCACCCCCGACATCCGCGCCGCCGCCCAATGATTCTCCATCTCGTAGCCCCAAGCAAACGCAGCGTCCCATTGCCGCCGTCCGCGTTCATCACAAAGTCAGTTCCCGTTGACTTAGGTCTCAGACTAATCAAGGGTTTATCCGCGTCTATCCGCGAAAATCCGCGGCGAATTAATTCACGAATTTTCATACGATCTCAGCCCTCTCCCCACCTCCTCAAACCGCCCACATTGTCTTTCTCCGTGTCTCCGTGCCTCCGTGGTGGATGTTGACCTTGCCTTTCGCTGCCGTCTGCCGTCCGGCGTCTGAGGTCCGGCTTTTCCACACTTGCACCAAACTTAGGTAATTGACCCGCCACCGCGCCTCTCGTACTCTCATTCCTAAAGATTCCAGCCAGCAGGACAGGCAATTAACGCCACGGATTAGCGCATTTTCGTTTCCGGCGTCCCGGCCTTCAGAACCAGAAAAAATGTTTTCCCCGCATCGTCTTTGCTTTCAATGGGGAACGGACACCGGGTGTCGCAACCCGTAGGAATGTCGTCCGTAAAGTATTAGAATACAAGATGTAGCGGTACCCCCTTGACACGTACAACATCATGGAGTACTGTTCGCATCCCAGAGAGAAAATTGCTCGGGTTCGGCCTAATCGACGGACACGCAGTTCGAGCTCAAAATGTGGGGCGCTCCCCTCGGAAGCCTGTACAGAGTCGCAAGCCGCTCGGAGCCCAATAGCAGTCCCCGGTAGCAGACATCGGCCAGAGGTGACCGGCATCTTCCATCGGCAGAAGTGAGGGTGGGTTGGACTAAAGTCCGGCGTTGCCCGTCAGGTACCTCGCCACGCGTGATGGCAAGGCATCCGTTGTGATCTCTTTCAGAACTCGGTCTGCACTGGAGCTTTTTTGCGGTGGCACCAGGCAGCCGAAGATTCCGGCTTGACCTTGGCCGGATTCAGCGGGGCTCCTCGCGGCTAGTGCGAGCGTAATTTCGCTCGTAAAAACTGCGTGTCCCTGAACGGGGATTCCTATCCCCAATTTTCGCCGTAGCACCTATGGGCAGCCCTCCCGATCCGGGGCAATGAACGAAGGAGTAATACAAGATGGCCGAACTAACCCAGAAGACCACGTCCGTCGCAGCCACGACAGTCAACACCAACAACCAGTCCAAGAAGAAAACGGCTCCGGGCCTCTCCTTCAAAAGATATTTCACCAAGAACGGCGTCTCGCCCTACGACGAAGTCGAATGGGAACTCCGCACTGCCTTGATCTCCGATTCCAAGGGAAACGTGATCTTCGAGCAGAAGGACGTTGAGGTCCCCAAAGATTGGTCCATGACCGCCACCAACATCGTGGCCAGCAAATATCTCCACGGACAAGTCAGCACTCCCGAGCGCGAGACCGGCGTTCGCCAACTCATCCAGCGCGTCGCGGAAACCATCCGTGACTGGGGCATGGCCGGCGGATACTTCCGCTCCAACGAAGACGCCGCCATCTTCCACGATGAGCTTGCCTACATCCTCGTCAACCAGTTGGCTGCTTTCAATTCGCCCGTCTGGTTCAACGTCGGATGCGATCGCATCGAACCCAATTCCGACGCCAGCAACTGGCATTGGAATGCCGCCACCTCCACCGTGCAGTTCGGCGTTACCGGATACAAGACTCCGCAGTGTTCCGCCTGCTTCATCAACAGCGTGCACGATTCGCTCGACTCCATCCTCACACTCGCCAAGACCGAAGGCATGCTCTTCAAGTGGGGCTCCGGCACCGGTACGAATCTCTCTCCGCTGCGTTCCTCCACCGAGCAGCTTTCCGGCGGAGGCACAGCCTCCGGCCCGCTCAGCTTCATGAAGGGCTTTGACGCCTTCGCCGGAGTCATCAAGTCCGGCGGCAAGACGCGTCGCGCCGCCAAGATGGTCATCCTCAACATCGACCACCCGGACATCGTTGATTTCATCGATTGCAAATCCAAGGAAGAGGCCAAGGCCTGGACCCTGATGAACGCTGGCTATGACGGCTCGACGCCCGATTCCGAAGCCTATTCGTCCATCTTCTTCCAGAACGCCAACAACTCCGTTCGCGTTACCGACGAGTTCATGCAGGCCGTTGTCGACGACGCCGAGTTCAGCACCAAGGCCATTCGCGACGGACGCCCCGTCCAAACCTTCCGCGCCAAGAATCTCCTCTCCAAAATTTCCGAAGCCACCTGGCAATGCGGCGATCCCGGCATGCAGTACGACACCACCATCAATCGCTGGCACACCTCCAAGAACACGGCGCGCATCAACGCCTCCAATCCTTGCTCGGAATACATGTTCCTCGACGATTCCGCCTGCAACCTGTCTTCGCTGAATCTCATGAAGTTCGCGTCCAACGGCAATTTTGATGTCGAAGCCTATCGCTTCGCCGTCGACGTCATGATTACCGCGCAGGAAATCCTCGTCGACAACTCCGGTTACCCCACGGAGAACATCAGCAAGAATTCGCACGACTACCGTCCCCTCGGTCTCGGATACGCAAACCTCGGCGCGCTTCTCATGGCCAGCAGTCTGCCCTACGATTCCGATGCCGGACGCGATTACGCTGCCTGCGTCACCGCCATCATGTGCGGAGAGGCTTACCTCCAGTCGTCGCGCATCGCCGAACTCTGCCAGCCGCTCACGCCCGCTACCTCCCCCACCCAGGCAGCCGAAATCCTCGGCGCAGCCTGTCCTGGCTGGTACATCAATCGCGAGCCTTTCCTCGACGTCATCCGCATGCATCGCGCCTCCGTCAACAGCATTGAAGGTCGCGTCGGGCCGGATGTCCGCGTGGGGGCGGTCGCCTCGCCCGCCCAACCCGATCGTAGCTCGGCTCACATGCTCGAACTCATCGAAGCCTCCAAGCAGTGTTGGGACGAAGCTCTCTCCCACGGCGAGCGTCACGGATACCGTAACGCGCAGGTCACCGTCCTCGCCCCCACCGGAACCATCGGCTTCATGATGGATTGCGACACCACGGGCGTCGAGCCCGACCTCGCCCTCATCAAGTACAAGAAGCTGGTCGGCGGCGGCATGATCAAAATCGTCAACAACACCGTGCCCTCAGCGCTCTTCAAGCTCGGATACACCGGCGATCAGACCGACGCCATCGTCTCCTACATCGATGCCACCGGAACCATCGAAGGCGCGCCGCACATCAAGGACGAGCACCTCGCCATCTTCGATTGCTCTTTCCGGCCCTCGCAGGGCACGCGCTCCATCGCCTGGCTCGGACACCTCAAGATGATGGCCGCCGTCCAGCCGTTTATTTCCGGCGCAATTTCCAAGACCATCAACATGCCGGAAAACGCCAGCGTCGACGACATTTCGGAAGCCTACATCGAAGCCTGGCGTCTCGGCGTGAAGGCCGTCGCCGTCTATCGCGACGGTTCCAAGAAGTCGCAGCCGCTCAGCTCCAAGGGCTCCGCCACCGCTGAGTCCCGTGGGGGACAGTTGCCCTCGGCTGTCGCTCTTGCTCTTCCCGAACCAGAGGACATGGAAGCTCCGCCCACCGCGCGCCGCCACAAGCTGCCCGATGAGCGCATCTCCATCACCCACAAATTCAACATCGCCGGACACGAAGGCTACATCACCGTCGGCCTCTACAAGAACGGCATGCCCGGCGAACTGTTCATCACCATGGCCAAGGAAGGCTCCACCGTCAGCGGACTCATGGACAGCTTCGCCTGCGCCACCTCCATCGCCTTCCAGCATGGCGTGCCGCTCAAACTGCTCTGCGAAAAGTTCTCCCACACACGCTTCGAACCCTCCGGCTGGAGCCATCACGAGAACATCGGATACGCAAAGTCCATCATGGACTACATCTTCCGCTGGCTCGAACTACGCTTCCTCACCGGACAGCAGCAGTCGCTCTTCGACGACCTGCGCCCCAAAACCATGTTAGGTGCCGCCCCCGGAGCGCCCGCCACCTACAACGGCCCCGCAACCTCGGCCACCGTCCTCCCACCCGCAGAATCAAAAGTGGGTAACATCCACGCCGCCGACGCCCTAAGCCACATGGTGGACCTCGGCGACGCCCCCTCCTGCCACGTCTGCGGCAGCATCATGACAAGGAACGGAAGCTGCTACAGATGCATGAGCTGCGGAAGTACGAGTGGATGTAGTTAGAAGTTCTGTATCGCTTTGTATCAGGGCACGACTTCAGTCGTGCCGCAACAAGCCCACACACACCAATGCCCCGCGTAAGCGGGGCGTTGGTGCGAAGCCGAATGAGGCGCCAGTAAAAAGGTGTTACTTGGTGACTTCCTCCAGAAGTTTGACAATATCGCGATGCACTTCATCCCTGCTCATCAATACTGCTAGGCGTTCGGAGTCTTTTTCCTTGTGGAACCTTAAGGAGAAACGACCGAACACTCTGTCAAGCAGTAACGCTCCCGGAACGAGTTTTTCTGCATTCGCGGACCAATCGGAATTTACGGAATTTTCAACTTCGGACGTGATCTTCGTGACTGTCTGCGGCCGTTCACCTAAGGTCTCGATTCCTCGTTTGATCGACTCTGCAGCACTGCTAGGACGTTCGTCCTTGTCTCTGCGTCCGAGAATTAATGGAGCGAGTGTCCGCCTGTTAATCCGCAATCGTATGACTTCGGGTTTGAGCAATTCAACTTCTTCGGTTATCGCTTTTTGCACATTTGCGACTTCGATTTTGCTCTTCTTGAGTGTTGACTGTAGTTTCTCATTGATCAATGCGGTGATTGCATTGGGCGCCAAGAGGTAATTCTCCAACTCCCTCCTTTGGAGCGGCAAGAGCCGAGCACGATCTCCTAGTCTTTTCGTCAATGTATGGAGATCATTATCGTCTCTCTCGTCCCGATCTATCAGAAACCACATCAGAACGCGCCGACGGGATAGTAAATCAATAGTGCTCTCAGCCGCGAAGTGGCCGAAATTCTGCACCCCCTTCAGGTGTACGAACCCAACGTTAGCCATTCCCAACTCGCACTGCATCTTCGTGCAAAAGACGCGCAGTACTGCTTCATCAGAGGGTCCCTCAACAAATAACAGCCGATCGAACATGAATACAGTACTCAGTCTGAGCCCGAGCTCCTCGGGAATTGCGGAAGTCGCATCTGAAGCTGTCACTAGCGCCACCGCCGTCGAACTGCTCGGCCCTCTTGAGACGAGATATGCGTTCTGGAACGAAACAGAATCGACGAACTCAGTTGAATGCGTAGTCACAAACATCTGAATGTCGGCGGATCGTTCCCTCAAGTAAGTTGCTAATACGCGGGCTAGACCCGGATGAAGATGAACCTCCGGTTCTTCGATAAGCGCGAGTTCGGGTTCCTTTAGTTCCAAGTCCAGAATTATTCGCAAGGCTTCTCGAATGCCCGAACCATTTGCTTCAACCAGGAACCGGTCTACATCCATTTCTGCAACCCGCTCGCCACGGGCTTCCCCCTCAAAGGCGTCAACATGCACGCCTAGAAGGCCTTGGATCGTTTGCTGCAGAGAATTCAATCTTTCCGGTCCTCCCCCTGCGTACCTTCAATTGAAGCAGAAGGTTTGCTTCTCCTCTGCCAATAGGCTCCTTCGTCTCGCGCAGATGGACTACTGTCCTTCTTCCATAACGAGTTGCGAGCCAATGAACATATCCAGGAGGCATACGCGTTGGACCGGCAAAACCAAGCATCTGACCCTTTGTTTCTACCCGCTCCAAAGACTCGACTTCGTTCTTGATGTCCGCCGCGACCTCCGAAAGAGCGGTTCTCAACTCCTCGGCAGATCCCGCCGAGATAGCACGGGATTCGAGGCGGGTTATGATTGATCGCCTTAGAGAGACTCGCCGATTGATCTCCATTCTAAACATACGCGGATCCTCTTTACGGCGCATCAAGTAGTCGATGTTATCTCCTTCGCCTAATCGTTGTACGCCTTCGAGGTCCTCCTTGAGAGCGCAGATAGTCGTGTAGTTTTGGAACAATTCGGCGGATACTGCTTCTGAAGTCCCAAGAACGTTTATTCCGCTTACAGTGAGCCGGCCATTTTTCTCTTCCAAATGGCCGATTCCAATTTGCTGCAGGAACAGATAGCCGCTACCTTGAAAAATTGATCCCGCGACTATGAAACTGACAGTGTTCTCCGACGCTATCTCCGCGATTGTTTGTTCAAGGTGCGGTGCTTCAGACTTGAGCTTTTCGCGAAGTTCTACGTTCAACTCAGAGGAAAGTTCAAACTCAATTCCTATCTGCAAAGGCTTACCCGTGTCGCGATTAGTGAACTCCTCTTGCACGCGATTGGATTCCCAAGGTCCTGATCTTGGCCTGTCCTCAGATGACCCAAGGCAACTTCTATTGCGGAAAGCAAGTTGGATTTACCTGCGTTGTTCTTACCGATGAGAATGTTCAGACCACCACACTCGGACATTGATGCGTTCGCGACACTACGGAACTGGCTAAGCTTTACAGCCTTGATCCTCATGAGTTTAAGCTCCACTTTTTAATTGCGATTTCACTCTCACTTCAGCTTTAGCTCTTGGCGGGCGGTTGGCCCAAGTCTTCTGTTGGCTTTAATGGGACATTGATTCGGTCGACGTCACTGACGCAGTGAGAACTTGTGAGTCGGCAATGACCCCGAGCCTTTCAGCAATTTTCATTTGGCAAAGCGTCCGCTGCGCTTCCAATCGAAGCGCGAAGGCCTTGTTGTATCCAATCCATCCGCATATCAATCCGCCCAACGCTGCACCCATCAGCCAAAGTGGTGTGTCCGTTCTAATAGCGCTGCTCGCGAAAAAGCCTATACATCCAAAGAGAGCTGCGCCCCAGACTGCGTGCGAAATCGTCATGGATTGCGCCTTCGAATAGAGATTTTCCGCGAACTTCTGTAACAACGAAGGGTCGTATTGCGTCGGCATTTCTTCTCCTGTTGCAATAATTGGTTTGGTAAGTGTCGGCGCGATTGTAAGTGCTGCAACGCGACCACACAACTGCAAAGGGAGCGCGGTGGCGGGTGGCCGACGCTGTCCGACGAACGCGCTAACTTCCGGCAACTAACAATTTGTTTCTTCTCGCGAACCAATCTGCTATAACCCTTACCCGATGATCGGCTTCGGGGACGCCTACAAAATCGCTACTGCCGCAGCCTTCATGGGATACGGCCTCTATCACTTTGGCATCTCCGTCCTGGCTGGTGGCCCACATCTCCCAATAGCAAACCCCCATTGGTGCCCTACATCTGCGCGACGTTCGCAGATGTGGGGCTTTTGACTTTCCTCCCGCGCCCTCCGCGCCCTCTGCGCCTGCTCCTCAAAGTGAGCAACTTTGAACAGACGTCGTTTACAAGTCCCTTTACTCTTGCTCCATCACGTCTCAGCTAGGAATGTGGTTTTGAGTCAACATCCCACCCTCCACTGACAGGAGCATTAATGAAAAATCATTTCCGCCAGATGTTATGGGTGCTGGCTCTCGCCATTACCGTCACCATGTTCGGAGCACCTGCCATCGCCCGCGCCCAATCCCAACAGGGAAACGATGATTACGGATGGGGACAGAACCGCGACGAGCGCTACAGCAACAACCAGCGCTTCGACCAGGGATTTAAGCACGGACAGAAAGATCGTCAGCACAACCGCGCCCGCCGTTATCGCTTCCGCTCAAACAACGATAACGACCGTCAGGCCTACCAGTCCGGCTATGATCGCGGATACCAGAATTGGAACGGCACTCGCGGCGATCACGGAAACGACCGTTTCAATAGCAACAACCATCCCGGCTTCCGCATGGGATACACCGACGGAAGCACCGACGGACAGCGTGATCGCAGTCTGGGCCGCCGCGCAAAGTACGGCCCCGGCTACAACCATCCCGATCGCGGATACGCCTCTAACTACGGAGACAAGGGCGTCTACCAGCAGCAGTATCGCGTTGGTTATGAGCAGGGATACAAAGAAGCTTTCGGCAACTAAGTTACCGAGTGTGGCGTGTGGCCCATTCAAGCCCCCCGTGTGACCCATTCAAGCCCCGCCGTTGGGCTTGAGTGGGGCATCTCCGAGACCACCGCTCTTCGCCTCTGACCTTCGATTCGCATTTCGCAATTCGAATTTCGCAATCGCCCCGTTTCCTTTGACCTCGCCGACGCCCGACCTCAGCGCCCTCAAAACTCCCCCACACCCTCCGCGCGTCGTTGCCTTTCTTCGTGTCTTCGTGGTGGAAGAAGCCTTCGACCTTCGTCCGACGTCCCACGCCTGTTTTCCGACGTCTAGCGTCTGTTTCCCTGTCAAGCCCTCCGTCACCCCTAAAACCCGCTAACTTGCTTAAAACAAACCAAATATAATTTCTCCTCCGATGTCCAGTTGACCCCCTCCAATCTGTCATACTGGATATAGAGATCAAACAAGAAAAAGGTCGCGCCCATTCAGCGCGGCCTTTTTTCGGTCCCGAGCTGATACCACGACGCTAAATTCTTTGTTTTCAAGAATTTGATGTCTAACTCCATTGTTTTCAAGATTTTGCCGCTAAATTCCGCCTAAAATATTGAAAACAAACGACATAAAAAGAACGAAAAGGGGAGGGGGAGGGTACTCCCCCGCCCCGAATCCAGCCTTCACTCTGCTCCCAAAAGCAAAGGCCGCGACTTTCGTCGCGGCCCTCGTTGTGAATCGGTTCGTTCTAGTGAACGCTTAGGTTCTTGTATTTGCCGGTACGCTCGTTCAGCAGGCGCTCAACCGTGCGTTCCATGTTAGGCAGGAAACCTTCCGGCTCAGGAACGCCGATCGCCGTTGCCAGCGCCTGGTTCCACTTCTGCGACTGCGGCAGAATCTCCACCGGACGCTTCGCCGCCGCCGGAGCCAGCGAGTAATACATCCAGATGCCCGCAGCCACCGTGTAGATACCACCGGAAATCATCCCGTAGGCCCCGGTCGAAATGATCCCCGACGTAAGCGCCGTCAAGGAAAGCATCTGCACGCTGGCAAACACTCCGTAACCCAAGGCGATGCCGAACAGGAAATGGCGTCGCGTAACGCCAAGATGCGCGCTGAACAAGGCGAGGAAGGCGACCAGACCGCATTGCATGATGCGAACGCTGCGTTCTCCACTCAGCAGCATCACGTACAGCCGCTCGGTTCCCTGCGCGTTCGACGACAGCACCGTCACCGTAGCCACGATGGTCAGCAGCAGGAGGGCCCACCGGAACAGGATGTGCCCGAACTCACTCAGCGCTTCGTACGGCTTGAATGCGTCAAAGAAGATCTCGCGCAGCACAAGGAACGCCAGCGATATCCCCAGAACACTCACTGTCCAATAAAGGTACTCATAGAGATGACGCTGCGTGCGGAAAACCACGAACATCGCAATGCCGCTCACCACCTGGAAGACCGTATAGTTCCAGAAGGCGGGGTACTCGCGGTTCAGGCCGCGTCTCTTCATGCTGATCGCAACCACCATCTGCATGATCGGAGCTGCAAACCAAAAGAAATACTGGGTCCAAGTGAGCGACATAGGAGGGCAGCATAGCCCGTTCCGGCCACATACTCAATGAAGATTTAGAAAAAACACATGGATGTTTACCAACAAGTAAACTTCCATGACAAGCCGAAACGCTGTCGGCACAATGCCGCCAGCGTGGCCGTCATCAAATTCCTTCGGGGCTTTTAGTTAACTCCGCAGCCGCGGCTGGTGCAGGGGTAGTAGGAGCCTTCTCCGGGCGCAGCCGCATTGCTGTTGGACGAAGTGTTGTAGGCGGCTGCGGAAAGGGTACCGGCGAGCATCAAGGCGGCGAGGGCGTACATCATGATCTTCTTCATTGTTGTATCTCCTGGGAGTTGCTTAGTTGCTAAATTGGGCCGTAATTTTTCAGCGGGGCAGTATACCGTAGCCAAGGTTACTAAAGTAACAAAAATTTCACTTTTGCCAGCCCCGTTCTAAATGCTGTCTGAATCGGCGAAGCCGTCTGATTCGCTTCGACTGTAAAATCGCCAACAAGCATAAGGAGTGAACCGATGACTTTCTCGATGGCAACCCGTTTTTCATGATTTGTCGAAACAGCCTTTGAACAATTCTTCTATCGATGCGATGAGCGTCTGTCCAACTTGCTTTGCGGCTTCATCTAAATTGTTCCGACTTCTATTGAACCTCTGCATTTCACACCATCTGAGATTCCTTGCCAACATCACGAGAGCCCATGAACGCACGAGACATGGCGCAAGTCCGGCGGTCGGTGTCGTCGGCGGGGGCGCTCCAACGGGAAGTAGACTGAAGTGGTACCCTTTAGGCTGTTAGTCGGCACGTCTGTCCGACGCAAGGAGAAGAGCGAATGCAACGTACTGGCAGTGCACATTGGCAAGGTGGATTAAAAGACGGTAAGGGAACGGTCTCGACAGCAAGCGGCGTTCTCTCGAAAACACAATATTCATTCAGCACTCGTTTTGAGAACGGCGCAGGAACGAATCCGGAAGAATTGCTGGGTGCTGCGCACGCGGGTTGTTTCTCGATGGCGCTCTCCGCGCAACTGGATGCGGCCGGGATGAAGGCTGAATCCATCGACACGATTGCCACGGTCACTCTGGACATGGTGGAAGGCAAACCGATGATCACGGCCGTTCACTTGGACTTGACGGCGAAGATCCCGAACGCGGACAAGGCGAAGTTCGACGAAGCTGCGGGAAATGCAAAAGCTGGATGCCCGGTCTCGAAGCTGTTTGCCAACAACGCCAAGATCACCCTCGACGCGAAGCTGGTTTAGACGATAAGTTCGTTCGAAGCATAGAAGGTCGCCTGCGGGCGGCCTTTATCTTTTACCGCGACGGGCATGGTGACTGGCCACCCGGAGGGAGTGCTCGCCATCAGAGAAGGTGAGTACGTGTGTGTTCGTGGGATCGCGCTACGGATTCAGGGGTGTTTGTGAAAATCACGATCTTTGGTTTGACCTTATCTTCTTCATGGGGGAACGGACACGCAACGCCGTATCGTGCGATATTGGGTGGGCTCCATCGTCAGGGTCACGAGATCACCTTTTTTGAAAAAGACGTTGAGTATTATGCGCTGAGACGTGACCTGCCTACGCCCAACTTCTGCGAACTGATCTTGTATCGCGATTGGCGCGAGATACGTGAGCGGGCGGTGTTCGCGGCTTCTGACTCGGATGTGGTGATGACGGCGAGCTACTGTCCCGAAGGCGCGCTAATCAATGACGACATTCTTTCTCTGGGGCGACCGTTACGGGTGTTTTATGACTTAGACACTCCCATCACTCTTAAGAACCTCCGCGGTGGCGACCTCGATTATCTGCGGAGGGAGCAATTGGGGGCCTTCGACCTGGTGCTTTCGTGGACGGGCGGCAGGTCGCTGTTGGAACTTGAGAAGGACTGGGGAGCCCAGTTGGCGTTGCCTCTCTTCGGTTGCGTTGACCCCGATATTTACCAGCGCGTTGCGTCAAACCAGTATTTCGATTCCGCCCTCAGCTACATGGGAACCTATGCGGCCGACCGCCAGCAAAAGGTAGATGACCTCTTCCTCGAGCCTGCGCGGCGTAGCGAAAATTTGCAATTCGTTCTCGCGGGAACGCTGTATCCGTGGCAGTGGCAGTGGCCGTCGAATGTATGTCGCTTCGACCATGTATCTCCGCATGACCATTCGGCGATGTATTCGTCTTCGCGGCTCACCTTGAATATCACGCGCAAAGAGATGGCTGAGACCGGATGGTGTCCCTCGGGGCGCTTCTTCGAGGCAGCGGCATGTGGGACTCCCATCGTGAGCGACTGGTGGGAGGGGCTGGATCGCTTTTTCAAGCCCGGCGAAGAGATCATCATCGCGAATTCCGCGGATGACGTAATGGAGGCGCTCACAATGGGCACAGACTCCTTAAAACAGATGGCCGCACGCGCTCGGGAGCGCACCTTGGAAGAGAACTCCGGCGAACGTCGGGCGGAACAATTGTTGCAGTATTTCGAGGAAGCAAGACGAAGTTCTCGCCAGATAGAAATCGGCCGCAGCGGTTCGTACTCGAAAAAGATCACGGAGGCCGCATGATCGGAATCATTCCTGCAGCAGGCGCTGGACAGAGGATTCAACCGCTGGGTTGTTCCAAAGAACTCCTGCCTGTCGGTTCGCGAACCATCGAAGGCGTGGAGCGCCCGAAAGCTGTCTCCGAATATCTAGTAGAACGGATGATCGCCGCCGGAGCCACACAGATATGCATGGTCATTTCATCGGAGAAGAGCGATATCGTTCGCTACTTCGCTGAGCGCGATTATGCGGCTGAGATCTTTTACGTTGTTCAGCAAAAGCCCGCGGGTTTGTGCGATGCCCTGTTTCGCGCTGAGCCGTTTGTTCGCGGCTCTGAGCAGGTGCTGATAGGTTTGCCGGATACTATCTGGTTTCCGGAAAACGCTTACTGGCCCGCGGTAGAAAAGAAGTCGGACATAGACCTCGTATTGTTTCCTGTGACTAATCCTTCGGTATTCGATGCCGTGACCTGTGACGAGCACGGTTATGTACTACGCGTAGAAGTGAAGCAGCCGGACGCGCACTCGCATTGGATATGGGGTGGAGTGACGGCAACGGGCGAAGCGTTCCGCGCGTTGAAGTTACTATGGGAGGCGCGGCATCGCGAGGATGAGTTCCTTGGAAATCTTCTGAATGCCTATATGGACGCAGGCCATGTAGTTCATGCCACCTTCAGCGGCGAACACTATATGGACGTGGGCACGGTTGAGGGTTACCACGCAGCGCAGGATTATCTTCGTGCGCTGCGTCGCAAGCCGGTACTTCTTACAGAAGCGGCGTGATCAGGCAGCCGAGTTGATGCGTTCGTCGGCAGTACTTCGGCGCATTCCCATAGCGGCAACCGCGAACGGCGCTGCTATGGCGGGAGCTGCTAGCAATCCCATTTTGCTTCCGTTGCTGGTTTCGCGAATTCTCCCGAGCCAGCCCCCATGGACTGCAGACTCGGAAACACCGTTCATGGTTGTGAGTGATTCCTCCAAAGGTATTTGTACAGGTGGTTGTTTTGCGGGATTTCAGGGTCCTTCCGAATGGAGGCCCAAGCCATGCGAGAGTTTGCCCGAGGAGCACTGGCTTGTCTGGAAAACGCGACACTCGCGTGAATGCAGTGCGGGGCTGTAGGATGGTGGGTCACACATTCATCTACGGAGTCACCTATGACACCTGCACCAGCACTGGAAAATCTGGAACCTAAAGAGTTATGGAAGCATTTCAATGCGATAGCGCAGATTCCCCGCGCCTCTACTAAAGAAGCTAAAGTTCGCGAGTATGTTATCGGCGTAGCCAAGAAGCTGGGCTTGGATGCTCAGTTGGATAAAGTCGGCAACGTCATCGTTCGCAAGCCTGGACGTCCAGGACGCGAGAACGCCCCCGTTGTCGCCCTTCAGGGACATCTCGACATGGTCTGCGAGAAGAACGAAGCCACCGTACATAACTTTGATACCGATCCAATCAAGATCGTTCGCAAAGGCGAATGGCTCTATGCGGATGGAACCACGCTGGGCGCAGATAACGGAGTCGGAGTCGCTGCCGGATTGGCAATCATGGAAGGCTCGGACCTCAATCATGGGCCACTGGAATTAGTCTTCACCATAGATGAAGAAACCGGTCTGACCGGAGCAGCGGAATTTGAAGCCGGCAGGCTGAAGGCGAAGTACATGCTGAACCTCGACAACGAGGAGAAAGGCACCATCTGCATCGGATGCTCTGGCGGCATCAACACCACGGCTCGCCGAAAGGTCGCGCTGAAAGCGCCGGCAGGTACCGCAGCTTACAAGATCAAAGTGACGGGATTGAAGGGCGGACACTCCGGAGTGGATATCCACCTCGGCCGCGGCAACGCAATTCGCATCATGGGACTGATATTACAGGGCGCAATGGACGCGTTGACGGTTGAGATCGCCGACATCAAGGGCGGCAGCGCTCGCAACGTCATTCCTCGTGAAGCGACGGCAATCGTGGTGCTCGACTCCGCGAAGGAAGCCGAACTGAAGAAGGTAGTCGCGAAATACGGAGCCGAGATCCGCATCGACATGGGCGGATTCGATCCGGGACTAGTCATCACTGTGGAGACCACGGAAAAGCCAGCAAGGGTTCTTGAGCCGAAAGATGGTGCGACGATCGTGAATGTATTGGCAAGCGCTCCGCACGGCGTTCTGGCTATGAGCCCCGATATCCCGGGACTGGTGCAGAACTCGACTAACCTGGCGACTATCTCCATCAAGGGCGAAGACGTGGAGATCGGCAGCAGCCAGCGCAGTGCTATCGAAGCAAGCAAACAGGCGGCGGCCAAACTGGTCTCCACTGTGTTGCGCATGGCCGGATTTACTGTCGAAAGCACGGGCAGTTATCCCGGCTGGAAGCCTGAACCGAACAGCAACATCGTGCAGACTTCCAAAAAGGTTCACATGGAAGTCTTCGGCAATGAGCCGAAGATGATCGCGATGCATGCAGGACTAGAGTGCGGCGTGATAGGGGAGAAGTATCCGGGAATGGAGCTGATTTCCTTCGGACCGCAGATCGAGAGTCCGCACAGCCCCAATGAACGCGTGGAAATCGAGTCAGTTGGCGAATTCTACAAATTCCTGAGAGCAGTGTTGGAAAGTCTGTAGAAGCTGGATTGCAAACTAAAGACCCGCCACCGAGGCGGGTCTTTTTCGTGAGCGCTTGATTGGCGTTCTAAGCGGCTGAACTGGCGCGCAGAACCTCGCGTATTTCGCGATTAATGCGAGCAGCGTCGCGCGCCGCGTTATCGATCAGTTCCACCCATTTCTTGTTGGTGTCGTCGAGCGTCTGTGCTTGTCCCAGCAAATAGGAGGCCTGCATTATGGTCTCGATGGAATTGCTGAGGTCGTGCGCCAACGTTCGCAGTTGTTTGCTGATTTCCAAAGGAATCTTGGGTGTGCTTTCCATGGCAGGCTGAGACGCCATCAGTCGTCCTCAAATCTGTAAATTCTTTGTAGCGACCTCGGAGCGAATTGTCCAATCCTTCACGCGACTGACTTGGTGCAACTCGTCTTATGGTTGGAAGCCGAAACAGCCGCTATACGTTGTTTGTCGCAACAGTTTTTCTGTTGAACGCATGCGCAATGGCGGCGCTGCGGGTGAAACGCGACGGGCAGAGCATCATACCGCCGTAACCCGTTTACGCGCAAAAATGCGAGGTAACCAGCTCTACCTTAGCCTTGCTGTCGCTAGCTTTGCTCATTAATATCAATAACTTGAATGTTCAATGACCTCTCGTAATAAGGCAAAATCGTTTGTTACCTTAGTACTTTATACCTAGGCAAGCTCGGTCTGGCCGCCGCTAGAATCCCCTTTCACTCAAGACAGCGATGTCCCCCAGGATAACGCCCAATCGGGTTGAAAGTCGTCCTCACCTGTCACAACGGGGAGGGCTCTGAGGGTATTTGCGTGCGCAAAGTAATCCTGGTCGTCATTGTAGTTATTACGCTCATTCTGGGCACATCCGCCGCAACAACTGTGGTTCCCACCACCACCCTCGCCAGAGAAACCGGAAACAACACCAGCGCAGCAGATACGTTTAAAACGCAATCGAGTGCGAACCTTGGCGCCGGCAACATCAGCAAGGTGCCGATGCGATCGCTGCTCTACGCGGGCTCGACGACTAAACTCTACGTTCACCTGATGGGATGGTTCGGCGGCACCAATCACATGAACGTCGGCTACACGTCGAACGACGCGACCCAAGTGGCGAAGCAGGTGGATGACATGATGGGCCGCGGCATCGATGGCGCGATCCTCGACTGGTACGGACAGAACAATACGCGCCCCAACCAAGTGGCGCAGATGCTCCGGGCAGAAGCCGAGAAGCGCGGCGGACAATTCCAGTTTGCCATCATGGAAGACGTTGGCGCCCTGAAGACCTGCGCTGCGACGAGCGGGTGCGACCTCTCCGGGCAGGCGATCATCGACCTTACCTACGCGTACAACAACTTCGAAACCTCCTCCACTTATGTTCGCTACAACGGCCGGCCGGTAGTCTTTTTCTTCGGCATGGAAGCCTACACACTCGACTGGACGCGCATACGAGCGGGCGTGCCGGGAAACCCGATCTTCATCTTCCGCAATTCGGGTGCATTCTCCAAGAGCTATAGCGACGGCGGATTCTCGTGGCTCGGCATTAGTAGCACGGATCCGAATAGCATGGGACTCAGCTACATGGACAATTTCTATTCGACCGCATTGAGTTATCCGAGCAAACTGACTTACGGCTCGGGCTACAAAGGATTCAATGACACGCTGGCCAGTTGGGGTTCCAATCGCATCGTTAACCAACACTGCGGACAGACTTGGCTTGCGACCATGGCTGAAGCTGGCAAGTATTACTCGAGTTCGAAGCAGCTACCCAATGCCCAGATCGTTACTTGGAACGACTACGAAGAAGGTTCGGAGCTCGAGAGCGGCGTCGATAACTGCGTGACCGTAAGCGGCGCGGTAACAGGCAACACGCTCAATTGGGGCATCAGCGGCAACGAGAACACCCTCGACCATTACACGGTCTTTATCTCCACCGACGGACAGAACCTGATGTCTCTTGCCGATGTTGCCGCCGGAACCAACACCCTCGACTTAACACAGTTCTCGCTCGATCAGGCGAACTATACGCTCTTCGTAAAAGCGGTAGGGAAGTCGTCGATCAAGAATCAGATATCGGGCGCGATCAACTATGCGATAGCGGGTCAACCGAATCAGCCTCCCGTGGCAGCGTTGGCTGTTACTCCCGCCTCCGGAATTAGTTCTTTGACCGCGACGGCGGCCACTGCGGGTTCTTCCGACCCGGATGGAAAGATTGTTTCCACCACGATTGATTTTGGCGATGGATTCGTCGCCAATGCATCGTCGGCGAAGCACCTTTACTCCAGCGTAGGCAATTACATGGTGAAGGCGACGGTCACTGATGACAAGGGTGCGACCAATTCGGCTTCAGCGTCGGTGACGGTCATTGCCAATCAGCCTCCGCAAGCGCGGCTTTCCATACTTCCCGGAAATGGCGTTGCTCCCATCACGGTCAATGCAAGTACCGCAGCCTCGACCGATGCCGACGGGACCATTCAATCCAGCAGCATCGACTTCGGTGATGGCTCGGTTGCAACCGGCGGCACTGCGACCCACACCTACGCCTCGGTTGGAACATTCACTGTCACCGGTTCTGTGACCGACGACATGGGTGCGACATCTAAAGCGACAGCAACCGTGTCGGTAGTTGCGAATCAGCCTCCCGTTCCGGTGCTCAGCGTTACGCCGACGTCGGGCATGGCCCCCGTGAGCTTCTCGGCCTCGACTTCGGCCTCGACCGATGCGGATGGCACCGTTGCTTCCTCGACGATCAATTGGGGCGATGGCGCAACCAGCGCTGGCCCCACTGCTACCCATGTTTACGCAACCGCCGGAAAATATACAGTTACCGCGACAGTCACGGATGACCGAGGTGCGATGTCCATTGCGAGTTCTGCGGTCACCGTGAATTACGGTGTGACCGTCCTTGCGCCCACGGACGGTGCCACCGTCGCGAGTCAGCTTCGCGTCGCCGCCAACGTCAGCTCTTCGGCGGCGGTCACTGCTATCCGTATCTACCTGGATGGCACCAGTGTCTACCTCGCGCAAAACGTCAGCAGCATCGATACCACTATTGCCGCCAGCGCTGGTCTGCATCGCATCACGGTGCAGTCATGGGATGCGAAAGGACTAGTGCAGAAATCGACGGTAAGCGTCACACTTCCCAACCAGCCTCCGACGGCAAGCCTTAGCGTCACACCTCAGAATTCAACGGTCGGCAGCACAGTCACCGCTTCCACGGCGGGGTCAGAGGATGCTGACGGTTCCATCGCTTCCTCGACAATCAACTGGGGAGACGGCACCACAAGCGCTGGTCCCTCGGCAACGCACGTGTTCGCAACGGCGGGCAGTTTCGCTGTAACGACAACCGTCACCGACAACCTTGGCGCAACCGCGAACGCGTCTGCCGCGGTTACGGCAAGTCCTAAAGCAAACGTCCCACCCTTTGCCGCGCTAACGCTTAACACCACGACCATCGTAGCTCCCGGAACCCTGACTGCCTCAACTTTGAGCTCCACCGACGCTGACGGTTCCATCGCATCCTCGGTCATCAACTGGGGAGACGGCACAACGAGCGCGGGACCCACAGCAAGCCACACTTACAACACCGCAGGAAGCTACACGGTCTCCACTACAGTCAACGATAATCAGGGGGCGAAGTCGACCACGTCGGCGACGGTCACGGTCGTTGCCGGAGTCACCATCCTGCAGCCCACGAATAATGCAATCGTCACCGGCAGCGGCCGAATCGCGGCCACCGCAAGCTCCAATGTCGCCATCAGGGCGATACGGATCTACGTGGACAGCGTCAGTGTTTTCTTGGCTAACAATGTCTCCAGCATCAATACGCTGGTTACGATGACCAAGGGAACCCATCGCGTGACCGTGCAATCGTGGGACAAGAACGGCATCGTTAGCAAGGCGGCGATTTCGGTCAACGTCCAATAACGGCTCAGTACAAAACCTTATGCAACATGAGGCGGGACACTCATCCCGCCTCAGGCTTTTTACTGGTGTTTCCTTAATGCTTCTACGCCCCGATACCTCAGTCGCGTAGTTGTTCTTGCCGATTCGTTTCTAGTCCCTCGCCCCCTAAACTGGTCCCATCCCAAACCCAGGAGTTGTGTTCATGAAGAAATCTCTCGTCGCACTCGCAGTGCTTCTCATCATGGCGAGCGCCGCACTGGCGCAGGTCCCAGCGGCCGGACACGTTTACGTGGTGGTAGAAGAAAACCATGGTTACACATCCATCGTCGGAAACTCCTCCCTGCCTTACCTGAACGGGCTCGCCAATCAATACGGTCTCGCGACGAACTACTATGGCAATACGCATCCCTCTATCGGCAACTACCTGATGATGACCACCGGACAGATCATCACCAATAGCGACGGCTATAGCAGCAACGTGAGCGCCGCTAACATGGTGCGCACCATGATGACCGCCGGTGTCACATGGAAGTCGTATGCGGAAAGCCTTCCCAGCGTCGGCTATACCGGCGGCGATGTCTATCCCTACGTGAAGCACCACAATCCCTTCGCCTATTTCACCGACGTAGTGAACAGTTCCAATGAAAAACTTAACGTGGTTCCGTTCACGCAGTTCAAGACGGATATCACAAACAACGCTGTCCCCAGATTTTCTTTCATTGTTCCGAATATGCACCACAACGGGCACGATTGTCCCGATGGCATGACGAGCTGCACTGATTCCCAGAAGAAGGCGGCGATGGATAATTGGCTGAAGACCAACATCGCCCCCATCCTAGCGAACCCGCAATTCCAACAGGACGGCCTGCTCGTCATCACCTTTGACGAAGGCTCGGCGAGCGACACCACACACGGAGGCGGACATCTGGCAACCGTCGTCATCGGTCCCAAGGTGAAGAAGAATCACAAATCTTCGACCCTCTATCAACATCAGAATCTGCTTCGCACCATGCTGAACGCGCTAGGCGTAACGTCGAATCTTCCGGGAGTCTCCAGCACGGCTCCTGCAATGAGTGATTTCTTTGGAGCCAGCGCGATGACCACGCCACCCGCTGCCTGCACTATGAGT